>NZ_JACCBK010000001.1:2234785-2554040 GCF_013409875.1 Cellulomonas oligotrophica
CACTGGGTCGTGCAGACCCTCGGCAGCCCGCACGTCCAGGTCGGCCTGTCCGTGCGGCTCGGCGGCGCGTGGGTCCTGACCATCCCCAGCTACATGGCCATGCTCGCGGCGCTGCTCACCCTCAGCGGCCCGCGCAGCCGGCGCCGGTCGGTGGCCTGGTCGTGGAACCTCCTGTGGGTGACGATCGGCGTGCTGCTCATCACCGCGCAGGTGTCGCTGCCCGGCGTCGCGCTCGCCCTGCTGCTCGGGCGCACCGTCGGCCTCGCGGTGCGGTACGCGTCGGGCGTGACCACCGAGCGCGCCGAGGGTGACGCCCTCGTGCTCGGGGTCCGGCGCGCGGGGCTCGTGCCGGCGCGGATCCACCGCGTCCACGACCCCGCAGGCGCCGAGCCCGCGCCCGGGTCCGCCGCACTCCCCACCCCCTCCCCCGCGCGGCTCGCGCTCGCCCGCTCGTCCGGGGACCGCCTGTACGCCCTGACCACGGCCGACGGGCGCGAGCTCGACCTGCTCGCGTTCGACGGCGACCGCCAGGTCGTGGGCATGCTCACCCGTCTGTGGCGCAGCCTGCGCCTGCGCGGCATCGAGGGCCGGTCGGCCCTGTCGCTGCGCCAGGCCACCGAGCGCGCCGCCCTGCTCGCGTACGCGGCCGCCGCCGCGGGCGTGCGCACGCCGCAGCTGCTACGCATCGCCGAGGTCGACGACTCGCTGCTGCTCGTGCAGGAGCGCCCCGGCGACGCCGTCCCCGTGTCCGAGCTGGACGACCTCGACGACCGCGAGCTCGACGAGATCTGGGCCCAGGTGCGCCGCGCGCACGCCGCCGGCCTCGCGCACCGCGCCCTGACCAGCGACGTCGTGCTCGTCGAGCGCACCCCCGCCGGGCCGCACGTGTGGCTGACGGGGTGGGAGCTCGGCGACGTCGCGTCGTCCGAGCTGGCGCGGCGCCTCGACGTCACCCAGCTGGTCGCGCTGCTCGCGCTGCGGGTCGGCGCGGCCCGCACCGTCGCGTCCGCGGCGCGGGCCCTGACCGAGGCCGAGCTGGCCGCCGTCGGCCCCCTGCTGCAGACCGTCACGCTGCCGCGCCGCACCCGCGACGAGCTGCGCGCGCACCGGGACGTCCTCACCGACCTGCGCACCGTCCTCGTCGAGCGCCTGCCCGCGGCCGACCTCGAGCCGGTCCAGGTCGTGCGGTTCGGCGCGCGGACCGTCTTCACCATCTTCGTGACCGTCGTCGCGGTGTTCATCATCCTCGCGTCCATCAACGTCGCGACGATCACCGAGGTCCTGGCCGAGAGCGACTGGCGCTACAGCGCGCTGTCGTTCGCGTTCGGGCTCGTCACGCTGCTCGGGGCGGCGCTCGCGTTCGTCGCCTTCTCCCCCGTCCGGCTGCCCGTCTGGCGGGCGACCCTGGTGCAGACCGCGGCCACGTTCGTGGCCCTGGCCGCGCCCGCCGGGATCGGCCCGGCCGCGCTGAACCTGCGGATGCTCACCCGGCGCGGGGTCTCCTCGTCGCTGGCCGCCGCGACGGTCGCCCTCGTGCAGGTCAGCCAGTTCGTCGTCACGCTGCTGCTGCTGCTCGTGCTGACGCTGACCTCCGGCGTGGGCAGCAACGACCCGTTCACCGTCCCGCCCGCGGCGCTCGTGGCGCTCGCCGTGGTCGCGCTGCTCGTCGGCGCCTCGCTGCTGTTCCCGCAGGTGCGCGCCTGGGTCACCGCGAAGGTCGGGCCGACGGTCCGCCAGACGCTGCCGCGGCTCATCGAGGTGCTCGGCCAGCCGTGGCGCCTCGCGCTGGCGGTCGGCGGCAACGTGCTCATGACCATGGGCTACGTGCTGGCGTTCGACGCGGCGCTGGCCGCCCTCGGGCAGAGCGCGAGCCTCGTGCAGGTCGCCCTCGTCTACCTCGTGGGCAACGCCGGCGGGGCGCTCATCCCCACCCCGGGCGGCATCGGCACGGTCGAGAGCGCGCTCGCGCTGGGCCTGACGACGGCCGCCGGGGTCAACGCCGGTGTCGCGACGACCGTCGCGATCCTCTTCCGCGTGCTGACCTTCTGGCTGCGCATCCCGATCGGCTGGGTGGCCATGCGGTACCTGCAGCGCGTCGGCGAGCTCTGACGCCGCCGACGACGGCGCGGGGCCCGGACGCGTCGCCCGGGCCCCACGCCTGCCGCGTCAGAAGAACCAGTGCATCAGGACGAGGAACCACTCCCACAGCGTGTCCACGGTCGCCCCCCCGGTGCATCGCCCGCGCCGTCGGCGGGCGCCATGCTCGCGACACCAGGACCGGGCGGGGCGGCAGGGCAGGGACGCGCGCCACGACACGGCGTGTCGCGCCGCGCCACGCCGGAGGACGACCCCTCAGACGCGTCGAGCGCCGCCCCACCAGGGACGGCGCTCGACGGACGGTGCTGGGCTCAGGCGGCCATGCTCTCGCGCTGGACCGGGATGATCGACGACGCCTCGAGGCGGGCGGCCAGGGCGGCCCAGGCGCTCAGGCGGGTGGTGGGGAGATCGGTGCGCGACTTGTCCGCCGCAGATCCACGCTGGTCCATGATCGACCTCTCATCGTTCGGTAGCCCGGCTGACCCAGTAGGTCCCGTGGCTTTGCGTCCCCGCCTTGCGGAGGGTTTGCCGTTTCGCTGACGTCGCCGACACTAGCCGCGCCGCGGCGACCGTGGGAAGAGCACATCCCCGGAAATACTGGACTGCCGCCCAATTCACCCGCACGGGGGACCGACACGCCGGGCCGCAAGCGTGCACAGGTCCGTCCGGGGTCCCCCGGACGCGCAGCACCCCGCGAACCAGCAGGTCCGCGGGGTGCCGGGTCGTGCGGCAGCGCTCAGCGCAGGGCGTCCTTGACGTCGTCGCCGGCCTGCTTGAGGTTGGCCTTGCTCTGGTCGGCCTTGCCCTCGGCCTCGAGGCGCTCGTCGTCCGTGAGCTTGCCCCAGGCCTCCTTGGCCTTGCCCGAGGTCTCCTCGGCGGCGTGCTTCGCCTTGTCGTCCAGTCCCATGGCGGCCTCCTTCGTCGGTGCACCGCGCGCGAGGGTCGTCGCGGCGCGTCCCGGACGACGCTAGGTGGCCGGGGAGCCGTCCGCATCCGGAGCGGGCGGGCCCGACGGCTCGTCGCGCAGGCGCGGCTCCGTGCGGCGCGCCGGCACCAGCCCGGACTTGTCGGCGTAGAACGCGCGGACCACGTCCATGTCGGCCCGCACGTCGCCGGTGAGGGTGATCGTCGGGCCCAGGCCCGTCGTCATGGTCGTCCGGTCCACGTAGCCGAGCGTCACCGGCAGGCCCGTGGCCCGCGCGATGCGGTAGAAGCCGGACTTCCAGCCGCTGCCCGAGCGGGTGCCCTCCGGCGTCACCACGAGGTAGAACCGCTCCCCCGCCGCGATCCGCGCGACCAGGTCGTCGACGAGACCCGCCGGGTCGCGGCGGTCGACGGGGATACCGCCGAGCGCGCGCATCACCGGGCCGCCGACCCCCCGGAACAGCGTGTGCTTGCCGAGCCACCGGAACGGCAGGTCCTGCTCGGCGCCGATGGCGAGCATCAGGACGAAGTCCCAGTTCGAGGTGTGCGGCGCCCCGATGAGCACCCCGGCACCGTCCCGGGGCAGCCGCTCGGTGCGCAGCGTCCAGCGGCTGACCGCCCAGTACGCCCGGGCCAGGGTCGTGCGCGTGCTCATCGTGGTCCCGTCGCGGAGGTGTGCAGAGGTCATGGACGGTAGCGGATGGGACCGACGCCCCTTGCCCCCGGCGCCCGGCGCGTCGGTCAGGCGTCGAAGGGCGCGTCGAGCCAGGTGCGCGACGGGGGCAGGAGCGTCGCGAGCTCGTCGAACAGCTCCTGCGGCAGCGGCGTCGCCGCGGCGGCGAGGGTCTGGGCGACCCGCTCCGGGCGGGACATCCCGACGATCGTCGACGTGAACCGCTCGTCGCGCAGCGAGACCTGCAGCGCCGCCGTGCGCAGGTCCGTGCCGTGCGCGGCGCACACCGCACGCATGCGGCCGACGGCGTCGAGCACCTCGGGCGGGGCCGGACGGTAGCCGTACGTGGTGGGACCGCCCTCCTGGTGGGCCAGCACGCCGCCCCCGAGCACCGCGGCGTTGAGCACGCCCATGCCGCGCGCCCGGGCCTCCGCCACGAGCGCGTCGGCGGACCGGTCGACCAGCGTCCAGCGGTTGTGGACGAGCAGCACGTCGAACACCCCGAGGGCGAGGTACCGGGCCATCTCCTGCACGCGCCCGCCCGCGAGCCCGATCGCCCCGACGGCCCCGGACTCCCGCAGCTCGACGAGCGCCTCGACCGCGCCGTCGGGGGCCGTGAGGTCGTCGAACTCGTGCCGCTCCGGGTCGTGCAGGTGCACCAGCGGCAGGTGGTCCAGCCCCAGCCGGCGCCGCGACTCGTCGACCGAGCGGCGCACGCGCTCGCCCGAGTAGTCGGAGCCCTCCGGGTCCACCTTGGTGGCGACGACGACGTCCGCGGGCAGCCCGCCGTGCGCGGTGAGCGCGGCCCCGATCCGCCGCTCGCTCTCGCCGCCGGAGTACCCGTTGGACGTGTCGAGGAAGCGGACGTCGCTGCGCAGCGCGGCCAGCACCGTGCTGATGCCCCGCTCCGGGGAGACGTCCTCGCCGAACAGCTCGGGCATGCTCCCCAGCGGCCCGCCGCCCAGGCACAGGGCGCTGACCGTCAGGGACGTCCCGGGCAGGGGGCGCATCCACCCGGCGCCGCCGGGCACGTGGGGTACGGGCATCGTCGTCTCCGTCTCAGGGCCTGCCGTCGTCCGTCTCCGGGCCTGCCGCCGTGCGTCTCCGGGTCCGCGGCCGGGCCGATGTCAGCCGACGAGGAACGCGCGCATCAGCGGGCCCGCCGTCGTCGAACCGTAGTCGCCCTCGGCGACGAACACCGACACCGCGAGGTCGCCCTGGACCGCGATCATCCACACGTGGTTGCGCAGGTCGTCGCCCGTGCCGAACTGCGCCGTCCCCGTCTTGGCGAGCACCGGCTCGCCGGGGACGTCGGCGAGCAGGGTCGCGCCGCCCTCGGTGACGACGGCCCGCATCATGTCGCGCAGCGCGGCGGCCTCGTCCTCCGTCAGGGGCGTGGCCGGCGTCGACGCCGCCTCCTGGGTGGGGGTCCCGGTGGCGGCGTCCGTCGCGTCGCCCGTCGCGTCGTCGCCCGTGGCACCGTCGGCCGCGTCGACGACCAGGACGGGCGTGACCGTGCGCCCCGCACCGACCGACGCCGCCACCGTCGCCATGCCGAGGGGCGACGCCAGCACCTGCCCCTGGCCGATGACCGTCGCCGCCAGGGCCGTGCCCGACGCGTCCGCGGGGACCTCGCCGAGGAACGAGGGGAAGCCCAGCGACACGTCCGGATCGAGACCGAGCGAGCGCGCCGCCTCGACGATGCCGGCGGGGGTCGTCGTGTCGCGGGCGCCGATGAAGGCCGTGTTGCAGGAGTTGGCGAACGCGGTGCGGAACGGCACGTCGCCCGAGGCGGCGGCCGGGTACCCGGGGAAGTTCTGGAACGTGCGGCCGTCGACCGTCACGGTCGCCGGGCAGCTCACCGTGGCGTCCGGCGTGAGCCCGCCGCGCAGGTACGCCAGCGCGGACGCGACCTTGAAGGTGGAGCCCGGCGGGTACTGCCCGACGGTCGCGGTGGACAGCCCCTCGCCGCCCGCACCGCTGGCCGCGGCCACGACCTCGCCCGTCGACGGACGGATCGCGACGATCGCGGACGCGGGGGCCACGCCCGCGAGCACGGACTCGGCGCGCTCCTGGAGCCCGACGTCGAGCGTCAGGCGCAGGTCGCCGCCCGCGACCGGCTCGGTGGTGAACAGCTGCCGGACCGCGTCGCCCTCCGCCGGCACGGCCTCGACCGTGACGCCTGGCGCACCGCGCAGCAGGTCGTCGTACTGGCGCTGCAGGCCCGACAGGCCGGTGAGGTCGCCGGCCGCGATCTCTCCCGCGGAGTCCTCGACGATCTCCGCGGTCGCCAGCCCGACGGTGCCGAGCAGCGGCCGGGCGAAGGTGCGCGTCGGCGCCAGCGGCAGCTCGTCGTCCTGCACGAGCACGCCGGGCAGCGCCGCGAGCGCGGCCACGTCGTACGCGGGGTCGTCGGCGCGCACGACGATCGCCTCGACGAAGGCCTGCTCGCCCGCGCCCTCGACGCGGGTCGCGTACTCGGCGGGGTCGATCTCCAGGGCCTGCGCGAGCGCGGTCGCCGCGGCCCCCGCCTGCCCGGCCTCGACGCGGGTCTTGTCGATGCCGACGCGCTTGACGGCGCGCGGCTCGACGACCACGGCGTCGTCCGCGCCGAGCACACGGCCGCGCTCGGCGGTCGTGCGGGTCAGGCGCAGGGTCTCGCCGTCCATGAGGTCGGGCGCGAGGAGCGCGTCCTGCCACACGACCCGCCACACGTCCTCGTCGTCGAGCACGACGTTCGCGGTCGCCTCGTAGCTCCAGTCCTCGTCGGTGCCCGGCAGGTCCCAGGTGACGGTGAGGGGCGCCGTCGCGCTCTCGCCCTCCTCGGCGACGGTGACGTCGCCCGCCGCGACGGCCGCCGTGGCCTCGCCGAGCCCCGCGACGACCTCGGTGCGCCGGGCCTCGATCGCGTCGGCGCCCGCGGACCGGGCGTCGAGCGGGACGTCGTCGAACTGGCCGGCGACGAGCGCGTCGGCGAGGGCCTGGACGGCCGGCGCCGGGTCGGGCCGGTCCGGGGTGCACGCCGTGAGGCCGACGGTGCCGAGGGCGCCGACGGTCAGCGTGACGAGCAGCCCCCGGACCGCCCCGGGGCCGTGCACCCGCCGGGCGTCGCCCGCTCGTCCGTCCGTCGCCCGTGCCGTCGCGTCGCGCACCCGTGCCCCCTCGTCGTCGCTGGACCTGCGGTCATGCAGCCTGGCAGCGGCGGGCGGGCCCCGGGGCGGACCGCGCCGATCTTCACGCGTCCTCCCCAGGCCTCGTCGGGATCGTCCGGGTCGTCCTGAATCGTCACAGGCGGGGGACCGGGAGATTTCACCCTGCCGACACCCGTGCCGACACGCCCGTGCTGTTGCACCTGGACGCGCGTCCGGGTGACGATCCGCACATGGACGCAGGGGGACGCCCAGCAGGCGCACGCATGCCACCACCCGACCAGGTGGGCCGGCTCAGACCGCAGGACCGCACGGAGGCGGCGGCGGTACTGGCCGCAGCGCTGGGCGAGGACCCGGGCTTCAGCCACATCTTCCGCGACCCGGCCCGCCGTCAGCGCGAGCTGCGCGCGGTGTACCGGCTCACGCTCGCGGACGCGCTGCGGTACGGGCACGTGC
Source organism: Cellulomonas oligotrophica (assembly GCF_013409875.1). Classification (GTDB taxonomy): domain Bacteria; phylum Actinomycetota; class Actinomycetes; order Actinomycetales; family Cellulomonadaceae; genus Cellulomonas; species Cellulomonas oligotrophica. The sequence continues at coordinate 2,242,085 of NZ_JACCBK010000001.1, forward strand.
TCGTGACCAGCCACGACGGCGAGATCACCGGGGTGCTGGTGCTGTACGGGCCCGGTGGGTACCCGATGCCCTGGTGGCGGTGGGTGCGGCAGGCGCACCGGGTGCTGCGGATCGCGGCGATCGCGCGCGAGCACAGCCCGGGCATCATCCGGTTCGGCGCGCTGACGTCGAAGGGCGTGCCGCGCGACGCCTGGTACGTCGAGGCGTTCGGCGTGCGGCCCGACCGGCAGCGCGAGGGCCGGGGGTCGGTGCTGATGCGGGCGTTCGGCGAGCTCGCCGACGGTCGGCGCGAGCCGTCGTACCTGGAGACCACCAAGCCCGACAACGTCGGCTACTACCTGGCGCGCGGGTACGACGAGATCGGCGAGCACGTGCCGATCTCGTCGCAGGGCCCGTGGATCTACCCGATGACGCGGCCCGCGGCGGACGAGCCCGACGCCACGGGCCCGGCCGCCGGGTGAGCGCCGTCAGCCGGTGACCGACGCGGCCACGAGCTGTTCGCTGCGCTCCCACAGGGCGCGCGCGAGCGCGGGGTCGTGCGCGCGGGGGTTGCCGCGGGCCGGGCGGTCGTCGGACCAGTAGCCGCCCGTCGGCCAGTCGACGCCGGGCGTGGTGCGGGCGAGGCGCACGAGCGTCGCGGCGCCCTGCTCGGGCGTGCGCATGAGCCGCTTGCCGAGCCGGGAGCGGTAGAACCGGCCCGACAGGTCGGCGGAGGTGGCCGCGAAGCTCGTGGCCACGCCGCCGGGGTGCACGGCCGCCGTGGCGAGGCCCGCGTCGCCGTACCGGCGGTCGAGCTCGCGCACGTGCAGGACGTTCGCGAGCTTGGCGTCGGCGTACGCGCGCAGCGACGAGTACCGGCCCTCCGGCGCGGGCTCGCCGGCCCGGCGCGCGTCCTCGACGGTCATGCGGGACGCCCGCGACGCGACGCTCGACGTGGCGAGGACGGTCGCGCGCGAGGCGAGCAGCCGGTCCGTCAGCAGGCTCGTGAGCAGGAAGTGCGCGAGGTGGTCGACCTGGAAGGTCGCCTCGAGGCCGTCCGGGGTGACGGTGCGCTCGCCGAACACCCCGCCGGCGTTGTTGACGAGCACGTCGATCCGCTCGTGGGCGGCGAGCAGGTCGGCGGCCAGGGCGCGGACCTCGTCGAGGCGCGCGAAGTCGGCGACGTGCGCCGGACCGCCCACCTCGGCGGCGACCTGACGGGTGCGCGTCGGCGAGCGCCCCACGACGACGACGGTGTGCCCGTCCGCCGCGAGGGCCCGCGCCGCCGCGGCCCCGATCCCGTCGCTGGCCCCCGTGACCACGATCGTCCTGCCGCTCATCCGCGCCTCCGCCCTCGTGCCCCGACCGGCCCCGGTCCCGTGGCCGTGCGGTGATGGTGCGCGAGGTCGCGGCCCCGCGCACGCCGACGCGCTCGTCTCCGACCCGCTCGGCCGTCGACCTGCTCGGCCGGCGGCCGCTCAGCCCGACGCGAGCGGGCCGAGGTCGGGCGGGCCGAGGCGCAGGCGCGCGAGCAGCCGCTCGGGCGTCGCCGCCTGCGGGTCCCACCGGGAGTCGACGAACCACGTCGCCCCGGCCTGCGCCAGCCCGCCCACCAGGTCGGCCGCCTCCGCCGGGTCGTCCGGCAGGACGCCCTGCACGACGACGTCGAACGGGCCGGCCGCCGGGTCGCGGTGCTCCCGCGCCCACGCGACGACCTCGGCGACGTCCTGCGGGGTCATCGGGTCCATGGCGCGGTCGCCGCGCAGCTGGGGCACGACGCCGTCCCAGCGCACGGCCCGGCCCATGGACCGCGCGCTGGGGAAGGCCGCGACCGGCCACACCGGGATCCGGTGCCGCCCGTCGGGCCGCTCGACCGGACGCGGCAGCAGACGCATACCCTCGACGTGCACGTGCGTGCCGTCGAGGTCGAACGTCTCGCCGCGCCACGAGCGGTCGAGCAGCGCGAGCGCGTCGTCGAGGCGCTCCGCCCGCTCCCGCACGCCGACGGCCTCCCCGCGCACCCCGGCGACCGCGCGGTCGTCCGGGACGCCCAGGCCGACCGGCAGCACGAGCCGCCCTCCGGAGAGGTGGTCGACGGTGACGGCCTGCTTGGCCAGCACCCAGGGGCGGCGGCGCGGCACCGCGAAGACGAGCGCGCCGAGGGTGATCCGCTCCGTCCGCACCGCGGCCGCCGCGAGCACCGCCCAGGGGTCCCAGACGGGGAAGGACGTGTCGCCCATCGCGCCGCCGAGGTCGACGCCGTCCCACGTGAAGAACCCGTCCCAGCCGTGCTGCTCGGCCTCGACCGCCATCTGCACGACCTCGTGCACCGTGCCGAAGCTCCCGACGAACCCGATCCGCACCGTCGCCCCCTCGCCGCCCACGTGCCGCACCCGTGCCGCACCCCTGGCGCCACGGTAGGACGGGCCGCCGACACCCGCCTCCGTGCCCGGACGACGCGGCGGTGGTCCGACGGGACGGCGAGCACGGCGGCGGGGCGGCACGGGGTGGGGCAGGGTGGGGCCGGGGCGGACCGACGGGAGGAGCACGGTGGGCGCACCGGTGGACGTGGTGGTGGTCGGGTCGGGGCCCAACGGGCTCGCGGCGGCGGTGACGTGCGCCCGCGCCGGGCTGGGGGTGCTCGTGCTGGAGGAGCAGCCCACCGCGGGTGGCGGCGCACGCACGCTCGACCTGGGCCTCGCGGACGGGGTGGTGCACGACGTCTGCTCGGCGGTGCACCCGCTGGCGTGGGCGTCGCCGTTCTTCCAGGAGTTCGACCTGCCGGCCCGGGGCGTCGAGCTGCTCACCCCGCCGGCGCAGTACGCGCACCCGCTGCCCGGCGGCCGCGCGGGGGTCGCCTACCGCGACCTCGCCCGGACCGTCGAGCACCTCGGCGTCGACGGCCGGGCGTGGCAGCGCCTGCTCGGTCCGCTCGTGCGCGACGCCGGCACCCTCGTCGCACTGGCCCTGGGCGACAAGCGGAGCGTCCCCGCGGGCGTGCTGCCCCGCGGGGTGCCCACGGCGCTGCACCTGGCGCGCGGCGTCCTCGAGCAGGGCACCGCGCTGTGGTCGCACCGGTTCGTCGACGACGTCGCCCCCGCGCTGCTGACCGGCGTGGGCGCGCACGCGATCAGCCGCCTGCCGTCGCCCGCCGCCGCGGGCACGGCGCTGCTGCTGGCGTCGCTCGCGCACGCCGGCGAGGGCTGGCCCGTGCCGCGCGGCGGCTCGGGGGCGATCGTCGCGGCGCTGCGTGCCGACCTCGAGGCGCACGGCGGCCGGGTGCTCACGGACCGGCCGGTGCGCCGGTGGGTGGACCTGCCGCCGGCCCGCTGCGTCCTGCTCAGCACGGGCGCCGGTGCCGCCGCGGACCTGCTGGGCGACCGGCTGCCCGCGCGCACCGCCCGGGCGCTGCGCCGGTTCCGGCACGGGGACGGCGCCGCGAAGGTCGACCTCGTGCTGTCCGGGCCGGTGCCGTGGCGGGCGCCGGAGGTCGGCCTGGCGGGGACCGTCCACCTCGGCGGCACCCGGGCGCAGCTCGTCGCGGCCGAGGCCGACGTCGCCGCGGGGCGGCACGCACCGGCCCCCGTGGTGCTGGTCAGCGACCCCTCCGTCGCCGACCCGGGCCGCGTCGTCGGCGGGCTGCGGCCCCTCTGGACGTACGCGCACGTGCCCGCGGGGTCCGACGTCGACGTCACCGAGCAGGTGCTGGCACAGCTGGAGCGCGCGGCACCGGGCGTGCGGGACCTCGTCGTGGCGTCCCGCTGCATCCCGGCGTCGCGGATGGCCGAGCACGACGCGAACTACGTCGGCGGCGACATCTCGGCGGGTGCGGTGGACCTGCGCCAGATCGTCGTGCGCCCCACGGCGGCCCCGGACCCCTACCGCCTCGCCGAGGGCGTGTACCTGTGCTCGTCCGCGACGCCGCCGGGTCCGGGGGTGCACGGGATGCCCGGCTGGTTCGCGGCCCGACGCGCCCTGCGGCAGGTGTTCGACGTCGGCACCGCCCCGCGTCTGGCACCATGACCCGCGGCGGTTCCTCCGGGTGAACGTCCGTCCAGACCAGGGGCGGCGGACCATGGCCTGTGGTGCGATCACACCCGGACGCCTACCGTCGTGAGGAGAGCCGTGGGCACCGGGCCCGCGGCACCTGCGCAGACCCGGACGGGGGACGGCACGTGACGGACGACTCGCGGACGGCCCCGGCACCCGTCGCGCCGCCCGCCCCCGCCACCATGGCCCCGCCCGAGCCGACGGTCCAGGACCCGACGACGGACCCCGAGGCGGGCACGAGCGCCCCGGCCCAGCTGCCCCCGGACGACCCGACAGTCCCCTCGCCCCGTGGCCGGCTCCTGCCCGCCGCCCGCCCCCCGGAACAGTTCGTCGCGGTGCGCCGGTGGGTCCTCGCGGGCGCCGCCGAGCTGCGCGCCCTGCGCGGCGAGCTCCGCGAGCAGCTCGCGGCGGCGACGTCCGACGGCACGCGCACGCTGGGCGACATCGAGGAGAAGGTCGTCCTCGTCGCGTCCGAGCTGGCGACGAACGCCCTCGCGCACGGCGAGCCCCCCACCCAGGTGCGGCTGTGGCAGCACGGCCACGACTTCCTGCTCGACGTCACGGACTCCGACCTGACGCACCACCCGCACCTGGCCGAGGGCCGCGGGCCGGGCGAGGGCGGGTTCGGCCTGCAGATCGCCCGCCGCCTGTCCCTCGACGTCGGCTGGTACACCGAGTCCGGCCTCAAGCACGTGTGGGCGACGTTCTCCGGGCCCCGGCGGCGGTGAGCACCCCCACCCTGACGCTGCGCTCGGTCACGCTCGGCGCCGGCCGGCCGGCCGTGTGCGTCCCCGTCGTCGAGCGGACGCCCGCGGACGCGGCCCGGGTGACGGCCGCGCTCCCGGCGGGCGCCGCCGACGTCGTCGAGCTGCGCCTCGACCACCTGACGGGCAGCGCGACGGACCCCGACGTCGCCGTGCGGGCCGTCGCCGGCGTACGGGCCGCGCTGCCGCACGGCACGCCCCTGCTCGCCACGTTCCGCACGGTCCGGGAGGGCGGCGTGCAGCCCGCCGACGAGGACGCCTACGCCACCCTCGTGCGGGCCGTGCTCGCGGGCGGGCAGGCCGACGCCGTCGACGTCGAGCTCGCCGCCGCGCACCGCGCCGACCTGGTCCGGCGGGCCCACGACGCGGGCGCCGCCGTCGTCCTCTCGCACCACGACTTCGCCGCGACGCCCCCGCGCGCACGGCTGCTGGCGCTGCTGCGCGAGCAGGCCGCGGCGGGCGCCGACCTGTGCAAGATCGCGGTGATGCCGCACGACGTGGACGACGTCCTCGCGCTGCTCGGCGCGACCGCGGACTTCGCGCGCGCCGCCGACCGACCGGCGGCGACCATGGCCATGGGCGGGTTGGGCGTCGTCACGCGCCTGGCCGGCGAGGTCGTCGGCTCGGCGCTGACCTTCGGGTCCGTGGGCTCGGCGAGCGCGCCCGGGCAGGTCGACGCGACCGCCCTGCACGGTGTGCTCGCGCTGGTGCACGGCGCCCTGGTGGCCGACGCCCCTCCCCCGTCCGACCCGGTCTGAGCGGGCCCGCTCACTCCTCGCCGAGCATCCGGTACAGCTCGCGGCGCAGCGCGTCGACCTGGGCGACCGCACGGGCCCGCTGGTCCGTGGACCCCTCGGCCTGCACCTGCCGGAGCACGCCGAAGAGCTTGCCGGACGCGGCGAGCAGCTCGCCGTGCTCTTCCCAGCGCTGCGCGGCCGGGCCCCACGCGGCCTCGAGCTCGTCGGGGTGCTCGGCGACGTACGCGCGGCCGGCGTCGGTCAGCGCGTGGTCGGTGCGGGGGCTGGTCGGGTCGACGGGCGCGACGAGGCCCTCGTCGGTCAGCTGCTGGAGCGTGGGGTAGACCGAGCCGGGGCTGGGCCGCCACACCCCGCCGGTGCGCTCGGCGATGCCCTTGATCAGGCCGTACCCGTTGGACGGCCCGTCGGCGAGCAGCGCCAGGATCGCGGCCCGGACGTCGCCCCGGCGCGCCCGTCCGCGACCGCGCGGCCCGTGCGGACCGCCGTGGCCGGGTCCGCCGCCCATCGGTCCGAAGCCCGGTCCGGAGCCGGGCCCGAAGCCGGGGCCTCGCCCGCGGCCCGGGCCGCCCCGGTGCGGACCGTCGTGGCCGCCGCGGCCGTGCCCGTGCCCGCCGCGCGGGTCCCCGTCGGCAGGTCCGTCGTCGCCGGGCCGGGGGCCGCGCCGGGGCCGGCGGGCGCCGTCGCCGCCGAGCAGGTGTCGCAGGTCGTTCGCCCTCATGGGAGACATCCTCTCGTCACGAACGCACCCTCGTGATGCGTTCCGATATATCGGTACCGTACGCCTGCGGCGCCGGAAGTGCCACCACCGGAGCCAGAGCACCCGCCACCGGCCCCGAGGCGCCCGCACCCGTGGGCTAGAGTCCCGCGCGGACCGGCCGTTCGACCGCCGGCGCCGGCGGGACCGATCGGACAGGGCGGAGCAGGCCGCGATGACGACGAGCGACACAGCCACCGTGCAGCTCGTCGTCGTGGCGCAGGGGGGCGACGACGAGGCGCTCGACCGGCTCGTGGCCGAGCACCTCCCGCTGGTCTACGGCATCGTCGCCCGGGCGCTGGGCGGGCACGCGGACGTCGACGACGTCGTGCAGGACACCTTCGTGCGAGCGGTCCGCGAGCTGCCGCGGCTGCGGCGGCCGGAGTCGTTCCGGTCGTGGCTGGTCGCGATCACGGTCCGCCAGGTCGCGAGCCACCACCGGCGGCGCCGGACCGCGCTCGACACCCTGGCCCCGATGCCCGAGGCCGACGCCGTCCCGGCGGACGACGACGTCGAGGGAGACGTCGTCGGCCGCCTGCACCTGGCGCAGCAGCGGCGCGAGCTGCTGGCCGCGACGCGCTGGCTCGACGACGGCGCGCGCACCCTGCTCGCCCTGTGGGTGCAGGAGGAGGCGGGCGGGCTCACCCGCTCGGAGGTCGCGGACGCCGCGGGCGCGAGCGGGGCGCACCTGCGGGTGCGGCGCCAGCGCGTGCGCCAGCAGCTCGTCGTCGCGCGCGACGTGGTCGCCGCGCTGGAGGCGACGCCGCGGTGCACGGAGCTCGACGGCCTCCTGGCCCGGTGGGACGGCCGCCCGGCGCCGGTGTGGCGCAAGCGGATCCACCGCCACGCGCGCGGCTGCCCGGTGTGCCTGGCCACGAGCGCCGGGCGGACGTCTCCCGACCGGCTGCTCGCCGGGCTCGCACCGGTGGTCGTCCCGGCGGCCCTGGCCGCGCGGCTGGGCGCCGAGGGTGCGACCGCCGCCCAGGTCGCCGCCACGTCGGGCGCGGCGGCCTCGGCCGCCGAGCCGGCCGCCTCGCTGCTGGGCCGCCTCGCGCAGCTCGTGGCGGCGCACCCGGCCGCCAGCACCGCCACCGGTGCGCTGGTCGTCGCCGGCGTGGTGGTCCCGCAGGTGGTCGAGCCGGCACCCGAGCCGCCGCCCGTCGTCGTCGAGGCGCCGACACCCACCGCGACGCCCGCGCCGGTGCCGCGGACCTCCGCACCCGCGGCACCGCCGACGCCGTCCCCGACCCCTTCCCCGTCGCCCGAGCCGACCGGGCTGGTGCCCGCGGGGACGTGGTGGCTGGAGTCGGTGCAGAGCCCCGGCCTCTTCCTCGTCGACGCGGGCGAGGCCGTGGCGCTGCAGCCCGTCCCGGCGTCCGACGCCGCGACCCGCGAGGCCGCGACCTTCGTCGCCGGACCCGGCCTGGCGGACCCGGAGTGCACGACGTTCACCGCGCCCGACGGCCAGCACCTGCGCCACCGCGAGCTGCAGCTGCGGGTGGAGCCCTCCGACGGCACCGAGCTCTTCCGGCAGGACGCGACGTTCTGCCCCGAGCCGGGCTCCGCGGACGGCACCGTGACGCTGCGGACCAGCAACTACGAGTACCTCGTGGTGCACGTGCGCGACGACGGCGTCTGGGTCGACGTGCCCGACGCGCAGGAGGAGGCCGCCGGCGAGGCGTCCTTCGTGCTGCGCCCGGTCCCCGCCCCCTGACGGGGCCCACCGGAACCGCCCCGCAGTTTTCGTTACGCCCTCCCCCTCCTGCGCGTCTCCTCCTCGGGGGACGAGCCGTGCGCGGCTCGGACCACCGGCCCCCGAGGACGAGCACGGCAGGAGCACGCAGCAGGAGAGCACCCGGACGAGGCGCCACGCGCACCGCGATCGTCGCGACGAGCACCGCTCGGCGCGCCGCGCCCTCGCCGATCTTTGAACCATGCAGCACCGCAACGCCGGCCCGACAATGGGCGCGGCGGCATTTTTGCATTCGCATAAAAAGCCCTACTGACCTGCGCGGATGCATTCCATGAGACTTCTGCAACGAAGCGTTTGTGGCACGTGCGGATCGTCTAGCGTCATTCGCGACAACCCCGGGCCGCCCCGTCCGGGCGCACATCGTCTGCGCCCTGCCGCCGGCTCGTCGGACACCTGATGACTCATCAGGACCCGTGTCACGGATGAGAGGAACGACATGTCCACCAGCACGTCACGGTCCGCCCGAGGCGCCCTCGGGCGACGCCGGAAGATCACCGGTGCGCTCGCCACGGTGGCGCTCGCCGCCACCCTGCTCTCGGTCGCCGGCCCCGCCCAGGCGGCCACCACCCTCGACGCCTCGGCGGCGGCCAAGGGCCGCTACTTCGGGGCGGCCATCGCGGCGAACAAGCTCAGCGACCCGGTCTACACCGGCATCCTCAACCGCGAGTTCGACTCCGTCACGGCGGAGAACGAGATGAAGTGGGACGCGACCGAGCCCCGCCAGGGCCAGTTCACCTACACGGCCGGCGACCGGATCGTGAACCACGCCCGCGCCAACGGCATGAAGGTCCGCGGGCACGCGCTGCTGTGGCACTCGCAGGAGCCGTCGTGGGCGCAGAGCATGTCCGGCACCGCGCTGCGCAGCGCGATGATGAACCACGTCACCAAGGTCGCGACGTACTACAAGGGCAAGATCCACAGCTGGGACGTCGTCAACGAGGCGTTCGCCGACGGGAACTCCGGCGCCCGTCGTGACTCGAACCTGCAGCGCACCGGCAACGACTGGATCGAGGCCGCGTTCCGCGCCGCCCGCGCCGCCGACCCGGCCGCGAAGCTCTGCTACAACGACTACAACACCGACTCGATCAACCCGAAGTCGACGGCCGTGTACAACATGGTCAAGGACTTCAAGGCCCGTGGCGTCCCGATCGACTGCGTCGGCTTCCAGTCGCACTTCGGCACCACGATCCCCAGCGACTACAAGGCCAACCTGCAGCGGTTCGCCGCCCTGGGCGTCGACGTGCAGATCACCGAGCTCGACATCGAGCAGGGCTCCAACCAGGCCAACGCGTACAAGCAGGCCACCGAGGCCTGCCTGGCCGTGAGCCGCTGCACCGGCATCACGGTGTGGGGCATCCGCGACTCGGACTCGTGGCGGACCGGCAAGAACCCGCTGCTGTTCGACTCCTCGGGCAACAAGAAGGCCGCGTACACCGCGGTCCTGAACGCCCTCAACGCGGGCGGCACCACGACCCCCACGCCGACGCCCACGACGCCGGCCCCCGGCACGGGCGCGGTCGACACCTCGGCCTGGTACGTGCTGGTCAACCGCGGCAGCGGCAAGGCGCTCGACGTCTACAACCTGGCCACCAACGACGGCGCCAAGATCGTCCAGTGGTCGCGCAACAACGGCACCCAGCAGCAGTGGCAGTTCGTCAGCTCCGGTGACGGCTACTACCGCCTGAAGTCGCGCCTGTCGGGCAAGGTCCTCGACGTCACCAACTTCTCGACGGCCGACAGCGCCGCGGTCAGCCAGTACACGGACCGCAACCAGACCAACCAGCAGTGGCGCCTGACCACGCTGTCCAGCGGGCACGTCACCCTCGTGAACCGCAACAGCACCAAGGCCCTCGAGGTCATGGGCGCGTCGACCGCCGACGGCGGAGCCGTCGTCCAGTACCAGAACTGGGGCGGCGCCAACCAGCAGTGGCAGCTGGTCAAGGTCGGCTGACCCCCGCCGGGTGCCGGCCGCGAGGGGCGGCCGGCACCCGGCACCCGCACCCTTCGAGGAGACGACGATGAGTTCAGCAGGGAGCAGGTCCCGCCCGCCGCGGTTCCACGCGGGCCGCGTGTCGCGGCGGTTCGTGGCCGCGGTGGCGGTGACGACGGTGGCGGTCGTGGGCGCCGTGGGGCTCGTGCGGGCGCAGGACGCCTCGGCCGCCACGGTCGACACGTCCGCGTCGTACGTGCTGGTCAACCGGGCCAGCGGCAAGGCCCTCGACGTGTACAACCTGGCGACGAACGACGGCGCCAAGATCGTGCAGTGGTCGCGCAACGACGGCGCGCAGCAGCAGTGGCAGTTCGTGGACTCCGGCGGCGGCTACTACCGGCTGAAGTCGCGGCTGTCGGGCAAGGTCCTCGACGTCCTGAACTTCTCGACCGCCAACGGCGCCGCGATCACCCAGTACACGGACCGCAACCAGACCAACCAGCAGTTCCGGCTGGTCGACACGAGCAACGGCTACGTGACGCTGCAGAACCGGAACTCCGGCAAGGCGCTGGAGGTCCAGGGCGCGTCGACCGCCGACGGCGGCGCGGTCGTGCAGTACGACAGCTGGGGCGGCACCAACCAGCAGTGGCAGCTCGTCCGCGTCGGCACGGCAACGAGCCCGGCCCCGACGCCGTCCCCGTCGGCCTCGGCCTCCGCGCCGACGGCCACCGGCTCGCTCCCGTCGAGCTTCCGCTGGAGCTCCAGCGGCGTCCTCGCGGGCCCGAAGCCCGACGCCACCCACCCCGCGGTCGCGGTCAAGGACTTCTCCGTGATCCGCTACCAGGACAAGTGGCACGTCTACGCCACGACGGCCAGCAGCAAGGGCTGGGGACTGGTGCACTACGCGTTCAGCGACTGGTCGCAGGCGTCGTCCGCGACGCACACGTACCTGGACCGCTCGGGCATCGGGGCCGGCTACCGCGCCGCTCCCCAGGTGTTCTACTTCGCGCCGCAGGACCTGTGGTACATGGTCTACCAGACCGGTCCGCCGACCTACTCCACGACGAAGAACCCCGCCGACCCGCTGTCGTGGTCCGCGCCGAAGAAGTTCATCGCCAACGAGCCCGCGATCGTGTCGCAGAACAAGGGCAACGGCACGTGGATCGACTTCTGGAACATCTGCGACGCGCAGAGCTGCTACCTGTTCTTCAGCGACGACAACGGCCACACGTACCGGGCCCAGACGACGCTGGCGAACTTCCCGAACGGCTTCGGCAACGTCCAGATCATCATGACCGACAAGCCGAACAACAACTTCGAGGGCGCCAACGTCTACAAGGTCGCCGGGAAGAACCAGTACCTGATGATCGTGGAGGCGATCGGCTCCACCGGCCGCCGCTACTTCCGGTCCTGGACGGCGACGAGTCTGACGGGCGCGTGGACACCGCTCGCGGCCACGGAGTCCAACCCGTTCGCGGGCCGCGCCAACGTGACCTTCCCCGAGGGCACGTGGACGCAGGACATCAGCCACGGCGAGCTCGTGCGGTCCGGCAACGACCAGACGCTGCCGATCAGCCCGTGCCGGCTGCAGTACGTCTACCAGGGGCAGAGCCCGTCCGCCTCGGGCGACTACCTGCTCCTGCCCTGGCGGATGGGTCTGCTCACGCAGACGAACTCCACCTGCTGACGCCTTCCCCCGCAGCGGACGAGCCCGCCCCGACCTCCACGGTCGGGGCGGGCTCGTGCGTCCTGCGGCGGTCGGCCCGCTCAGCGCTGCTCGTCCGTGCGGCGACGCTCGACCTCGTCGGCCGCGGCACGCGCCTTGCCGGCATCACCGCGCTCGCGCGGCGGCCCGTCACCCACGGGGTCCTGGAACATGTGGGACTGGACCAGCTCGTGCCGCTGGACGTAGGTGTTGGCGACGGCCTGGATCGTCGCCGCGACCGGCAGGGCCAGGAACGCGCCGAGCGCACCGAACACGGCGCCGAAGGCGAGCACGACGACGAACGACACCGCCGGGTTCATCTCCAGGGCCCGCGCGGAGATCTTCGGCGACAGCCACAGGTTCTCGACCTGCTGGTACGCGACGATGAAGACCAGGACGGCCACCGCCTGCGGCACGCCCTGCGAGGTCAGCGCCACGACGATGGGCAGCGCGCCACCGAGGTACGTGCCGATCGTGGGCACGAACTGCGAGGTCAGACCGACGAAGACCGCGAGCGGCACGGAGTACGGGGTGCCGAGCACGGCGAGGAATGCGAACGTCGCGACCGTCGAGATCGCGGCCAGGACGATGCGGGTGTTGATGAAGTCGGAGACCTTGACCTGCGTGATCTCCCACAGCCGCAGCACCTCCTGCTGCCGGTTCGGGGTGAGCCAGCGGCAGATCGACGCCCGGAACCGCGGCCCCGCGGCCAGCAGGTAGTACGTGACCAGGCCGATGGTCAGCGACGCGAAGACGGCGCCCAGCACGCTCGACCCGATGGCCAGCGCCTGGCCGGCGACCTCGGACCCCCACTCCTCGGCGGCCTGCTGCAGCAGGTCCTCGACGCGCGGCACCTCGACGCCGAACCGGTCGCGCACCATCCCCTGCACGCTCGCGTACGCGTCGGGGACGTTGCGGATGAGCTGGACGAGCTGCTGCACGAACAGGTTGCCGAACAGTGCGAGCACCACGACGACGGCGACGAGGCCGCCGAGCAGCGCGACGGCCGCGGCCGCCCCGCGCCTCCAGCCGTGCCGGACCAGCCAGACGACGATCGGCTCGAGCGCGAGGGCGATGAACGCGGCGATGAGCAGGTTGACGAGCAGGCCCTGCAGCGCGGCGACCGCGCCCCACGCCCACACGCCGACGAACACGGCCGCGACGGCCATGGCCAGCCCCTTGCCCCACCAGCGCGGCGGGCGGCGGGCGTCGTGCTGCAGGGGACGGGTCCCCTCGTCGCCCGGTGCGGCGGGGGCGCCGATCATCGGGGCGGGTGCCGGGGCGTCGTCGACGGCGGTGCCCGTCGCGCCCGGGGTGGCCGGCCGGTCGGTCGGCTCGGCGGCCGGTCGGGGCTGGGGGTCGTCCTGCGGCGTCACGTGGTCCTCCTCGCGCGGGCCGGTCCTCGACCGGTGCGCCCACCCTAGGACCGGCGCCCGCACCGCCGGTGGAGGCGGGCCCGTGCCGCGCCCGGGGCGGCTACCCTGCCGCCCATGAGCAGCCCCGCAGGCCACGAGCCCGTCGTGGTGCGCGACGCCACGACCGCCGACGCGGCCGCGTGCGCCGCGATCTACGCGCCGTACGTCGAGGGCACGACCGTGTCGTTCGAGGTCGAGCCACCGGGCGTCGAGGAGATGGCCCGGCGCCTGGAGGCGGCGCTCGCGACCCACGCGTTCCTCGTCGTGGAGGTCGACGGCGCGACGGTCGGCTACGCGTACGCGGGCCCGTACGCGGCGCGCTCGGCGTACCGCTGGGCGTGCGAGACCAGCGTGTACCTCGCCCCCGCGGCCCGCGGGCGCGGGATCGGCCGGCTGCTGTACACGGCGCTGCTGGACCGCCTGACCGAGCGGGGCTTCCGGCAGGTCGTCGCGGGGTACACGCTGCCGAACCCCGCGAGCGCGGGACTGCACGCGTCGCTGGGCTTCGAGCCGGCGGGCACGTTCCGGGCGGTGGGCTGGAAGCTCGGGGCGTGGCGGGACGTGACGAAGGTGCAGCGTGCGCTGGGCCCCGGTGCGGGGGTGCCGCCGGCGGACGCCTCCTGACCCGCACCCGGCGCCGGGGCCCGCGGTGCGTCAGCCGTGCTCGGGGTGGGCGGCGGCGAACAGGCGGGCCGGGCGGGCGCCGGGCGGGCGGAGCGCGGGGTCGTCGGACCGGCCGGCGAAGCGTTCGGTGAGGGTCTCGACGGCCCGGCACAGCTCCGCGAGCTCGTCCCGGGTGGCCCAGAACCGGGCTGTGGTGAGGGTGGTCGCGCTGACCCAGTCGGCGTCGTAGTCCTCGGGGTGCGCGAAGTGGTCGACGAGGCGGGCGGCCTCGCGCTGGACGACGAGCGCCGCGACGGCGGCGACGCCGGCCACCGAGGCGGGGTCCTGCACGTCGGCCTGCATGCGGCGCTGGGCGTGCGCGGCGCGCCACGGCTTCTGGCGCCCCCGGGGTGTCGCGCGCTCGACGTAGCCGGCCTTCTCGAGCTGGCGCAGGTGGAACGAGCAGTTGGCGACGGTCTGCCCGGTGCGGGCGGCGACGTCGCTGGCCGTGAGCTCGCCGTCGTCGTCGAGCAGCTCGAGGATCTCGACGCGCAGCGGGTGGGCGAGCGCGCGGAGCACCGCGGGGTCGGAGGTCTGCAGGGTGCGGGCGGCGTCGCTCACGGTCGGGCGCTCCTCGGGGGTGGGTGTCAGAACGGGCGGTGGCGGAGCTGGGCCTCGGCGGCGAGCCGGTCGCGGCGGAGGGCGTCGCGCTCGGCGACGGGGTCGAAGCCGGGTCGGCGGTCGGTGGTGCGGTCGGTGGTGCGAGCGGTGCGGGTGCGGCGCGGCGGGCGGTGCATGGCGGTCCCCTCTCGTCCTGGCCGTCGGTGCGGCGGCAGGACCGACACTAGACGTGCAACACCCCTTGCGCAAGGGATATTGCGCAAGGGGTGTTGCGACTGCATTGCGCGTGACTCGTACCCGCCCGGGCGCCATCCTCGTGCCGTGCCCGATCTCGCCCCCGCCGTCCTTGCCGGGCTGCTCGCCGGATGGGCGATCGCCGTGCCCGTCGGCGCCGTCAGCGTGATGATCGTGCTGCTCGGCGCGCGGCACGGGTGGCGCACGGGGTGCGCGGGCGGGCTCGGGGCCGCGGTCGTCGACGGCGCGTACGCGACCGTCGCGGTGGTGGCCGGCGCCGCGCTGGCCCCGGTGCTGGTGCAGGCCGGTGACGCCGTCCGGTGGGTCGCGGCGGCCGTCCTCGTCGTCGTGGCGGCGCTGCTCCTGCGCTCCCCCGCAGCCGACGCCGCCGACCCGTCCACCCCGGCGGACGGCGCACCCGCCGCACCGGGCGCCGCCCCCTCGGCCGGCGTCGCGACCCGCGCCATGACGCCGGCGCGGGCGTTCTGGCTCGTCCTGGGCGCGACGGTCGTCAACCCCACGACGGTCGTCTACTTCGTGGCCCTGACCACGGGGTCGGCGGCGACGACGCTGACGACGGGTGGGCAGCGCGCGGCGTTCGCCGTCGGCGCCCTGGTCGCGTCGGCGGCGTGGCAGCTCGTGCTCGGCACGGCCGGCGGATGGGGCGGCGGTCTGCTGACAGGGCCCCGCGGGCGGCGGTGGACGGGCCTCGTGGGTGCGGCCGTGGTCCTGGTGCTCGCCGTCCGGACCGCGCTGGGCTGACGGTGGCCGGCAGCGGTCAGCGGCCGGTGCGCAGCAGCGCCGCCAGGTGCGTGAGGTGCTCGCGCACGGCCGCCGGCCCTCGGCGCTGGACGTCGGCGAGGTACGCGGCGTGCTCGGCGACCAGCGCCGGCACGTCGTAGTGGCGGCGCGCGTGCAGCAGGAGCAGGTGCATCTCGGCGGTGAGCGCCTGGTACGCCTGGGTGATCCGCGGCGAGCCCGCGGCCTCGACCAGCGCGACGTGCACCTGGGCGTGGGCGCGCTCGACGGCGGGCCAGTCGTCGGGGTCCGTCGCGCCGAGCGCGTCGACCGCCGCGCCCAGCACCTGCGTCACGGTCGACGGCCAGCCGTCCGGGTGCCGGGCGGCGAGCAGCCGCACGGCCTCGCACTCGAGCGCGGCCCGCAGGTCCTGCAGGGCGCGCACGTCGTCGTCGTCGAGCCGGGCGACGCGGGCACCGCGGAACTCCTCGTAGGTGACCAGGCGCTCCGCGACGAGCACCGCCAGCGCGGACCGCACCGTGTGCCGGGAGACCCCGTGCGCGGCGGCGAGCGCCTCCTCGCGCAGCGGCGTGCCGGGCGCGAGGCGGCCGGCCAGCACGTCGGCACGGACGGCCTCGGCGACCGCGCGGGCCGACGTGGCGCGCCCGGCGCTCACGCGACCGTCCCGGCGACGGCGGGCAGCGGAGCCCGGCGGCGCGCCCCCAGCGCGAGCACCACCAGCCCGGCGGCGAGGACGCCCAGGCCGAGCACCGACGCCACGGACAGCCGCTCGCCGAGCACCGCGAGGCCCAGGACGGTGGCCGTGAGCGGCTCCGCGAGGGTGAGCGTGGCCACGGTCGGCGCCGCCAGCCGGGCCAGGCCGTAGCCGAAGAGCACGTAGGCGCCGGTGGTGGTGACGAGCCCGAGCCACAGCACCGTCACCAGGCCGTCGGCCAGCCAGGACGTGTCCCCCGCGGCGAGCACGCCTACGCTCACCACGCCCGCCGCGCCGAACATCGCCCCCATGCTGCTGGTGGCGTCCCAGCCCTGGTCGATGAGCGCCTTGCCGGCGAGGGTGTAGGCGGCGTACGCGGTGCCGGCGCCCAGCGACGCGAGGACCCCGACGGGGTCGACCGCGCCCACGGCGGCAGCCCCTCCCCCGCCGAGCCCGAGCACCGCGACCCCGGCGGTGGCGAGCGCGGTGGCGAGCATCCACGAGGCCCCGGGACGCTCGCGGCGCAGCGCCCAGGCGAGCAGCCCCGTGATCACGGGGGCCGCACCGAGCGCGACGACGGTGCCGACGGCGACGCCGTTGCGGGCCGTGCCGACGAAGAACGCGGGCTGGTACGCGAGCACCCCGAGCGCACCGACGACGACCGCGGCCGCCCGGGCGGCCGCCGGGACGGGCACCGGGACGACCGGCGGCCGGCGTCGGGCGAGGACCAGCGCGACGGCACCGAGCGCGAGCCCGCCGACCGCGATCCGGGCGGCGCCGAGCGCGAAGGCGGGCGCGTCGGGGCCCAGGGCCTGGGCGGTGCCGGTCGTGCCGAAGCAGACGGCGGCGAGGAGGACCGCGAGGACGGGGCGCACGACGCGATTGTTACACAATCATGCCGTGCGCCGGTCCCCGGTCACTCGACGGGGTCGGGGGTGCGGTTCTCCGCGGCGAGCATCCACGCGAGCTTCTCGAGCTCGGCGATCGCCGCGTGCAGCAGGTCGGCCGACGTCGGGTCCTCCTGGTCGACGTCGTCGTGCACCCGCCGCATCGTCTGCACCGTGCGCTCGACCGCCGCCGTCACGAGGTCCACCGTCTGCCGCGTCGACACCTCCCCCGCCGGGTACGGCGCCACCGTCGTGGTCTGCGCGACCGTCGCGGTGCGCCCGTCGGGCACGAAGTGCAGGGCACGCATGCGCTCGGCCACCACGTCCGCGTGCTCGCGCGCCTCCTCGACGATCTCGTCCAGGTGCAGGTGCGTGTCACGGAAGTTCGGGCCGACCACGTTCCAGTGCGCCTGCTTGCCCAGGTTCGCCAGCTCGACGAGGTCGGCCAGCACGGCCTGCAGGTGGTCGCCCAGCCGGGTCGAGGCGGTGAAGCCGTTCTCGGCGTTCTGCAGGTCGGTCGGCACGTCGACGGGGACGTCGGGACGGTCGGTGGTGCTGGTCACGGCTACCTCCTGGTCGTGGGCTCGGCCGGGGTCGTCCCGGCACCCGCCCACGCCCGGCCGCCGGCCCCGCGTCCTTCCGACGGTAGGCCCGTCCGCGCGCTCCCGCACGGCGGGGACGCGGCCCGCGGGCCGCCTCAGGCGGGAACCGTGGCGCGCCGGCCGAGCGCGGCCAGCGCGCGGGTCTGGCGGTCGGCGTCCGCGGGGACGTCGAGCGGCGCGGCGCACACGCCCTCGCCGTACAGGTGCTCGCCCATCGCCGTCACCATGCCCTCGAGGACGTCGAGGTCCGCGTCGGTGAAGACGTGCGACCGGCCGTCGGCGGCGGCCACGTCCCACCGGTGCGCGACCATGTCGAAGCCGTAGAAGAGGTGCAGCGTGGCGCCGAGGGTCGTGGGGCCGGTGAAGCCGTCGTAGCCGCGCTCGGCGAACGCCGGGTCGGCGAGCAGCTCCTGCACGGCCGCGGCGTGCGCGCGCCACGCGGCCGCCGGGTCGTCGAGGTCCGGCCGGGGCCCGAGGTCGACGCCGTGACCGGCGAGGAAGTCGCGCTGGGTGTCGAGGACGTGCGCGACGACGTCGCGCCCGGTCCAGCCGTCGCACGGGGACGGGGCGTCCCAGGCGGCGGGTCGCACGGCGTCGAGCACGGCCTGCAGACCGGCGGAGCGGTCGGCGTACGCGGCGCGGACGGCCTGCGGCGTGGGGGCGGGTGCGGTTCCGGTCATGGCAGGCACGCTAGGCGGGTGGCAGGAGGTGCGCCTTGAACGAACCCGACACGGCGACGGCCCGGCGGCACGACGACGTCGAGCGCGCGCACCTCGTCGACCCCGCGGACCGCACGTACCGGATCGGCCGGTGGTCCCCCGACGACGACCTGCGCGACCTCGTGCGCCGCTACTGGGTGCCGACCTGGTCGGTGCCCGCGGGGCAGGAGGCCGAGCAGCGGGTCCTGCAGCACCCCGCGTGCCTGCTCGTCGTGGCGGACTCGTACGCGCGGCTGTACGGCGTGACGCCCGGGCTCTCGACGACGACGCTGCGCGGCACGGGGTGGGCGGTCGGCGTGATGCTGCGGCCCGCGGCGGGCGCGCTGCTGCTCGGCGGCCCCCTGACCGCGTGGGCCGGGCGGCACGCGCCGCTCGTGGACGCGCTGGCCGCGACCGCCCCGCGTCCCGAGCTCGAGGCGTGCGTCGCCGACGTGCGGGCCACGATGACGCCCGACCCGACCGACCCCGTGCACCAGCACGCGGCGACGGACCTGGTCGGGGACCTGCTGCGCCGGTGGCTGCCGGTCGACGACGAGGGCCTGCTCGTCAACGCCGTGGTCGCTACGGTCGAGGACGACCCGGGGATCGTCCGGGTCGCGCAGCTGTGCGAGCGGTTCGGCACGGCGGAGCGCACGCTCCAGCGCCTCGTCCGCCGCCGCCTGGGCATCACGCCGCGGTGGCTCGTGCAGCGTCGCCGCCTGCACGAGGCGGCCGGCGCGCTGCGCGAGCGCACCACGACGCTCGCCGACGTCGCGGCCCGGCTGGGCTACGCGGACGAGGCGCACCTCTCGCGGGACTTCCGCCGGGTCACGGGCATGACGCCGGGCGCCTTCTCCGCGCGGTTCGGCGGGCGCACCTGAGGCCCGACCCGGCGCCGCGCACCGGGACGACCGGCCGGTGCTACGCCGCGCCCGTGGCGCCGCGCCGTGGCACGGCGGCACGACCCGCGGTGCGCGTCGGCACGCCGACGCGGGCGCGCTCGACCCGTTCGAGCTGACGTCCGTAGCTGTCGACCGCGGCGCGGTGCGCGGCCTCGGCGCCCTGCAGCGTGCGCAGGGCGAGCAGCTCGGAGTAGCTGCCGGCGCCCTGGTGGCGCTCGACCTCCGACCGTGCGAGGTCGACCGCAGACGCGGTCCGTGCGACCTCCTGGAGCAGCGACGCCAGCACCGGATCGGTCTGCGTCTCGTACCTCGTGTCCACCCGAACCCCCCCGAGCGAGCCGGTCGCGGGCGTCGTCGCCCGGTGCCGGACGCGGACGGCACCGCCCGCGCACGACCACGGTAGCCCCGTCGGGCGCGCCCGGCACAGGGGCGGCGGGCGGGAAGCACCCGTCCGCCACGACGGTCGCCCGGGGCCACGGTCCCGCACGATCATGCGCCTGGCGGGCGTCCCGGGACGCGCGACGCGCCGCGCCCCGCGCCCCGCGTCCGCCGGGTCGCGCGTTGTGCCAGGTGGGGCGCGTGCACGAGAGTGTGGGCGAACAGGTCGGCGCACGCCGGCGCTCGGAGCAGCGGAGGCGCACGATGGCACGCACGACGACCCGCAAGGTGGGCATCCTCACCGCCGGCGGGGACAGCCCCGGCCTCAACGCGGCGATCCGCGGGTTCGGCAAGACCGCGATCGGGCACTACGGCATGGAGCTGTTCGGCTTCCGCGACGGCATCACCGGCCTGGTCGAGAACCGGTACGTCGAGCTCGACGGCAAGGCCCTGTCCGGCATCCTCACCGTCGGCGGCACGATCCTCGGCACGAGCCGGGACAAGGTGCACCGATTCCCGGTCGACGGCGAGCCGCAGGACATGGTGCCGACCGTCGTCGAGAACTACCGCGCGCTGGGCCTGGACGCCCTGATCATGCTGGGCGGCGGCGGCACGGCGAAGAACGCCAAGCGGCTGCTCGACGCCGGGCTCAACGTGGTGCACCTGCCCAAGACCATCGACAACGACATCGCCGAGACCGACACGTCGTTCGGCTTCGCGACCGCCACGGAGATCGCGACGGACGCGGTGGACCGGGTGCACTCCACGGCGCACAGCCACCACCGGATCATCCTCACGGAGATCATGGGGCACCGCGCCGGCTGGCTGACCCTGGCCGCGGGGATCGCCGGCGGCGCCGACATCGTGCTCATCCCCGAGATCCCGTACACGGTCGAGTCGGTGGCGGAGACGATCAAGGCCCGCACCGCGCGCGGCAGCTCGTTCTCCGTGATCGCCGTGGCCGAGGGCGCCCGCGACGTGGACGACACCTCCGACTACCAGGCCGCGCAGCTGCTGGTGAAGGCCGCCAAGACGCCCGAGGCCAAGCGCGCCGCCAAGGCGCACCTCGCGCACGTCGAGGACGCCCAGCGCGAGCACTCGTTCCGGCTCGCCCGCGAGCTCGAGGCCGCCACCGGCCTGGAGTCGCGCGTGACGATCCTCGGCTACGTGCAGCGCGGCGGCACCCCCTGCGCCGCCGACCGCCTGCTCGCCACCCGCCTGGGCGCGGCCGCCGCCGACCTGGTCGCCCGCGGGGAGTTCGGCGTCATGGTCGCCGCCCGGGGCGAGAGCACCGAGGCCGTGCCGCTCGAGGACGTCGCCGGCAGGGTCAAGCTCGTCCCCCTGGACCACGCGTGGATCCAGGCCGCCCGGCAGGTCGGCACGGGCCTGGGCGACTGACGGCGCCCGCACCGGCTGCGGGCCGGGTCGAGACGTGCGCGCCCGGCCCTACCGGCGTCAGTCCTCCGTGGCGTCCAGCAGGACCCACGCGGACGGGTCGGCCTGGCCGTCGATGAACGTGCGCGCCGCGGTCAGGGCCTCGCCGCGGGAGCGGGTGGGCTCGGCCACGTCGAGCGCGACGTAGTACGGGCCGGCGGGGTCCGTGCCGTGGTAGGCGACGACCGCCTGCACGCCGGTGCCGTCGTTGATGCGGGCGACGGCCTCGCGGGCGGCGGCCTCGAGCACGCCGTTCACGTCGGGGCGGTCGCCGACCTCCTCCTCCGCGGCGAGCAGCGGCGCGAGGACGTCGTCGAGGACCTCCTCCGGGAGCGGCTCGCCGTCGACGACGAGGACCTCGCGGCCGTCGCGCAGGACGAAGGCGTGCTCGCCGGGGCCGGACGCGTCGACGCGGGTGACGGCGTCGACCTCCTCGGCCGTGGGCGCGACCGTGACGGGCGCCTCGGTCGAGCTCTGCGTGTGCTGGGCGACCGTGGGCTGCCGGTCGGACCCCTGGGCGACGGCGTCGCCGCCGCAGGCGGTCAGGGTCAGGGTCGCCAGGGCGACCGCGGCCGCGGTGGCGGCCTTGGTCACGCTCGTCGTTCGCATCTCGTGGACATCCTCGCTCGTGGCCTGTGCTGGTCGTGGGCGCACGCCGAGGACCTCGTCCCACGGGGGACGAGGCACGACGGTGGGCGCTCACGGGGTCGGCGACGGCGGACCGTCGCACGGCGGCGCCGTGCCCGCCCGTGGGGCGGTGCGGTGGCGCCGGGCCGGCGGACCGTGGTCCGACGGCAGCCCGTGGACGTTACATCGGCGCGAGCCGCGCAGCACGCGAGGTCAGGGGCACGTGACGGACGTCATGCACCCGGTCGGAGCAGCCGGGAGGGGTTCGTCGCGCCCGCTGGGACCTCCGTCCCTGAGGGGCGACGTGGAGCGCCCGGTCGCGGTCGCCGTGCAGGGGCGGCCGCGACCGGGCGGATCCGGCGGACGCGCAGGTCAGCCGCGCCAGGTGTCGTTCAGCGTGAGGCGCCCGGACGCGGGCACCGTGACCACCCGGTTGGCCCCCGTCTCCCAGGTCACGCCGCCCGAGCCGTCGATGCGGACGTACTTGTACTCCACCCGGGTGCCCGGCGGGAGCGTGACGGCCCCCCGCCAGACGGGGTAGGTGGAGGCGGAGAGCGCGACCCCGGACGCGGGCGCCCACGAGCCGAGCGCGGGCTGGTCGCCGACCGCGTAGATGTTCTGGCCCCAGGTGGTGGTGGCGTTCACGGCGAACGTCAGGCCGGTGGTGCCGGTGGCCGTCGGGGTCGGCGTGGGTGTGGGGGTCGCGCCGCTGCGGGCGTCGACGTGCAGCGCGAGCGCGCCGTACGCCGGCACGGAGGCGGTGAAGCGTCCGCCGGAGACGGCGACGGTGCGCGTGCACGCGCCGGAGGCGACGACGTCGCAGTAGGTGCCGTCGGGCAGCGACGTCGTGTACGTGCGGCTCTGCGCGGACGCGGTGTTGTTGAGCACCACGTGCCCCTTCGCGCCGCGGCCGAACGCGACGAGGTTGCCCCCGTCGTCCCACCAGTTCGTCAGGCCGGTGCCGGCGACGGCGTTGTGGAAGCCGACCATGCCGCGCACCTCGGTCATGCGGTGCGTGCACGTCCACTGGCTGTTCGCGCAGCTCGCGTCGGGGACCGTCGTCGACGTGGCACCGGGGGCGCCCGCGTCCTTGTCGGTGAACCGGTAGCCGGTGTAGACCGACGGCGAGCCGTACGGGTACGCGAGCATGAACGTGTTGGCCAGGACGTACTTGGCACCCCACGCGTAGGTCATGGTCTCGCCGTTGCGCTCGGTGTCGTGGTTGTCGACGAAGACGCCGGCCTGCGCGGACGGCAGCAGGCCGTCGCCGACGGTCCGCAGGTCCTTGATGCTGCCGTCGAAGCGCTCCTTGAGCCGGCGCGCGTAGTCGAACTCGTGCACGTCGCCGCTGCCCACGTACTCGGCGGGGCGGATCGGCTCGCCCGCGGCGCCGATGACCTCCTGCACCCAGTAGACGTCCGGGCGCGAGAGCCGCTGCTTGATCGCCGCGAGGTCGGCGGCGGGCATGTGCTTGGCCGCGTCGATGCGGAACCCGTCGACGCCCAGGCCGATGAGGTCGTTGAGGTAGGCCGCGATCTTGCCGCGGACGTAGTCCGAACCGGTGCGCAGGTCCTGCAGGGAGACCAGGCGGCAGTTCTGCACCTGGTACCGGTCGCCGTAGTTCGTGATGTTGGTGCGGCAGTCGTTGAAGTCGTTCGGCCCGTACGGCACGCCGGGGAAGGAGTCGACGCCGAAGGCCGTGCCGGCCACACCCGTGCCCGACCCGCGGTCCGCGCCGGTGGTGTGGTTGATGACGGCGTCGGCGATGACGCCCACGCCGGCCGCGTCGCAGGCGGCGTTCATCGCGGCGAACTCCGCGCGCGTGCCCAGCTTGGAGTCCACCCGGTAGCTGACCGGCTGGTACGACGTCCACCACTGCGAGCCGGTGACGTGCTCCTGCGGCGGCGAGACCTGCACGTACCCGAACCCGGCGTCGCCGATGGTCGCGCACTCGGCGGCCACGGCGTCCCAGGTCCACTGGAACATGTTGAGGACCACGTCCCCGTCGCCGTTGACGGGTGCCGAGGCCCTGCTGCGGTCGGCGGTGACGACGCCGACGAGACCGGCGAGGACGGTCGCGAGCGCCGCGAGCGCGGCGATCACAGGGGTGCTGCGGCGGGTGCCGCGGGGTGCGGCGAGCGCCCCGGGGCGCGGTGGTGCGTGGTGCGACGTCATCGTCGGCTCCCTCTCGGTGGCTGGTCGCAGACGCCCCGCGTGCACCCGTCGGCGCCGTCCCCACGTCGGGACTGCAAGGCTTCTCTGCAAGTTCTCAGCGCGCGTGCACGCAACGTACCAACCCGTGCGCCCCGCGTCGAGGGGGCGGTGTGACGGCGGACACGCGTAGCCGTGACCCCGCACGCCGTCGAGGCACGGTGCGGCTACGGTCCCCGCATGGCCACCTCCGACCTACAGCTGTTCACCACGCTCGTGCGGTACGAGACGCGCCTGTGGAACCAGCTCGACGCCCAGCTGCGCGCGGAGGGCCTCGTCCCGCTCCCCACGCTCATGACGCTCGACGTCGTCAGGCAGCACGCAGGCTCGTGCCGCGTGCAGGAGATCCGCCAGGACCTCGGCATCACCGTGGGGGCCGCGAGCAAGGTCGTCGACCGGCTGGAGCGCGACGGCCACGTGGTCCGCACCCCCCACCCCCACGACCGCCGCTCATCGCTCGTCGAGCTCACGCGCACCGGTGCGCAGGCCCGCAGCGCGGGGCTCTCCACGCTCGAGGGGATGCTGGCCGCGCACCTGGCGGGCGAGCCCGGCCTCGACGCGGCGGGCGCCCTGCTGTCCCGCCTGCTCTCGCGGCTGGACGACGCGCCCGCCTGACACCTCGCCCGGCCACCCTCCAGAGTAGATAGATGCCGCGGAATATACTTCCGATGCATGCGGTTGAGGGCGACCATGGACACCGCTGTGTGGGACGCCCACCCCCTCACCCCGTCGGGTGACGTGACGCCGGGCCGGACCGCCCGATGACGCGCGCGACGATGCGCGCCGCCGTCGTCGACGCCCCCGGCGGGCCGGAGGCGCTGACCGTCCGCGAGGTCCCCGCACCACGTCCCGGACCGGGCGAGGTGCTCGTCGCCGTGCGCGCGTCCGGGCTCAACAGGTCCGAGCTGCACTTCCGCCGCGGGCAGGCCTCGACGGGCTCGTTCCCGCGGGTGCCCGGCATCGAGGCCACTGGCGTCGTCGAGGAGGCCCCCGGGAACGAGCATCTCGTCGGCGCCCAGGTCGTCACGATGATGGGAGGGATGGGTCGCACACGCGACGGCGGCTACGCCGAGCGCGTCGTGGTGCCGGCCACGCAGGTCATCCCCTTCGTCAGCGACCTCCCGTGGGAGGTCCTCGGCGCGGTCCCCGAGATGCTGCAGACCGCCCACGGCTCGCTCGCGGTCGGCGTGCGAGCCGAGCCCGGGCAGACCCTGCTCGTCCGGGGCGGGACGTCCTCGGTCGGCATGGCGCTGATCGTCCTCGGGCGGCTGCAGGGCCTCACCGTCCTCGCGACGACCCGGTCGCACGCCCGTCGAGGGCTGCTGGAGCAGGTCGGCGCCGACCACGTCCTCGTCGACGACGGCCATCTCGCCGCGCAGGTGCGCGAGCTCGTCCCGGGCGGCGCCGACGGTGCCGTCGAGCTGGTCGGGGTCGACACCCTCCACGACACGCTCCGCGCGGTCCGCCCCGGGGGGACCGTCTGCTTCACGGGCATGCTCTCCGACCGGTGGACCGTCCCGGAGTTCTACCCGATGGACTGGCTGCCCAACGGTGTGCGCCTCACGGCGTACTCCGGCGAGGCCGCCGACCTGCCCGCCGCGGTGCTGCAGGAGTTCCTCGACGCCGTCGCCGCCGGGCGCGCCCGCGTGCCGCTCGGGCGCGTGTACCGCCTCGACCAGATCGCCGACGCCCACCGCGACATGGAGGCGGGCGTCGTCGGGGGCAAGGGCGTGGTGCTCCCGTGATCGAGCTCGACGACGTCTCCATGACCTACCCGGACGGCACCGTCGCCGTCGAGCGCTTCAGCCTCACCGTGCCGTCGCGCACCACCGTGGCCCTCGTCGGCTCGTCCGGATCGGGCAAGACGACGCTGCTGCGGATGGTCAACCGCATGGTCGACCCGACGGCCGGCAGCGTGCGGATCGACGGCGTCGACGTCGCCACCGTCGACAAGGTCCGGCTCCGACGGTCCGTCGGGTACGTGCTGCAGGCCGGCGGGCTCCTCCCCCACCGGACCGTGCTGGAGAACGTCATGACCGTGCCGCTCCTCGAGCGGCGCCCCGACCGGGCCCACGTCGCCCGCCGCGCCCGCGAGGTTCTCGACATCGTCGGCATCGACCCCGCCCGCGCGGACGCGTACCCCGGTGAGCTGTCGGGCGGCCAGCAGCAGCGCGTCGGCGTGGCACGGGCCCTCGCGGCAGACCCGGACATCCTGCTGATGGACGAGCCGTTCGGCGCGGTCGACCCCATCGTGCGCCGGGAGCTCCAGGGCGAGCTGCGACGCCTCCAGCGCGACCTGGGCAAGACCGTGCTGCTCGTGACGCACGACGTCGACGAGGCGTTCGCCCTGGCCGACCACGTCGTCATCCTGCGCGAACGGGCGCAGGTCGCGCAGGCCGGGTCGCCGACGCAGATCATGGCGCACCCGGCCGACCGGTTCGTCCGCCGCTTCGTCGGGCTGGACGACGACCGGCGCGCGCTGCGCACCACGGTCGTCGACGGCGTCACGGTCCTCGTCGACGGGGCAGGGCACCCGGCAGGGGTGCTGGCGACGTGACGTGGCTGACCCACGCGTGGCCCCAGGTCCTCGACCTCGGCCGCGCGCACCTCGCGCTGTCCGCCCTGGCCGTCGTCGCGAGCCTCGTCCTCGCCGTGCCGCTCGGCTACCTCGCTGCCCGCCGCCCACGCCTCGGCGCCGCCGTCACCTCGACGATGTCGGTGCTCTACGCGATCCCGGCCCTGCCCCTGCTCGTCGTGGTGCCGGTCGTGCTGGGCACGCCCCTGCGCTCGCCCGCGACCGTCGTCGCCGCCCTGACCTGCTACGGCGTCGCGCTGATGGTCCGCTCCGCGGCCGACGGCTTCACCGCGGTCGACCCGGGCGTGCGGCAGGCGGCCGAGGCCGTGGGCCACTCCCGGTGGTCGCTGTGGTGGCACGTCGACCTGCCGCTGGCCACGCCGGCGCTCGTCGCCGGGGCCCGTGTGCTCTGCGTGAGCACGGTCGGCCTCGTGACGATCGGCGCCCTCGTCGGGGTGCCGTCGCTCGGGACGCTGTTCACCGACGGGTTCCAGCGCGGGATCGTCGCGGAGATCGTCACCGGCATCCTCGCCACCGTCGCCCTCGGCCTCGCGCTCGACGGTGCGTGCGCGCTCGTCGGTCGTGCGCTGACCCGGTGGGACCGCCCGGCACCGCACCGGTCCCGGGCCCGGGACGGCGGTGCCGGGTGACGCTGCTCCTGGACGCGCTCGCATGGCTCGCCGACCCCGCCCGGTGGATCGGCGACGGCTCGGTGCCCGTCCGTGCGGGCGAGCACCTGCTCGTGACGGCGGTGGCGCTGCTGGTCGCGGCGGCCGTCGCCATGCCCGTCGGCGTCGCCGTCGGGCACACCCGACGCGGCCGGCTGGTGGTGGTCGCCCTCGCGGGCGCGGCGCGTGCCGTCCCGACGCTGGGCCTCCTGACGCTGCTGGCCCTGGCCTTCGGGATCGGCGTCGGCGCACCCCTCGTCGCGCTCGTCGTCCTCGCGGTCCCGTCGCTGCTCGCCGGCACGGCCGCGGGCGTGCGCGGCGTCGATCCGGCCACTGTCGACGCCGCCCGGGCGAGCGGGTTCACCGAGCGGCAGGTCGTCACGCGCGTCGAGCTGCCGCTCGCCGCACCCGTGGTCGTCGGAGCGTTCCGCGCGGCGACGCTGCAGGTGATCGCCACCGCGACCCTGGTGGCCTACGTGGCGGACGTCGGGCTCGGCCGCTACGTGATGAGCGGGCTGAAGTCCCGCGACCACCCCCAGATGCTGGCCGGCGCCCTCGTGGTGATCGTCCTCGCCCTTGCCGTCGACGGCCTCGTCGCAGGCATCCACCGCGCGGCGACCTCACGTCGCCGCTCCCCCGGCCGCCGGCGCGCGCAGCGCCCGGCCACCCCACGAGAGGAACCCTGATGCACCCCGCACGACACCTCGCCCGCACGGCCGTGCTCACCGGGACGGCGCTCGCCCTGGTCGCCTGCGCCACCACGGACCCGCTGAGCACGACGGGCGACGCCGCCGGCTCCGACGACGTGCTCGCGGTCGGCTCGCAGGACTACTACTCGAACGAGATCCTCGCCGAGGTCTACGCCCAGGCCCTGGAGGCGTCGGG
This sequence comes from Cellulomonas oligotrophica, assembly GCF_013409875.1. GTDB lineage: Bacteria > Actinomycetota > Actinomycetes > Actinomycetales > Cellulomonadaceae > Cellulomonas > Cellulomonas oligotrophica. The sequence goes on from NZ_JACCBK010000001.1 coordinate 2,269,971, forward strand.
GCGCACCGTCGACCGGCAGCTCCGGATCGGGCAGCGGGAGGCGTACCTGCCCGAGATCGAGGCCGGCGAGATCGACGTGTTCCCGGAGTACACCGGCCCCGTGCTGCAGTACTGGCAGCCCGAGACCGAGGCGCGCCTGGCCGACGACGTGTACGCCGCGCTCCAGGAGGCGACGCCGGACGGGCTGCGCGTGCTCGACCAGTCGCCCGCGACCGACCAGGACTCCTACACCGTCACCCGCGCGTTCGCCGAGGAGTGGGACCTGACCACCGTCGCCGACCTGGCCGACGTCACCGTGCCGCTGACCCTCGGCGGCAACTCCGAGGGTCTCGACCGGCCGAACGGCCCGGACGGCTTGAAGAAGGCCTACGGCGTCGACGTCGCGTTCACGCCGATCGAGGACGGCGGCGGCCCGCTGACCGTCAAGGCGCTCCAGGACGGCACCGTCCAGCTCGCGATCATCTACACCGCCGACCCGTCGATCGCCGAGAACGACCTGGTCACCCTGGAGGACACGGCCGGGCTGTTCCTCGCCTCGCACGTGGTCCCGCTCGTCAGCGACCGGGTGGACGACGACGCGGCGGCGGTCATCGACGAGGTCAGTGCGGCCATGTCGGCCGCCGACCTCGTCGCGCTCAACGCCCGCAGCGTCGACGAGCAGCTCCCCGCCGCCACCATCGCCGCCGACTGGCTGGCCGAGAAGGGCCTGGACTGACCGCCGCCGACCCGCGCGGCGTCCGCACCCGTGGTCCACAACCGGATCGTCGTCTACCCGGGCCGCCCCACCGGCGGGACGAACGCACCGATCTTCCGCATGCTCAGCCCTGAGTCCCTGCTGCTGGGCACGTGGGGCGCCGACCCGATCACGGGTGCCGAGCCGTGGGTGACGAGATCGTGCTCGACCGCATCCGGATGTCGCCCTTCCACGGGACGTCCCTCGACACGGTCCTGCGCAACCTCGGCGTCACCACCGTCGTCGTCACCGGCGTCTGGACGAACATGGCGGTCGAGCACAGCGCACGCGACGCGGCCGACCACGGCTACGAGGTCGTCGTGGTGGCCGACGCGACGTCGTCGATCAACGCGCAGTGGCAGGAGGCCGCTCTCGGCTTCGCGCTGACCAACATCGTGACCGTCGCGACGACCGCCGAGGTCGTCGCGGCCCTGAGCCCGGCCCCCTGACGCTCGGGCGGTGCGGGAGGAGAGTCCCGCATCGCCCGACCGGGGTGCGACCGTCAGTCGCGCCAGGTGTCCGTCAGGGTGAGGACGCCGGACGCCGGGACCGTCGCGACGCGGTTGGCGCCCGTCTCCCAGGCCACCTTCCCGGTCTCGTCGAGGTGCACGTACTTGTACTCGACGCGGGTGCCGGGCGCGAGGGCGACGCTCCCCCGCCACACGGGGTACGTGGCCGACGAGAGCGCGACGCCCTCCGTCGGCTCCCACGCCCCGAGCTCGGGCACGTCGCCCACCACGGAGACGTTCTGGCCCCAGACCGTCGTCACGTCAGCGGCGAAGCCCAGGCCCGTGACGGCGGTCGCGGACGGCGTCGGCGTGGGGGTGCCGCCCGTGCGGGCGTCGACGTGCAGGGCCACCGCGCCGTGCGCCGGGACCACGGTGGTGAACCGGCCGCCGGCGACCGTGACGGTGCGCGAGCACGTGGCCGACGCGACGACGTCGCAGTACGTGCCGTCGGGCAGCGCCGTGGTGAAGGTGCGGACCTGCGAGCCGTCGCGGTCGTTGATGACGACGTGCCCGCGGTCCTCGCGGCCGAACGCGACGAGGTCCACGCCGTCGTCGTACCAGTCGGTCAGCGCGGTGCCCGCGACCGCGTCGTGGAAGCCGACCATGCCCGCGATCTCGGGGATCCGGTGCGTGCACGTCCACGCGGCGTCGTCGCAGCTCGCGTCGGGCACGGTCGTCGAGGTCGCGCCGGGGGCGCCGGCGTCCTTGTCGGTGAACGTGTAGCCGGTGTACACCGCCGGGGCGCCGTACGGGTGGGCGAGCATGAAGACGTTGGCCAGCAGGTACGCGTCGCCGTCGGTCTGGTTCAGCGTCTCGCCGTTGCGCTCGGTGTCGTGGTTGTCGACGAAGACGCCGGCCTGCGCGGACGGCAGCAGCCCCTGGCCGATCGTCCGCAGGCTGGTGAGGCTGCCCTCGAACGCGGACCGCAGGCGGGTCGCGTAGGAGAACTCGTGCACGTCCCCCGTTCCGGCGTAGTCGGACATCGCGATGCCCGGGGACGAGCCGATGACCTCCTGCACCCAGTAGACGTCCGGGTGGTCCATGCGCCCCTTGACGGCCGCGAGGTCCGCGGCGGGGATGTGCTTGGCCGCGTCGATCCGGAACCCGGCCACGCCGAGGTCCACGAGGTCGTCGAGGTACGCGGCGATCGCGTCGCGCACGTGCTCGGACCCGGTGCGCAGGTCCTGCAGGCCGACCAGGCGGCACCCCTGGACCTCGGCCGCGTCCTGGTAGTCCGCGACGTTCGTGCGGCAGGCGTTGAAGTCGCCGGCGCCGTACGGGACCGCCGGGGCGCTGTCGATGCCGTAGGCCGAGCCCGCGACGCCCGTGCCGGAGCCCATGTCGGCACCCGTGGTGTGGTTGATGACCGCGTCGGCGATGACGCCGACGCCGGCCGCGCGGCACTGCTCGACCATCGCCGCGAACTCGGCCCGCGTGCCGAGCTTCGACTCCACCTGGTAGCTGACCACCTGGTACGACGTCCACCACGCCGACCCGCGCAGGTTCTCCTGCGGCGGCGAGACCTGCACGTAACCGAAGCCGGCCTCGCCGACCGTGGCGCACTCGTCCGCGACGGCGTCCCACGTCCACTGGAACATGGTGAGGATGACGCCGCCCTCGCCGTCGCCGGGCTCCGCGGCGGTGCCGGGGGCGGCGGTCGCGAGGCCGACGGCGCCGGCGAGGGCCGCCGCGAGCACGGCGGCCGCGGCGGTCAGACGGCGGGCGGCCCGCCGGGCGGGGGGCGGTGAGGGGTGCTGCAACGACACGGTCGTCTCCTTCGTTGCTGGTCCTGGCGCGCACCGCGGGCGGCGCACGTCACGAAGCCCGGATCTTCGCATAAGGGACGTAACGGACACCGGGCGCCACAGGACCTCCACACCACCCGCCCAGGCGCGCCCGGGGCCCTGGTGGCCCCGGAGAGCCGGTCGACCCGGGACAGGCGCCCTCTGGCGACGCCATCTCTATATAGATAGATTTGAGGGGTGGAGCAGCTCACGAGAGTCACCCCCGCCACCGTCGACGTGCTCCGGGCGCTGCGGGCCGAGGGCCCCGACGTCTGGGGCCTGCGCGTCGTCAAGCTGTCGCAGCGCCCCGCGGGGACGGTCTACCCCGTGCTGGAACGGCTCGAGCGCGCCGGGTGGCTCACCTCGGACTGGGAGCAGGACGACGCGCGGCCCGGCCCCCGGCGGCGGCTCTACCGCTTCACGCCGGACGGCGCCGCCGCCGCCCTCGAGATCGTCACGTCCCGCACCGTCACCGCCGGGCGCACCGCCCGCGCGGGCGCGGCGGCCGCACCCGCGGAGGGGACGGCATGAGCGGCCTCGCCCGGGCGCTCGTCCGGGCCGCTGCGGCGCTCGCGCCCCCCGCCGAGCGCGCCCGACGGCGCGAGGAGTGGCTCGCCGACGTCGACGGCGCCGCCGAGGTCGGCGTCAGCCCTCTCTCCGTCGCCACCGCCGCGTGGCGCACCGCCTGGACCGCCCGCACCCGAGGAGCAGCCGTGCAACCGATCGGACCCCTGGCCATCGCCCTGCGCCACCGCCGCCCGCACGGCCGCGCACCCGTCGTGCTCGCCGCCGTGCTGACCGTCACGCTCCTCGCGGGCCTGGGCCTCCTGCTGGCCGGGCTCGCCTGAGACCGCGCCCCGGCGTCAGCGGGTCAGGGAGCGGAGGATCTCCTCGGCGCGGTCGTCGTGGCCCGTGCGGCGCAGGAGCGCGACGAGGTCGTCGGCGGCCTGGGTGCGGGGCTCGCGGGCACGGGCGACGCCGAAGCCCTCGACCGCCGACTCCAGGTGCCAGGCGGCGTCCTCGGTGCGGTCCAGGGCGTCGAGCAGGCGCCCGGCCAGCCAGAACGCGTGCGCGGCGTCCGCCACGGCACCGACCCCGGCGTACGCCTCCGCGGCCCGGCCGGCGCGCACCACCGCGTCCTGCAGACGCTCCTCGCCGCCGGTCGTGGCGAGCACGCGGGCGGCGGCGTCGTCCACGTCGGCCAGCGCGCGACGGCGGTCGCCCTTGCGGCGCTCGGCCAGGGCGGCCTGCTCCGGCGACGCGTCGGCCTCGGGCTCCTCGACGAGGGTCGCGCGCGTCGCGTCGACGGCCGCGAGGAACGGGTCCACCTCACCGGTGGTGCCCGCCGCCGGCGCCCACGCCACCAGCACGGGGACGAGGTCGACGGGGTCTGCGCCGCCGGCCCGCAGCCGGGCCGCGCCCCGCTCGAACAGGCGCGCGGAGGTGTCCTCGTCGCCGAGGACCTGCGCGCACGCGGCGGCCTCGGCGAGCGCGTAGCCGGCGTCGACCAGCAGCCCCGCCGCCTCGGCATGCCCGGCGGCCTCGACGTACGCCTGGGCGGCGCCCTCGGTGTCGCCCGCGGACAGCAGGCGCTCGGCGCGGGCCAGGGCGGGCTCGCCCGTGGCCGAGGCTCCGGCCGCAGCAGCCGCCACGGGACCGTCGGGCAGCACCCCGGGCGTCGTCCCGGCGACCGACGCGTCCTCGGCCGGCGCGGCGGGCAGCCGCACGACGTCGAGGTCGAGCGGCTCGGCCACGCCCTGCGTCGCGAGCGCGTCGGCGAGCATGCGGGACATGCGGGTGCTGCCGTTGCGCGCGTCGAACGCGTCGGCCAGCGTCCGGGCCTGCGCCGCGGCCCACGCGTGCAGCGCACCGAGCGTCGCGGCCGGGACGTCCGCCAGGCGCACGGCGACGTCGGCGTGGGCCGGCAGCAGGGCGGCGGTGCCGGCGACGACGCCGAGCAGCAGGTCCAGGCGCGCGCGGGGCGTGTCGGCCTCGAGCAGCAGCCGCTGGTCCTGCTCGACGGCCCGGACCAGGCGTGCGGGGTGCCCGGCACGCCCCAGCAGCTCGATGCGCTCGCCGCGCGCGGCGGCCATGTCGCTGCTCGTCTCGGCGAGGGCCGCGACGGCGCGGCGGTGGGTCCGCACCGCGTCGGCCGGTCGGCCCAGGTCCAGGTACGCGAGGGCAAGGCCGGCGAGCATGTCCGCGGGCTCCGTCGCGCACGTCAGGCCGCGGTCGAGGGTCTCCTCGACGAGCCGGGCGCCCTCGGTCGTGCGACCGGTCTCGAACAGGTACGACGCCCGGTCGCCCGGGTCGCAGACCTCGCACTGGGAGTACTCGTCGCGCGGCGTCGCCACCCAGGCGTCGTAGCGCTCCTCGACGTCGGCGGCCCCGCGCCGCGCGGCCCACGCGAACCGCGAGTACGCGACGGCGTCGCGGCCCAGGCCGGCGAGCGCGTACCGACGCTCCATGTCGTCGAGCGTGGCCTCGATCTGCGCGGCGGGCACGGTCGGGAAGTCGCCGAGGTGGCCGACCATCCACTTGAACGACCAGAACATCGCGTGCTTGTCGACCTCGTCGAAGTGCTCCGGGTGCTCGTCCCACCAGCGCACGAGCCGGGTGAACGGCAGGTAGGCGCGGTCGACCTCGCCGGCCCACACCATCGACTCCACGAGCACCGACAGCGCGTACGCGCGCGCCTGGTCCGGCCCCTCGGCCTCGACGAGCCGGGCCTGCAGCTCGGCGGCCTGCGTGCGCGCGACCCCGTAGGGCAGCGAGCGGATCCGGGCGATCTCGCGGTTGACCTCGTCCAGCGTGCGGCTCACCGCGCGTCCTCCTCGTCCGGGTCCGTCGCGCCGAGCCCTGCCTGCAGCAGGACCGACATCGACGTGGTCATGGTCTGGGCGTCCCGCGCGCGCAGCGGCTCGCCGGCCAGCAGCAGCGCGGTGACGTACATCGACCGCAGCCCGGCGGCGAACACCTCGGGGCGGTGCGCGCCGGCCAGCAGGTGGCGCACGGTGGGGTTGGCGTCGTTGAGCACGAGGCGGCGGGCGGCCGCGGGGGTGTCGGAGAACCCGGCGAGCACCCCGCCCCACAGGTCGTCGGCCTCCTGCACGGTCCGCTCGACCTCGCGGCGGTGCTGGTCCTCGCGGTCGTCGAGCATGACCGCGGGCAGGTCGTCGGGCTCGAAGCGCCGCACGACGACCTCGCAGTCGAGGTCGCGCACGGCCGCGGTGGCGGCGGGGACGACGTCGATGAGCTCGAGCTCCCGCGCGGGCTCGAGCTCGCCCAGCACCTGCGCGACGTCCTGGGTGCGCAGCGCGCGCACGTCCCAGCCGCGCCGCCCGGTGAGGCGGGCCAGCAGGTCGCCGTCGTAGACGTACCCGGCGTTGACCACGAGCAGGCCCTGCGCGCGGGCCACGGGCGCGACCCGGCGGAACTCCTCGACGCTGGTGGTGTGCACGACCGTGCCGACCGCGTCCCGGACCTCGGCGAGGGTGCGCGTGCCGTCCGTCGTCTCGAACGGCAGCACCTGCGCGGCGATGTCGAGGACCTCGTCGTCGACGAGCGCGAGCGAGCGCAGCGCCAGGTGGTGCGTGCGCACGAACTCCTGGGCCAGCCGGCCGCCGGCCTGCAGCGTGCTCAGCGTCCAGCCCCGCACCTGCGCGGCCAGCGCGTCGCGGGTGACGAGCAGCGCCTCGTCGTCGTACAGCGCCTCGCGCGAGGCCGTGGGGCGCAGGCCGTCGGCGTCGACGACGCAGCGCACGTAGAACGCCCAGCCGGGCAGCAGCGTGTCGACGCGCTCGCCCAGCAGCATGCGCTTGAGGTGCACGCGGTGGGTGCTGCCGCCGCCGGGGGGCACCGCGGCGGGCAGCACGTACGCGACGCCCGTCAGGCCGGTCAGGGGCACGTCGAGGTCGAGGTGCGCGAGCGGCGTGAAGCCGAGGGTCCGCTCCGCGTACCGCACGAGCGCGGCCGAGCGGGTCGCGTCGTCCGCGTACGACGCCCGCCACGGCAGCTCGGGCTCGGTGACGCGGCGCCACGCGGTCTCGCCGGTGCCGAGCGGCACCTCGACGGCCACGTCGAGCGGCAGCAGCGCGCCGTACTCCGTGGCGAGCGCCGCGACCGTCTCGGCGGCCATCCAGTGCTCCATGTCGCGGCGCGGGTGCAGGCGCACGGTCGAGCCGACCGGGTCGGACGGGTCGCGCGGCAGCACCGTGAGGTCGTACGTGCCGTCGGGGTGCCCGACCCACCGCACGCCCGGGGCGTCGGGGTCGGTGGCCGAGCGCGACTCGAGCTCGATGCGCTCGGCGACCATGAACGCGGACAGCAGACCGATGCCGAACTGCCCGAGGAACTCGGTGCGCCCGACCCCGAGCTCGAGGTCACGCTTGGAGCTGCGCCCCACGGTGGCGAGGAGCTCGCGCGCGTCGTCGGGCGTCAGGCCGACACCGGTGTCGGTGACCTCCAGACCGCCGCCGTCGAGCGGGCGCAGCCGGACCCGGCCCGGCGCACCGGGCTCGTGGGCCCGGCGCGCCGTGACCGCGTCGACGGCGTTCTGGAGGAGCTCGCGCACGTACACGCGCGGCCCGGAGTACAGGTGGCGGGCGAGCAGGTCGACGACGCCGCGCAGGTCGACCTGGAACGCCTGCCCGAGCTCGTCACCCCCCGCCGAGGGGGCGGTGCTCACTCCTGCTCGGCCTCGGCGGCCTTCGCGGCGGCGGCCTGCTCCGGGTACGCCTCGTCGAGGGCCTCGAAGAACGAGAGCGCGGTGCTGATCCCGCACGCGAGGTGCACGTCGAGCTGCTCGTCGGTCAGGCCGTGCTCGTAGTCGACGGTGTGCTCGGCGTAGACGCCCAGGCGGTCGTCCTCGACGCGCACGTAGACCTTGGGCCACAGGCGGTCGGCGTTCCAGTCGTTGACCTTGGCGCTGACGGCGGCGAGCTCGTCGAGGCCGACCTGCCGGTTCCAGCGCCCGCGGACCTGGAGGTACTCCTGGTCCTGGCCGATCCGGAAGAAGTAGAAGAGGTGGCCGTCCCAGTACCCGCCGACGTCACCGTCGCCGTCGATGCCGTACCGCATCTCGCGCGCGTCGAGGCAGGCGGTGATCCGCTCGGCGCTCAGCGGCGGGAGGGCGCTGGCGGGGGTGGCGGTCGGCTTGTTGAAGAATCCCATGGGTCCTCGTCCGTCGGCTGCTGGAGGGGCCGTGAGCGGCCGACGTCGAGAGTAGCCCGGACCGCTATGTCCCGTCTGTCCCGTTCACACGTCCGGCGGACGCCGCGCACGAGGGGGCGGGCGGGGCGGGCGGCGTCAGTGCGCGCCCGCGGCGAGGTCGGCGACGAGCCCGGCGGCGATGGCGACCATCACCACCGCGACACCGGCGTCGAGCACGCGCCACGCACCGGGGCGGGCGAACACCGGGCGCAGGAGCGCCGCGCCGAAGCCCAGGGCGCTGAACCACGCGACGCTGCCCACGGCGGCGCCGGCGGCGAACCACCAGCGTGCGTCCCCGTGCCCGGCGGAGACCGCCCCGAGCAGGACCACCGTGTCGAGGTACACGTGCGGGTTGAGCCACGTCAGCGCCAGCGTCACGAGCAGCACCGGGACGACGGGGGCGGCGGCGCCCGCCGGCCGGTCGTCGTCGGCGACGAGCGTGCCGGGGTGCAGCGCGCGCCGCGCCGCGAGCGCGCCGTAGACCAGCAGGACCGCGGCGCCGAGCAGCGTGGCGACCGCGGTGACGACGGGGCTGGCGGCGACGAGCGCACCGACCCCGGCGGTGCCGACGGCGATGAGCACGACGTCGGACAGCGCGCACACGGCCACGACCACCGCCACGTGCTCGCGCCGCAGCCCCTGGCGCAGCACGTGCGCGTTCTGCGCGCCGATCGCCACGATCAGCCCGAGCCCGAACACCAGCCCGGCGAGCGCGGACGTCCACCCTGTTCCCACGGCGCCGACGCTAGGGCGCCCACCACCGTGCAGACCAGCGAAAGTTCCTGACGGACCGTTAGCGTGGCTTCATGGACTGGGACCTGGGCCAGCTCCGCGCGCTGGCCGCCGCGGTGGACCTCGGCACGCTCGACGCCGCCGCCCGCACGCTGCACGTGACGCCGTCGGCGGTGAGCCAGCGGATCAAGGCCCTGGAGCAGCAGACCGGCGCCGTGCTGCTGCACCGTGACCGGCCCGTGCACCCGACACCGGCCGGTGAGCCCCTCGTCCGCCTGGCCCGGCAGGTCGACGCGCTCACGGCTGACGCGACCCGCCACCTGGTCGCCGCCCGCACCCCCCGGGTGACGCTCGCCGTCAACGGCGACTCCCTCACCACCTGGGTGCTGCCTGCCCTGGCCCCGCTGGCTGCGGACGTCGCGATCGAGATCGTGCGCGAGGACCAGGACGTCACGGCCGAGCTGCTGCGCGACGGGCGGGCCATGGCGGCGGTGACGACGCAGGCACGCCCGGTGCAGGGGTGCACCGCCGAGCCGCTGGGCACGATGCGCTACCGGCCGCTGGCCACACCCGCCTTCGTGGACCGGTGGTTCGCGGCCGGCGTGGACGACGCGTCGCTGGCCGCCGCGCCCGTCGTGGTGTTCGACGCCGACGACCGCCTCCAGGACCGGTGGCTGCGCGCCCGGGGCGTCGACCCGGCCGTACCCCTGCGGCACCTGGTGCCCGCGTCCGCGGACTTCGCCACCGCGGTCCGGCTCGGCTGGGGCTGGGGCATGCTCCCCGCCCAGCAGTCCGGCGACGACGAGGCCGCGGGCCGCCTCGTCCCGCTCGCGGGCGACGACGGGATCGACGTCCCCCTGCACTGGCAGCAGTGGTCGCTGCGCACCGCGGCCCTCGACGCCGTCGCCGACCACGTCCGCACCGCAGCACGTGGCGCACTGACCTGACGACCCTCGTGCTGGCCCCCGCAGGTGTCACAGTGTATGAATTGATCTAAGAAATTCATGATTTGATGTGAGAGGACGTCATCATCGACGCCGAGACGAACCCGTACACCCCTGGCGCCGGGGCGACCCCCGTCGCCCTGGTGGGACGGGGGAGCGAGATCGAGTCCGCGCGTGTGCTCGCCGCGCGGACCCGGAACGGGCTCACCGGTCGCAGCCTGATGCTCCACGGGGTCCGCGGGGTCGGGAAGACCGTCTTGCTGCGCGCACTCCAGCACGAGCTCGACCGTCGTGGGTGGCTGACGGTGGCTGTCGAAGCGCAACGGGACCCCGATGCCCGGGCACTCGCCCGGCAGCAGCTGGAACGAGGGCTGCTGGCCGGCGCAAGGCGCCTGGCCAGCCGCTCGGAGCGCCTGTCGGACACCCTCGCGTCGGCGTTGTCGACCCTCACCTCGTTCAGCCTCTCGGTGGGAGCCGGGGTGACGCTCGGCGCCAACCTGCAGCCGGCTCGGGGTCGGGCCGACACAGGCGTGCTCGAGCTCGATCTGGTCGAGCTCGTGGAGGACCTCGCGCCGGCACTGCGCGACGCGGGCACCGGGCTCGCGGTCTTCGTCGACGAGATCCAGGATCTCGAGGCATCGACGCTGACGGCGCTGCTGGCTGTGCAGCACCAGGCGGCGCAGCAGGGCTGGCCGTTCTCGGTCTTCGGCGCGGGCCTTCCCAGCGTCCCTGCCGTCCTCTCCGAAGCACGTTCGTACGCCGAGCGGCAGTTCGAGTACCGCAGCATCGACCGCCTGGGCGCGGATGACGCCACCGAGGCGTTCGCAGGGCCCGCCCGGACCGCCGGCGCCTCCTTCACCCCGGAGGCCCTCACGCTCCTGGTCGACGCGTCGGGCGGCTACCCCTACTTCGTCCAGGAGCTCGGCTTCCAGGCCTGGCAGCTCGCCCCTGGCCCCGACCTCATCACGGACGACGACGCACGACTCGCGGCGTCAGCGGGCATCGACGCTCTCGACGCCGGGTTCTTCCGAGCGCGGTGGGAGCGGGCGACGCGCGCCGAGCAGCGGTTCATGCGTGCCATGGCCGCCGACCACGACGCACCGAGCCTCCTGACCGACCTGGTCGAGCGACTGCGCAAGCGCAAGCCGTCCGATCTCTCCGTCGCGCGCCGTGACCTGATCTCCAAGGGCCTCATCTACGCGTCGGCCCGTGCGGAGCTGGCGTTCACCGCCCCGCACATGGCCTCGTACATCAACCGCCGTCACGGCGAAGGATGAGAACGCCCGCGGCCACGAGCACGGGTCAGGCGCGGACGACCAGGAGGCACAGGTCGTCGTCGTGGGCCTCGCCGACCATCGCGGCCAGGACCAGGCGGCGGGCCTCCTCCGCGTCGACGCCGGCCGGGAGGCCGGCGACCACGTCCTGCAGCAGGCGCAGGCCGTCGCGCTGCGAGCGGTCGTAGCGCTCGACGAGGCCGTCGGTGTAGAGCACGAGCAGCGCACCGGGGGGCACGTCGACGACGCGCTCGACGAGGGTGTCGATCGGGCGGATCCCGACCGGTGTGCGCAGCGCCCCGTCGAGGACCTCCAGGCGCCCGTCGGGGTGCCGCAGCAGCGGCGGCAGGTGGCCGGCGCGGGCGTACGCCAGGCGGCGCACGGTGCCGGGATCGCCGGTCAGGCGCGCGACCACGAGCGTGGCCAGGTCGCCGATGTCCAGCGCCCGCACGAGGTCGTCCAGCCGGTCGACGACGTCGACGGGCTCGCGGCCCTCCCACGCGAGCGTGCGCAGCACGGACCGCAGCTGCCCCATCGACGCGGCCGCGTGCATGTCGTGGCCCACGACGTCGCCGATCATCAGCCCCGTGCTGCCGTCGGGCAGGGCGATGACGTCGAACCAGTCGCCGCCGACGGCGGCCAGCCGCGACGCCGGCAGGTAGGTCGCCGCGGTCTCCAGGCCCTCCACGGGCGTCAGACGCGGGAGCATCCGGTCCTGCAGGGCGGTGGCGGCCTGCCGCTCCTGGACGTAGAGGCGCGCGTTGTCGTACGCGAGGCCGGCCCGGTGCCCGATGTCCGCGAGGGTGGCCATGTCGGCCGGGCTGAACGCCCCGGGCCGCGCGGAGACCACGGCGACGGAGCCGAGCACCTCGTGGCGCGCCCGCAGCGGCACGACCATCGCCGAGCCGAGGCCGAGCAGCGTCATCGCGGCCCGCTGCTCGGCCGAGCCGTGCACCGCCAGCAGGTCGCCGCCGATGTCGAACGGCGCCAGCGTGAACCGGGTGCCGCCGCGCAGCACGTCCAGCACGGGCAGCGACTCCAGCGCCCACTCCGGGGAGCGGGACAGCATCGCCGCCGCGTCGACCGCGCCGGCGTCGGCCGTCCGCACGACCGCCCGCGGCTTGGAGCGGCGGCCCACGGTGACGACGTGCGCCCAGCCGCCGAAGTGCGCGGCGAGCAGCGCCGGCAGCTCCGCGAGGATGGCGTCCGGCTCGGTGAGCTCGCTCAGGCGGCGGGTCACCCCCGCGATCATCGCGAGGCGGTCCTTCTCGTCCCGCACCTCGACGAGCTCGCGCCGCCGCTCGGCGTCGGCCTCCACCTGGGCGGTGACCTCGGCCTGGACCCCGACCCGGTGCGTGACGTTGCCCAGCTCGTCGAAGACGGGGCTGATGACCACCTGGTTCCAGAACGGCGTGCCGTCCTTGCGGTAGTTGAGCAGCGTCTCGCCGATCGTGACGTCCGCGGACAGCGCGGTCCGGATGCGCGCGACGGCCTCCGGGTCGGTGCCCTCGCCCTGCAGGAACCGGCAGTTGCGCCCCACGACCTCCTGCGCGGTGTAGCCCGTCACGGCGGTGAACGACGGGTTGACCCACACGATCGGGTCGTCGGGGAGCTGGGGGTCGCTGATGGTGAACGAGAGCTCGCTCGCCAGGGCGGCGCGACGCTGCAGGTCGGCGCCGTCGACGTTCCCGCCGGCCTCCTCGCGCTGCGGCAGCAGGACCACCAGCACGTGGCGCTCGAGCGTGCCGGGCGCCCCCTCCATGCGCGTGGCCATGCCCCACAGGGTCGCGTCGTGCGACGCCCCCTCGGTGGCGTCGGGCCGGGCCACGAGCCGGACGCCATCGACGGAGAGCTGGTCGACGAGCCGGTGGTCCGCGTCGTCGAGACGGGTGCCGTCCGCGAGCCGGACCCCGGCCGACTTGACCCAGGACGCGGCCGCGACCGGCACCTGGACCGCGCCCGACATCCGCAGCGCGACACCGTTGGCGTACACCACCTCGTCGGTGAGCGCGTCCACGAGCAGCACGGCGGCGGGCCCGTAGGCCGGCGGCACCGGGGTCACCGGCCGCTCCGACCCCAGGCCTGGTGGCGGGTCAGTCGCTCGATCATCACGATCACGATCGTAGGTGGGCCTCGCGCGCTCGGCACGGGGAAGGCTGGACACCGGTCCTGGTCGGCCCCGCCCGGGGCCCGGCTCCCGACGCGCGGACCTGCGCGGGCCCGCCTACCGTGGAGCGGTGCGGTGCGAGCGGTCGCCCGCACCGAGACCGAGCCAGACCGACCGAGGGACACGTGTGACCGGGACCAGCGCAGCACAGACCCCCGACGGACCGAACGTCGACGCGGGGCTGCGCACGCAACCCCTCCCCGACGGCTACGAGCTGGTGGAGACGTGGCGGCTGGACACCACGGCGCAGCTGTCGTCCCTGCGCCGCGACCTCACGCTCGCCACCGGACGCACCCCGGGCGCGCTCGACCAGGTCGGCGAGCGGATGGTGCTCATCGCCACCGAGCTGGCGACCAACGCCCTCCTGCACGGCATCCCGCCCACCATCGTGCGCCTCTTCACCGGCGCCGAGGCGTACCTCGTCGACGTCGCCGACCACGACCTCGGGACGCGCCCGGTGCCGGCGGGCGACCGGGCGGTCGGCAGCGGCGGGTTCGGCCTGCAGATCGCCCGCAAGCTCTCCCAGGACGTCGGCTGGTACACGACCGAGACGACCAAGCACGTCTGGGCCCTGATGCCGCTGACCTGACCTGACCTGCCCCGACCCGACCGGCCGGCGGCGGGTCAGCGGTTCTCGTACGCCTCCACCACGGACGCGGGGATGCGCCCACGGTCGGTGACCTTGTGCCCGTTCTCGCGCGCCCAGGCCCGGATCGCCCGCGACTGGTCGCGGTCCACGGCCGCGGCGGCGGGGCGCCGCGCGGGCCGGGCCGCCCGGCGACCGGCGGCGATGTACGGCTGGAGGGCGCGCAGGAGCTCGTCGCGGTGCTCGTCGTTGAGGTCCACCTCGTAGACCGTGTCCTGCCAGGCGAACCGGTACGTCGCGGCGCCCTCCGTGCCGTCGATGTCGTCGGTGATGATCACGCGCGTCTGCTGGGCCATGCGGAGGATCCTCCCCCACGTCGGACGTCACCGCCGCCGACGCCCGTCCCCGGCACCGTCCCGGTCGCGGGCCGGACGGACGGCGCGCACGATGGCAGGGGCGTCGAGCACGCGCGCCTCCGCCCCCCGACGAGGAGCCCGTGATGAGCTCGACCCTGCACGACCGCCCCACCACCCGCACCGGCACCCGGCACCAGCCCCGCCTGCCCGTCCCCGCCCCCCGGGGCCCCCTGAGCGCCGCGCTCGTCGACGTCCTGCCCGCCGGGCCGCCCGACGACGACGCGCACGACCGGCTGGCCACCGCGCAGGCGCTGGCCACGACGGCCGCGCGGGACGGCGACGACGTGCTCCGCGACGCCGACGTCCAGCTCTCCCTCACCGTCCTCTACGCGCTGCACCACCGCGGCGTCGAGGGCGTCGACGACGCCTGGGAGTGGGAGCCCGCGCTGCTGCACCTGCGCCGCACGCTCGAGCGCCCGTTCGAGGCCGCCCTGCGCGCCCGGGCCGGGCACCCCCGCGGTCCCGCCACGGGTGCCGCCGACGTCGCCCGGCACCTGTTCGCGCTCGCGGCCGCCGACGACGGGCCGAGCCTGTCCCGGTACGTGGCCCGGCACGCCGACGCCGAGCAGGTCCGCGAGGTGCTCGTCCTGAAGTCGCTCTACCAGCTCGCCGAGGCCGACCAGCACACGTGGGCCGTCCCCCGCCTGGCCGGCGGGCCGAAGGCGGCGCTCGTGGAGATCCAGGCCGACGAGTACGGCGGCGGGCAGGCCGGCCGCATGCACGCCGAGCTGTTCGCGGCGACGATGCGCGGCGCCGGGCTCGACGACACCTACGGCCGGTACGTCGACGTCGTGCCCGTCCCGGTGCTGGTCGCGCTCAACACGATGTCGCTGCTCGGGCTGCACCGCCGGCTGCGCGGCGCGGCCGTGGGGCACCTGGCCGCGTTCGAGATGACGTCGTCGGTGCCCAGCCGCCTGTACGGCAACGGCCTGCGCCGCCTCGGGCACGACGCGACGACGACGGCGTACTTCGACGAGCACGTCGAGGCCGACGCGGTGCACGAGCAGATCGCGGCCCGCGACCTGGCCGGCGGCCTCGTCGAGGACGAGCCGGCGCTCGCCGACGACGTCGCGCTGGGTGCCGTGGCGTGCCTGGCCGTGGAGGGCGACGTGGCCGCCCACGCGCTGGAGCGGTGGGCCGCCGGGCGGTCCGCGCTGGAGGGCCCGTGGCGGGACGTCCCGGGCGGCACCCGTGGGTGACGCCCGTGACCGGGCCCCGGTCACGGTGACCGCCTGCCCCGACGGGCCGCTGCTGGTGCGCGGCCCCGCCCGCATCGTCGACGGCGAGGGCCGTGAGGTCGAGCGGCGGCGCGCCACGGTGGCCCTGTGCCGGTGCGGCGGCACGGGGATCCCGCCCTGGTGCGACGGCACCCACAAGGTCAACGGCTACCGCAGCGGGGAGACCGCCTGACGCCGCACGACCGATGGCGGCGCGGGGTCCGGGGCGCGTCCGGATCGCCGCGGCGGGCGTCCGGGGAGCGTCAGGACGGACGCCGGTCCCGGCCGGGCGGGAGGTGAATGGCGGACGGCGGCCGTGGGGCCGCCCGCCGCCGGTGCGCCGGACGGCGTCGCACCGACGGGAGCCCCTGCTGTGGCCGACCTCGCCCTCGTGGCCCTGACCTGCGCGGTCTTCGCGCTGCTCGCCCTGCTCGTGACGGCGGTGCGGGAGCGATGAGCGCGGAGCACGTCGTCGCGCTCGTCGTCGCGGTCGCCCTCGCGGCCTACCTGCTGGCGTCCCTCCTCGCGCCCGAGCGGTTCGAGTGAGCGCCACCCTGGCCGCGTGGCTGCAGGTCGGCCTGCTCGTCCTGATGCTGGCCGCGGTGCACGTGCCGCTCGGCGACCACCTGTGGCGCACCTGGACCAGCCCCCGGCACCTGCGGGTCGAGCGCGTGCTGTACCGGGTCGGCGGGATCGACCCGGACGCCGAGCAGACCTGGCCCGTGTACGCCCGCTCGCTGCTGGCGTTCTCGGCCGTCGGGGTGCTGCTGCTGTACGCCCTGCTGCGGCTGCAGGCGCACCTGCCGCTGGCGCTCGGCATGCCGGGCGTCGAGCCCGCGGGCGCCTGGAACACGGCCGTCTCGTTCGTCACCAACACCAACTGGCAGTGGTACTCCGGCGAGCAGACGCTCGGCCACCTGGCGCAGGCCGCCGGGCTGACCGTGCAGAACTTCGTCTCCGCGGCCGTCGGGCTCGCGGTCGCCGCGGCGCTCGTGCGCGGGTTCGCCCGGTCGGCCGCCGACCGGGTCGGCAGCTTCTGGGTCGACGTCGTGCGCGGCACCGTGCGCGTGCTGCTGCCGCTGGCGTTCGTCGCGGCGGTGGTGCTGCTGCTCGGCGGCGTCGTGCAGTCGTTCTCCGGCCCGCAGGACGTGACGACGCTCTCCGGCGCCACGCAGCAGGTCCCGTTCGGCCCGGTGGCGTCGCAGGAGGCGATCAAGGACCTCGGCACCAACGGCGGCGGGTTCTTCAACGCGAACTCGGCGCACCCGTTCGAGAACCCCACGCCCTGGACCAACCTGCTCGAGGTGTTCCTGCTGCTCGCGATCCCGTTCAGCCTGCCGTGGACGTTCGGCCGCACGGTCGGCGACCGCCGCCAGGGGTTCGCCGTGCTCGGCGTCATGGGCGGGCTGTGGGCGGCGGCCGTCGCGGTGACGACGTGGGCGGAGACGCACGCGCTCGGCACGGTGCCGCAGGCCGCCGGTGCGGCGCTCGAGGGCAAGGAGGTCCGGTTCGGGCCCGCGGCGTCCGCGCTGTTCGCGGTCTCGACCACCGGGACGTCCACCGGGTCCGTCAACGCCGCGCACGACTCGCTCACGGCCCTCGGCGGCGGCACCGCGATGCTGAGCATGATGCTCGGCGAGGTCGCACCGGGCGGGGTCGGCGCCGGGCTCTACGGCATGCTCGTCATGGCCGTGCTCGCGGTGTTCCTCGCCGGCCTCATGGTCGGGCGCACCCCGGAGTACCTCGGCAAGAAGATCGGCCGCCGCGAGGTCACCCTCGTCGCCCTGTACGTGCTGACCGTGCCGACGCTCGTGCTCGTCGGCGCCGCGCTGACCGCGGGGATCCCCGCGCTGACGGCGGCGTCCGTGCAGGAGGCCGGACCGCACGGGCTGTCCGAGATCCTCTACGCCTACGCCTCGGCGGCCAACAACAACGGCTCGGCGTTCGCCGGGTTCTCCGCCGGCACGCCGTACCAGAACGTGGCCCTCGGGCTGGTGATGCTGCTCGGCCGGTTCGTGCCGGTCGTGCTCGTGCTGGCGCTCGCCGGCAGCCTCGCCCGCCAGGACCGCGTCCCCGCCGGGCCGGGCACCCTGCCCACCCACGGGCCCGTGTTCGCCGTGCTGCTCGCCGGCGTCGTCGTCGTGGTCGCCGGCCTGACCTTCTTCCCCGCTCTCGCTCTCGCCCCTGTCGCGGAGGCCCTGCTGTGACGCTCACCGACCAGCCCCCCACCACCGACGAGCCCCGCGTCCGCGCGGGCGCGTTCCGCCCCGCGCTGCTGCTGACGGCCCTGCCCGACGCGCTGCGCAAGCTCGACCCGCGGCACCTCGTCCGCACGCCGGTCATGCTCGTCGTGTGGGTCGGGTCCGTGGCCACCACGGTCCTGGCCGTCCTCGACCCGTCCGTGTTCGCGTGGTCGATCGCCGTGTGGCTGTGGGCGACGGTGGTCTTCGCCAACCTCGCCGAGTCCGTCGCGGAGGGCCGCGGCAAGGCCCAGGCCGCGTCGTTGCGCAAGGCCCGCACCGACACCCTCGCCCGCCGGCTGCTGCCCGACGGCACGCAGGAGCAGGTGCCCGGCCCGGCGCTGGCGGTCGGCGACCTCGTGGTCGTCGAGGCGGGCGAGACGATCCCCGGCGACGGCGACGTCGTCGAGGGCGTCGCGAGCGTCGACGAGTCGGCCGTGACCGGCGAGTCCGCGCCCGTGGTCCGCGAGTCCGGCGGGGACCGCTGCGCCGTCACCGGCGGGACGCGCGTGCTCTCCGACCGCGTCGTCGTGCGGATCACGGCGCGCGCCGGCGAGACGTTCCTCGACCGGATGATCGGCCTCGTCGAGGGCTCCGCGCGCCAGCGCACGCCCAACGAGGTGGCCCTCAACCTGCTCCTGGCGTCGCTGACGCTGGTGTTCCTGCTCGCGGTCGTCACGCTGCAGCCGTTCGCCGTCTACTCCGGGCAGGCGCAGCCGCTGGTCGTGCTCGTCGCGCTGCTGGTCTGCCTCATCCCCACCACGATCGGCGCGCTACTGTCGGCCATCGGGATCGCCGGCATGGACCGGCTCGTGCAGCGCAACGTGCTCGCGCTCTCGGGCCGCGCGGTCGAGGCGGCGGGCGACGTCGACGTCCTGCTGCTCGACAAGACCGGCACGATCACGCTCGGCAACCGGCAGGCCGTCGAGCTCGTGCCCGCCGACGGCGTCCGCGAGGAGGACCTCGCCGAGGCCGCGCAGCTGTCGTCGCTGGCGGACGAGACCCCCGAGGGGCGCTCCGTCGTCGTGCTCGCCAAGGAGCGGTACGGGCTGCGCACGGGCTTCCGCACGCAGCTGCCGCACGCGACGTTCGTGCCGTTCACCGCGCAGACGCGCATGAGCGGGGTCGACGTGACCGAGCACGCCGGGCTGCGGCGCGTGCGCAAGGGCGCGGCGTCGGCGGTCCGGGCGTGGGTGCGCGAGAACGGCGGCGAGCCGTCGGCCGACGTCGCCCGCACGGTCGACGCGATCAGCGCCGCCGGCGGCACGCCGCTCGTCGTCGCCGAGCAGGTGCCCGGGCAGCCCGCGCGGGCGGTGGGCGTGATCCACCTCAAGGACGTCGTCAAGCACGGCCTGGGCGAGCGGTTCGCCGAGCTGCGCCGCATGGGCATCCGGACGGTGATGATCACCGGCGACAACGCGCTCACCGCGCGGGCGATCGCGGACGAGGCCGGCGTGGACGACTTCCTCGCCGAGGCCACGCCGGAGGACAAGCTCGCGCTCATCACCCGGGAGCAGGCCGCCGGGCGGATGGTCGCGATGACGGGCGACGGCACGAACGACGCCCCCGCGCTCGCGCAGGCGGACGTCGGCGTCGCGATGAACACGGGCACCTCCGCCGCCAAGGAGGCCGGGAACATGGTCGACCTCGACTCCGACCCGACCAAGCTCATCGAGATCGTCGCGATCGGCAAGCAGCTGCTCATCACGCGCGGCGCGCTCACCACGTTCTCCATCGCCAACGACGTCGCCAAGTACTTCGCGATCATCCCGGCGATGTTCAGCGGGCTGTACCCGCAGCTCGACCGGCTGAACGTCATGGGCCTGCACTCGCCGCAGTCGGCGGTGCTGTCCGCGGTGGTGTTCAACGCGCTCGTCATCGTCGCGCTCGTGCCCGTCGCGCTGCGGGGCGTGCGGTACCGCGCGCAGGACGCGGCGTCGCTGCTGCGGCGCAACCTGCTCGTCTACGGCGTGGGCGGGCTGGTGGTGCCGTTCGTCGGCATCAAGGCCGTCGACCTCGTCGTCTCCCTGCTGCCCGGCCTGTGAACCCCCTGGAGCCTGCGACCATGACCCCGTTCCTGCGCCAGTCCCTCGCGGGGCTGCGGCTGATGCTCGCGCTGACCCTCGTGCTCGGCGTGCTCTACCCCACCGCCGTCTGGGCGGTCGGACGCCTCGTGCCCGACCGGGCCGAGGGCTCCCTGATCGCGGTCGACGGGCAGGTCGTCGGGTCGCGCCTGCTCGGCCAGGCGGTCGAGGGGCCCGGGTGGTTCCACCCGCGCCCGTCCGCCGCCGGCGACGGGTACGACGGCCTGGCGTCGGGCGCGTCCAACCTCGGCCCCGAGAACCCCGACCTGCTCGCGGCCGTCGAGGCCCGCCGGGCGGAGGTCGCCGCGCGCGAGGGCGTCGACCCCGCGCTCGTGCCCGCCGACGCCGTCACCGCGTCCGCGTCCGGCCTCGACCCGCATGTGTCCCCCGCGTACGCCGAGCTGCAGGTGCCGCGTGTCGCCCGCGAGCGCGGGCTCGACGAGGCGACCGTCCGTACGCTCGTCGGGCAGGCCACCGCGGGGCGCGACCTGGGGGTGCTGGGCGAGCCGCGGGTCAACGTGGTCGAGCTGAACGCGTCCCTGACGGCGCTCGGGTGAGGGGCGCCGGTCCCGTGCGAGGCGCGGCGACGACGGAGGAGGTCGGCTCGGTGCAGGCGGCGGCGCGCGGCGACGGGTCGTCCCCGCACGGGCGGCTGCGGGTGTACCTGGGGGCGGCGCCGGGCGTCGGCAAGACGTACGCGATGCTCGACGAGGGGCACCGGCGGGCCGAGCGGGGCGTCGACGTGGTGGTGGGGCTGGTCGAGACGCACGGCCGGGTGCACACGGCCGCGCTGCTGGAGGGCCTGGAGGTGGTGCCGCGGCGCACGGTCCTGCACCGCGGGGCGACGCTGACGGAGATGGACGTCGACGCGGTGCTGGCGCGGCGCCCGGCGCTGGTGCTGGTGGACGAGCTGGCGCACACCAACGCGCCGGGCTCGCGGCACGCCAAGCGGTGGCAGGACGTCGACGAGCTGCTGGCGGCGGGCGTGGACGTCGTGACGACGGTGAACGTGCAGCACCTGGAGTCGTTGAACGACGTGGTCGAGGCGATCACGGGGGTGCGCCAGCAGGAGACGGTGCCGGACGACGTGGTGCGTCGGGCGGACCAGATCGAGCTGGTCGACATGAGCCCGGAGTCGCTGCGGCGCCGGCTCGCGCACGGCAACGTGTACGCGGCGGAGAAGGTCGACGCGGCGCTGACGCAGTACTTCCGGGTCGGCAACCTCACGGCGCTGCGGGAGCTGGCGCTGCTGTGGACGGCGGACCGGGTGGACGAGGCGCTGGCCGCGTACCGGCGCGAGCAGGGCATCGACGAGGCGTGGCCGGCGCGCGAGCGCGTGGTGGTGGCAGTGACGGGCGGGCCGGAGACGGAGACGCTGGTGCGGCGTGGGGCCCGGATCGCCCAGCGCGGCAGCGGCGGGGAGCTGCTGGCGCTGCACGTGCTGCGCGGCGACGGGCTGACGGGCGTGGCGCCGGACTCGCTGGGCCGGCACCGGGCCCTGGTGGAGCAGCTGGGCGGGTCGTGGCACACGGTGCTCGGCGACGACGTGGCGCAGGCGGTGCTGGACTTCGCGCGCGGGGTGAACGCGACGCAGGTGCTGGTGGGGGCGACGCGGCGGCGGCGGGTCGCGGCGGCGCTGTCGCCGGGCATCACGGCGCGGGTGATCCAGGGCTCGGGCGACACGGACGTGCTGGTGGTGACGCACGAGGAGGCGGGCCGCGGGGTGCGGGGCCACGGGCCGCGCGGGGTGCTGTCGGTGCGGCGGGTGGCGCTGGCGTGGGCGCTGGCGGGGCTGGGTCCGCCGGTGCTGGCGGCGCTGCTGCGGGCGGCGGGCGGGATCGAGACGCTGCCGACGGTGCTCATGCTGTTCCTGGCCCTGACGGTGGGGGTGGCGCTGGTCGGCGGGCTGCGGCCGGCGCTGCTGAGCGCGGTGCTGGGCGGGCTGCTGGGCAACTTCCTGTTCGTGGCGCCGCTGCACACGCTGTCGATCGCGGAGCCGCGCAACGCCCTGGCGATCGCGGTGCTGCTGGCCGTGGCGGTGGGGGTGTCGACGGTCGTGGACCTCGCGGCGCGGCGCACCGTGGAGGCGGCCCGCGCCCGGGCGGAGGCGGACACGCTGACGGCGATCGCGGGGGCCGTGCTGACGGTGCCGGAGACGGTCCCGGCGGTGCTGGAGCAGCTGCGGGAGTCGCTGCGCCTGGACGGCGTGGCGCTCCTGGGCCGCTCCGGCGACGGGCGCCCGCCGGCGCGGTGGGAGCTGCGGGGCACGTCGGCGGGCGACGCCCCGACGGGTGCGGACGACGCGACGGCGACGGTGCCCGTGGACGACGACCTGCTGCTGGCGCTGCGCGGACGCACGCTGGCGCCGCAGGACGTGCGGTTCGTCGCCGCGGTGGGGCAGCAGCTGCGGGCCGTCGTCGAGCGCGACCGGCTGCGCTCGGAGGCGCGCCTGACCCGCGCGGAGCGCGAGCGCGGCGAGATGCGCACGGCCCTGCTCGCGGCGGTCTCGCACGACCTGCGCACCCCGCTCGCGGCGATCAAGGCCGGCGTGACGGCGCTGCGCAGCGTCGGCGACCGCATCTCCCCCGCCGACCGCGACGAGCTGCTCGCGGACGTCGACCACCAGAGCGACCGGCTGCAGCACCTGGTGGACAACCTGCTCGACATGAGCCGCCTCGACGCGGGCGCCCTGGCCGTGCACGCCGACCCCGTGACGCTCGACGAGGTGGTGCTGCGCGCGCTCGGGGCGGTGCCGGAGGGCGCCGTCGACGTCGACGTGCCCGAGGAGCTGCCGCTCGTGCACGCCGACGCGGGCCTGCTGGAGCGTGCGCTGGCCAACGTCGTGGAGAACGCCGTGCGGCACAGCCCGCCGGGTCGCCCCGTGCGCGTGGTGGCCCAGGAGGTGCCGGACGCCGTGGTGGTCCGCGTGGTCGACCACGGCCCCGGCGTGCCCGACGACCGCAAGGACCGCATGTTCGCCGCGTTCCAGCGGCTCGGCGACGCGCCCCGCGGGCACGGCCTGGGCCTGGGGCTGGCGGTCGCGCAGGGGTTCGTCCGCGCGAACGGCGGCGCCCTGGAGGCGGAGGACACCCCCGGCGGAGGCCTCACCATGGTGCTGACGCTCCCGCTGCCGGGGCGCGGACCGGGAGGTGGGGCGTGAGCACGCGAGTCCTCGTCGTCGACGACGAGCCCGCGCTGGCGCGTGCGCTGGCGGTGACGCTGCGCGCCCACCGGTACGAGGCGACGGTCGCGCACTCGGGCGCCACCGCCCTCGACGCGGTCGCGTCCTGGCGTCCCGACGTCGTGGTGCTCGACCTGGGCCTGCCCGACCTGGACGGCATGGACGTGCTGCGCACCGTCCGCTCCTGGTCGGGCGTTCCCGTGGTGGTGCTCTCGGCCCGGCAGACCAGCGACGACAAGGTCGAGGCCCTCGATGCGGGCGCCGACGACTACGTGACCAAGCCCTTCGGCATGGACGAGCTGCTGGCGCGGATCCGCGCCGCCGTGCGCCGCCGCCCCCAGGACGAGACCCCGCCCGTGGTGGCCACCTCGGCGTTCACGGTCGACCTGGGCCGGCACGTCGTCACCACCGCCGACGGCACCGAGGTGCGCCTGACGCCCACCGAGTGGCACATGCTCGAGGTCCTCGCCCGGCACGCCGGCAAGGTCGTCGGCCGCCGCGAGCTGCTCACCGAGCTGCGCGGCCCCCACCTCGACGGCGAGTCCCACTACCTGCGCGTCTACATGGCCCAGCTGCGCCGCAAGCTCGAGCCCGACCCGGCCCACCCCCGCCACCTGCTCACCGAGCCGGGCCTGGGCTACCGCCTCCAGCCCTGACCCCTCCACGCGGGCGCCCTCGGCGGCAGCCGGCGGCGTCCTAATCGTTTCCGTCGCCGCGCAGGGGGTCGGGGCGACGGGTGGTCGTCCTAGGGTGCTGGGAGCGGTGCCGCAGCGGCTCGACCCAGCGTCGGGCGGCCGTTGCCGGGCGCCGCCGCCTCGTCCGCTCCCACCCGAGGACTGCCATGTCTCCGATCACCCCACGGCGTGCCGTGCGCCGCGGCTGGGCCGCCGGTCTCGCGGTCGCCACCGCCCTCACCGTGGCGGGCGTCGGCGCGCCCGCCGCCGTCGCGGCGCCCGACCCGGGCACCGCGGTCAAGGTCAACCAGGTCGCGTACGTGCCGGGCGTCGCCAAGGTCGCGACGCTCGTGAGCTCGTCGACCACGCCCGTGGCGTGGACGCTGCGCGACGCGGCGGGCCGGACCGTCGCCGAGGGGACGACCACGGTGCAGGGGGCGGACGCGCTGTCCGGCGACCGCACGCACCGGGTCGACTTCTCGGCGTACGACACCCCCGGCACGGGGTACGTGCTGTCGGCGGGCGGGGCGAGCAGCCTGCCGTTCGACATCTCGGCGGACCCGCTGGAGCGGCTGAAGGCCGACTCGCTGGCGTTCTTCTACCACCAGCGCTCGGGCATCGCGATCGAGTCCCGGTACGTCGGCAGCACGTACGCGCGGGCGGCCGGGCACCTGGGTGTCGCGCCGAACCAGGGCGACACGAGCGTGCCGTGCCGCACGTCCTGCGGGTACAGCCTGGACGTGCGCGGCGGCTGGTACGACGCCGGCGACCACGGCAAGTACGTCGTCAACGGCGGCATCGCGACGTGGCAGCTGCAGAACGCGTACGAGCGGACCCTGCACGTGGCCGGGGCGGACCGTGCCGCGCTCGGCGACGGGACGGCCGCGATCCCGGAGCAGGCCAACGGGGTGCCGGACGTGCTGGACGAGGCCCGCTGGGAGCTGGAGTTCCTGCTGCGGATGCAGGTGCCCGCGGGGCGCACCGACGCCGGCATGGTGCACCACAAGATGCACGACGAGAGCTGGACGGGCATCCCGACGATCCCGGCCCAGGACGCGCAGCGCCGCGTGCTGGCGCCCGTCAGCACGGCCGCGACGCTCAACATGGCGGCCGTGGCCGCGCAGGCGTCGCGCCTGTGGGCGACGTACGACCCGGCGTTCTCGACCCGGGCGCTGGCCGCCGCGCGCACCGCGTACGCCGCGGCGAAGGCCAACCCGAACCGGATCGCGTCCGACACCGACGGCACGGGCGGCGGTGCGTACGGCGACAAGACCGTGACCGACGAGTTCTACTGGGCCGCGGCCGAGCTGTACGCGACGACCGGCGAGGCCGGGTACCGCGCCGACGTCACGGGGTCGTCGTTCTACCGGGGCACGAGCTTCACCGAGCGCGGCTACGACTGGGGCTGGACCGGCGGGCTCGGCGACACGACGCTGGCCCTCGTCCCGACGGGCCTGCCCGCCGCCGACGTCACCGCGACCCGTGCCGCGATCGTGCGGTTCGCGGACGCGGCGCTCGCCCGGCTGGCGACGCAGGCGTACCCGGCGCCCAACAACGCCGGCAACGTCTACTACTGGGGCTCCAACGGCCAGGTCGCGAACAACGCGAACGTGCTGGCCCTCGCGCACGACTTCACCGGTGAGGCCAAGTACCGGACCGCGGTGTTCGGCGCGCTCGACTACTTCCAGGGCCGCAACCCGCTGAACCAGTCGTACGTCGCGGGCTACGGCGAGAAGGCCGTGCGCAACGTGCACCACCGGTTCTGGGCCAACCAGGCCGACGCGTCGCTGCCGACCGCCCCGCCCGGGTCGTTCTCCGGCGGCC
The DNA here is from genome assembly GCF_013409875.1 of Cellulomonas oligotrophica. Lineage (GTDB taxonomy): Bacteria > Actinomycetota > Actinomycetes > Actinomycetales > Cellulomonadaceae > Cellulomonas > Cellulomonas oligotrophica. Next base: position 2,295,547 of record NZ_JACCBK010000001.1, read on the forward strand.
CCAACAGCGAGCTGCAGGACCCGCTGGCGGCGTCCCAGCTGGCCGGGTGCGCGGCGCAGAAGTGCTTCGTCGACCACATCGAGGCGTACTCGGTCAACGAGGTCGCGATCAACTGGAACTCGGCGCTCGTGTGGCTGACCGCATGGGCCGCCGAGCAGGCGGGCGGCACGACGCCCACCCCCACGCCCACGCCGACCCCGACGGTCACGCCCACCCCGACGCCGACGCCCACGCCCAGCCCCACGCCCACGCCCAGCCCCACGGCTACCCCGACGCCCACGCCGACGTCGTCCGCGGCCTGCAAGGTCACGTACACGGCCAGCTCGTGGACGTCCGGCTTCACCGCCGCGGTCACCGTGACCAACACGGGCAGCACGGCGTGGTCGTCGTGGCGGCTCGGCTTCACGTTCCCGGGCGACCAGCAGGTCACCCAGGGCTGGAGCGCGACGTGGGCCCAGACGGGCAAGGCCGTGACCGCGACGAGCGCCGCGTGGAACGGTGCGCTGGCACCGGGCGGGTCGACGACGATCGGGTTCAACGGCTCGTACAGCGGCACGAACGCCGCGCCGACCGTGTTCACCGTGAACGGCTCGACCTGCTCCTGAGCGGTGCCCGCCCGGCGCACGCCCGGGCCTGACGACGGCCGCCGGTCCCCGTGACCGGCGGCCGTCGCCGCGCGCGGGCCCCGGTCAGCGGGGGTCGGCGCGGACCAGGGCGTTCTCGTAGGCGGCGATGACGAGCTGGGCGCGGTCGTGGGCGCCGAGCTTGGCCATGATGCGGTTCACGTGCGTCTTGGCGGTGTGCGGGGAGATGACGAGGCGGTCGGCGACCTCCGCGTTGGACAGGCCGGTGCCGACGAGGGTGAGCACCTCGACCTCCCGCTCGGTCAGCTCGGCGAGGTCGGGGTGCGGCGCGGCGGACGTCGCGGCCACGGGCAGCACGTACCGGTCGATCAGGGCCCGGGTGGCGGTGGGCGAGAGCAGGGCGTCGCCGCGGTGCACGGCACGCACGGCCGCGACGATGTCGGCCGGCTCGGCGCCCTTGCCGATGAAACCGCTGGCCCCTGCGCGCAGGGCGCCGACGACGTACTGGTCCTCCTCGAAGGTCGTCAGCACCAGCACGCGCACGGCGGCGAGCGCGTGGTCGGCGCAGATGCTGCGGGTCGCGGCGATCCCGTCGACGCCGGGCATGCGGATGTCCATGAGCACGACGTCGGGGCGCAGCCGCCCCGCGAGCGCGACGGCCTCGCGCCCGTCGACGGCCTGGCCGACGAGCTCGAGGCCGTCGGCGTAGGTGACGAGGTCGGCGATGGCGGCGCGGATGAGGGCCTGGTCGTCGGCGACGAGCACCCGCACGGGCGTCGTCGCGGCGGGGTCGGTGCTCACGTCGCGGGCTCCTCGACGTCGGAGGTGGCGGTGGGCAGGGTCGCCCGGACGGTCCAGGTGCCGCTCGTGGGGCCGGCGGTGAGGGTGCCGCGCACGGACTCGACGCGTTCGGCCATGCCCAGCAGCCCGTGCCGGGTGCCGGGACCGGTGGTCTGCGGGGCGCAGGCGTTGGTGACGGTCACGGTCAGGGTCTGGTCGTGGTGCTGCAGGCGCACGTGGGCGTGCCGGTCGGCGCCGTGCTTGTGCGCGTTGGTCAGGGCCTCCTGCACCACGCGCAGGGCGACGACGTCGACGGCGCTGGGCAGGGCGTCGAGGTCGCCGTCGCGGCGCACCGTGACCTGCAGGCCGTCGGCGGCGAGCCCGCGGACCACGTCGTCGAGGTGCGCGAGGCCGACGGCGGCGGCGGCACCGGGCTCGCGGAGGGTGGCGAGCAGGTCGCCGATCTCGGACAGGACGGTCCGGGACGCCTGGCGGATCGTGGCCAGCGCGCGCTCCGCGTCGTCGGGGCGGGTGCGCACGGCGCCGGCGGCGACGCCGGCGTGCAGGTTGATGACGGCGATCTGGTGGGCGACGACGTCGTGCAGGTCGCGGGCGATCGCCAGCCGCTCCTCCGCGACGCGCTGGCGGGCGACGGCCTCGCGGGTGCGCTCGGCGCGCTCGGCCCGCTCGGTGACGGCGGCCATGGCGGCCTGCTGCGTGCGGATCGCGTCGCCGAGCGCCCCGCCGAGGCACACGACGAGCAGGAACTGCGGCCCCGCGACGCCCACGGCGAGCGCCAGGCCCGTGACGAGCAGGGCCACGCCGATCGTCAGCAGGGTGGCGGTGCGCCGGTCGGTGCGGGTGCTGACCACGTAGACGGCGACGGCGACGGCCGTGACGGTGCCGATGTTGTAGAGACCGAGCGGGACGGTCAGCACGGTGAGGCCGAGCAGCGCACCGAGGGCCGCACGAGGGTAGCGGCGGCTGAGCAGCAGCACCGCGATCGCGACGAGGTTGACGACGAGCACGTCGGGGCGCCACCGCGGCTCGACGTCGTGCCCCTTGGCGCCGGGCTCCAGGTTGCCCGACAGCACGATCACGGACGCGAGGAACACGTCGCCCGCCACCCGTCGCCACCGCACCGTCCGACCCCGCACCGCTCGTCCCCGCCCGTCGCCCACAGCACCTCCCCCGCGTCGCGACCAGCATCGCGCACGGGCGGCGGGCGGCACGTCCACCCCGCGCGGGAGCCGCCGTACCGCGACGGCGGTACGCGGGTGCGAGCCGTGGGGCGACGCGCCGGCCGGGCCCCGCGGGGGACGGTGGGGGACGTCGGCGACGGGCTGGCGACGGACGAGAGAACGAGGCACCCGGTGGACGGACCACTCATGAGCGTGCGCGGGCTGCGCAAGACCTACGGGTCGGGCAGCGGCGCCTTCGAGGCCCTGCGGGGCGTGGACCTGGACGTGGCGGCCGGGGAGTCGCTGGCGATCCTCGGCAAGAGCGGCTCGGGCAAGTCGACGCTCATGCACCTGCTGGCGCTGCTGGACCGGCCCACGGCGGGGTCGCTGACGCTGGAGGGCGTCGAGACGTCCCGGCTGCGGGTCAAGGAGGTCAACGCGACCCGCAACCGGGCGTTCGGGTTCGTGTTCCAGCAGTTCTTCCTCAACCCGCGGGCCAGCGTCCTCGACAACGTGGTGCTGCCGCTGACGATCGCGGGCGTGCCGCGGGGCGAGCGGCGCCGGCGCGGCATGGCGGCGCTCGCGCAGCTCGGCCTGGACGACAAGGCGTCGAACCGGGCCAACGACCTGTCGGGCGGGCAGAAGCAGCGCGTCGTCATCGCCCGGGCGCTCATCAACGAGCCCCGCGTGATCTTCGCCGACGAGCCCACGGGCAACCTCGACACCACGACGGGCGCGATGGTCGAGGACATCCTCTTCGGGCTCAACCGCGAGCGCGGCATCACCCTCGTGGTCGTCACGCACGACGAGGACCTCGCCGCGCGCTGCGACCGCAGCATCCAGATCCGCGACGGCCTGGTGGCCGGGGAGCAGGTGGCCGCATGAGGACCGTCGACGTGGTGACCCAGGCGGTCGCCGGCACGTTCCGGGCCAAGCTCCGCACGAGCCTGACGGTGCTGGCCATCTCGATCGGCGCGTTCACGCTGTCCCTGACGAACGGGGTCGGCACGGGCATCAACGCGTACATCGACGACACGGTGGCGTCGATCGGCGCGGACGACGTGCTGACGGTGACCCGGACGGTCGAGGCGAGCGCCCCGACGGACGGCCCCCAGGAGTACGACCCGGACGCGGCCGCGCAGGACCCGGGTGCGGGTGGCGACCCGTTCGCGGAGCAGGCCGACCCGTTGACCGAGGACGACCTGGCGACGATCGCGGACGTCGAGGGCGTCGAGCGGGTCGAGCCGACCCGCTCCGTGGGCGTCGACTACGTGCAGCACGACGACGGGACGCGCTACGAGCTGGCGCTGTCGCCGATCGTCGCGGGCATGCAGGTCGAGCTCGAGGCGGGCGACCAGGTCGACCTGGAGGGCTCCGAGCCGGAGGTGGTGCTGCCGGAGTCGTACGTGGAGCCGCTCGGGTTCGACGCGGCCGAGGACGCCGTCGGGGCGACGGTGACGCTCGCGGTGACGGACGCCGAGGGCACGCAGAGCACGGTCGACGCGACCGTGGTCGGGGTGGCGGCGCCCGGGCTGGTCTCTCTGACCGGCGCGGTGCCGAACGACGCGCTGACGCTCGCTCTGGCCGACCTGCAGCAGGTCGGCGTGCCGGACGACCAGGAGCCGACGTACGCGTCGGCCTCGGTGTGGTTCGACGCGACCGCGGGCGAGGAGCACGAGGCCGCGGTGGTCGAGGCGCTCGACGACGCGGGGTACACGGCCACGACGCTGGAGGACCAGCTCGGCACGTTCACGTCGGTGATCGACACGATCGTGCTGGTGCTCAACGGGTTCGCGATCATCGCGCTGGTGGCCGCGGGCATCGGGATCATCAACACGCTGTTCATGTCGGTGCAGGAGCGCACCCGTGAGATCGGCCTGATGAAGGCGATGGGCCTGGCCAGCGGGCGGGTGTTCGCGCTGTTCTCGCTGGAGGCGGTGACGATCGGCCTCGTCGGCAGCGCGGTCGGCGTGCTCGCGGCGATGGGCGCGGCGCAGGTCATCGGCGTGGCGCTGGCGGACTCCCTGCTGGCCGACCTGCCGGGCCTGACGCTCGTCGCGTTCGACCCGGTGTCCGTGGTCGCCGTGGTGGTCGGGGTGATGGCGATCGCGTTCCTCGCCGGCACCCTGCCCGCGCTGCGCGCGGCCCGCCAGGACCCGATCGAGTCCCTCCGCTACGAGTGACCGCCCGGCGCCGGCCGCACCCTCACCGGGGTGCGGCCGGCGGCAGCGCGGGGACTGGGCCGACTGTCGAGGTTCCGTCAGGGGTGTCGAACATCGAACACACCACCCGGAGGTCACCGAGCCCGCCCTCGGGCCGGGTCAGACCCTGACGACGACCTTGCCGCGGACGTGGCCGGTGGCGCTGGCGTCGTGGGCGGCGGCCGCGTCGGCGAGGTCGAAGACCTGCGCGACGTCGACACGCAGCCGGCCGGCGTCGGCGAGCTCGGCCAGGGCGGTGAGGTCGGCCGTCGAGGGGCGGACCCACACGTAGTGGCCGCCGAGCTCGTCGCGGGCGGCCGCGTCCGTGATCGACGCGACCGTGCCGCCGGTGGCCAGCAGCGCACGGGTGGTCGCGACCAGGTCGGGCGTGCCGTAGTCCAGCACGACGTCGACACCCTCGGGCGCCAGGGCCCGGACGCGCTCGACGAGGCCGTCGCCGTAGGTCACGGGCTCGGCGCCGAGGTCGCGCAGGTACGCGTGGTTGCCCTCGGACGCGGTGCCGATGACGCGGGCGCCGCGCGCGACGGCGATCTGCACGGCGAACTGCCCGACGCCGCCGGCTGCGGCGTGCACGAGCACGGTCTGCCCGGCACGCACCCCGGTGCGCTCGATGCTCTGGTAGGCGGTGAGGCCCGCGAGCGGTACCGCCGCGGCCTCCTCGAACGTCAGGGAGGCGGGCTTGCGGGCGAGGGTGCGCACCGGCGCGGAGACGAGCTCGGCGAACGTGCCGCCCTGCACCCAGTCCTTGCGCACGTACCCGAACACCTCGTCGCCGACCTTCAGCTCGGGGGTGTCCAGGCCGACGCGCTCGACGACGCCGGCGACGTCCCAGCCCGGCACCACCGGGAACGTCACGTCCATGACCTGGTCGAGGTAGCCGGCGCGGATCTTCCAGTCGACGGGGTTGACCGACGCGGCGCGCACGCGCACGAGCACCGAGTCGGGGCCGACCTTGGGGGTGGGCTGCTCGGTGATCTCGAGGACGTCGCTGCCGCCGTAGCGGGAGTAGGTGATGGCTCGCATGCCAGGCGCAACCACGCCCGGGCGGTCCGGTGTTCCCTCCGGCCGCCCGGACCGCGGTCAGGAGCCGGTGCGCAGGGGCAGCACCAGCCGCGTGACGTTGGCGGACGGGTCGCCCCCGGGCGACGGCTCGGTCACGTACTCCTCCCAGAAGTCCCCGCGCCCGTCGACGCCGAGGGCGACGCGCTCCTGCTCGAGCCGCTCCCACGCGTCCGGCAGCCCGTCGTACGAGCCCGTGTGCGTGGCGACCAGCGCAGGCCCGCCAGCCACCTCCAGCACCGCGACCGTGCCTGACACCGCCCCGGTCGACGCACCACTCACGGGGAACCCTGCGGCGACCTGCACCACGTCCGTCGACATGGCCGGGTACCAGCCGATCGCAGGGCCGTCGAGCGTCCACCCCTCCTGAGCGGCCGCCCGCGCCACCGCGGGGTAGGCGGTGTCGAAGAAGGCGGGCAGCCCGTCCATCGGCACGCTCCCACGCACCGCCGCCAACCGCGTCGTCTCCAGCTCGACCTGATCTGCCATGTCGACCCCCTCCGTCTGCGGCGCGCACCCTGCGCCCCGTCACCGGTCCGACCAGTGCCGCACCCGCGACTCATCTTCCACCTGAGGAGCCGACCGGGGGCGCGGGCGTCGGTGGGCGTCGCTAGCGTCGTGCCGACGGCCCGGCGAGCCGCGCACGGGCCGACGACCGGAGGGGGCGTGCGATGGCGCACGGAGACATCACCCACATCGACATCCCGGTGGCGGACATGGCAGCCGCCACCCGCTTCTACGGCAGCCTGTTCGGCTGGCAGATCGCCGAGATGCCCGGCTTCGAGGGCTACCCCATGTGGCAGGCGCCCAACAAGATCAGCGGCGGGGGCCTGGCCCCGCGCAGCGAGGGGTTCACGCAGCCGCGCAGCTACGTGGAGGTCGACTCGATCGACGCGATCCTCGCGCAGGTGCGCGAGCTCGGCGGCACCGTGCTGCTGGAGCGCGAGCCCATCGACGAGACGAGCTGGTGGGCGGCCTTCGTCGACCCGGACGGCAACCACATCGGCCTCTACGAGTCGGCGCCCGCCGAGGGCTGAGCGCCGGCCACGAGGGCGGCGACCGCACGCTCGATGCGGCGCGCCCGCGTCTGCGCCGTCGCGGCCGTCACCACCGGGTGCAGCACGGAGTAGCGGGCCTGGCTGCTGAGCGCCGAGAAGGCCTCCCCCGCGGCGGGCACGGCCGCGAGCGCGGCCGCGAGGTCGTCGGGCACGGTCATCGTCGCCGAGCCCGCGTACGCACGGTCCCAGCGGCCGTCGGCGCGGGCCCGGTCGACCTCGCCCTGCCCGCGCGGGCGCATCCGGCCCTCGGCCACGAGGCGCGCGACGTGCTCCACGTTGCGCTGCGACCACATCGACCGCGCGCGCCGCGGCGTGAACCGCTGCAGGAACGTCGCGGCGTCGTGGCTGCGCTTCTGCCCGTCGATCCACCCGCTGCACAGCGCCTCGTCGAGCGCCTGCGCGTACGTCAGGCTCGTCGGCTCGACCGTGCCCTTCTTCGCCAGCACGAGCCACACCCCGTCCGAGGCGTCCTCGTGCGCATCGAGCCACGCCCGCCACGCGGCGACGTCGGCCACGACGAACGGCTCGACCGCCGCACCCTGCGCCCTGCCCCCGGAGCCCGTCATGAGGCCACCGTAGGGGCGGTGGCGGACACGGCCTGTCCTATGCTCGGCGCCGCCGGCACCAGACGAGGAGATCCGCGTGGCACCGACCGTCCTGTTCGTCTGCGTCCACAACGCGGGCCGCTCGCAGCTGGCCGCGGGCCTGGCCGCCGCCCACGCCGGTGACGACGTCCGCGTGCTGTCGGCGGGCACGGCGCCCGACGCCCGGGTCTCCCCCGAGGCGCTCGCGTCGCTGGCCGAGCTCGGGATCGACCGCAGCGACCAGGTGCCGACGCTCCTGACGCCGGAGACGATGGCCGCGGCGGACGTCGTCGTCGCCCTCAAGCCCGGCCTGGACCTGCCGGACCACCCGGACGTGCGCACCTGGCCGCTGCCCGACCCCGCGGGCTGGGACGTCGACGGCATCCGCCCCCTGCGCGACCACCTGCGGTCCCGCGTGGCCGAGCTCGTCGACGAGCTCCGCAGCCGCTGACGCCCGCGGCGGCAGCGCACTTCCTCCTGACCCAGGAAGGAACCGTCGCACGAGACGGGCCGCGCGACTCGTGAGAGCTGAGACGGCTCCTCGTCGTGACCCACAGCCCGGCGCGGGCGGTCGGACGCCCGCTCCTCAGGATCGACACCCGCCGACCGGAACGGGTGGCCTCGTGAGCCCCTCGGCGCAGGGGCTCACGACTCAGGCCGTGGTGCGGGCGGCGAGGAGCTCGGCGACCTGGGCGGTGGTGGGGACGCGCCCGGAGAGGACGACCTCGCCGTCGACGACCAGCGCGGGTGTGGACATGACGCCGTAGCCGGCGATGGCGCCGTAGTCGGTGACCTTCTCGACGGTCGCGGTGACGCCGAGGTCGGCGACGGCCTCGCGCGTCACGCGCTCGAGGTTGACGCAGTTCGCGCAGCCGGGCCCGAGGATCGCGATGTCCATGACAGCTCCTTCGTGGTGGGTGGTGGGTCAGACGCCGAGGACGGTGTTGAACAGGTAGCCGGTGGCGACGATGCCGGTGGCGACGACCGCGACGAACAGCGCGATCAGGCGGGATTTGAGCACCCGGCGCAGCAGGATCAGCTCGGGCAGGCTCAGCGCGACGACGGCCATCATGAACGCGAGCAGGGTGCCCATGGGCAGGCCCTTGTCGTGCAGGGCCTCGACGAGCGGCAGCACGCCCGCGGCGTTGGAGTACAGGGGCACGCCGATGGCGACGGCCACGAGCACGGCGAACGGGTTGTCGGCGCCGGCGTAGCGGGCGAAGAGGTCGTCGGGCGCCCAGCCGTGGATCGCCGCGCCCAGGCCGATGCCGACCAGCAGGTACGGCCAGATCTTGCGCAGGATGGTCTGGACCTCCTCGACACCCATCTGGATGCGGTCGTCCCAGGTCAGCCCGACGGCGGGGTCGACGGGGCGTCCGCCGAGGCGGGTCTCGAAGACGAACGGCTCGACCCACCGCTCGACGCGCATCCGCCCGAGGACGAGTCCGGCGACGACCGCGATCGTCAGCCCGGCGCCGACGTACAGGAGGGTGGGCCCGACGCCGAACAGCCCGAGCAGCAGCGCGATCGCGACCTCGTTGACCAGCGGGCTGGCGATGAGGAAGCTCATCGTCACGCCGATCGGCACACCGGCGGCCACGAACCCGATGAACGCGGGCACGGCGCTGCACGAGCAGAACGGGGTGACGACCCCGAGCCCGGCGGCCAGGACGTTCCCCAGCCCCTCGCGCCGCCCGCCGAGCATCGCGCGCGTGCGCTCCACGCTCATGAACGACCGCAGCACGGTCACCACGAAGATGATCCCGACGAGCAGCAGCGCGATCTTCACGGTGTCGTAGAAGAAGAAGTGCACGCCGGAGCCCACGCGCGTGCCCTCGTCGAGGCCGACGACGTCGAGCAGCAGCCAGTCCCAGAACGGCGCGTTGGCCGCGTACAGCCCGGTCCACACGGCGGCGGCGACGCCCAGCCCGACCCACCGGCGCGTAGGAGTGCGGGCGCGCAGGTGCTCGGCCAGGCTCATGGCGCCACCGCCCCACCGCCCGTCCCGCAGCCGCCGGACGACGCGGCCACGCCGAACCCGGGCAGCGCGGCCCGCAGGCGCGCGGTCGCGTCCTCGGCGAGCGCGTAGTCGACCCACCGGCCCCGCCGGCTCGTCGTGACCAGCCCGGCCTCGCGCAGCACGCGCAGGTGGTAGCTGAGCAGGTTGCCCGCAACGGTCACGTGCTCCTGGAGGTGGCAGACGCAGGCGGGCCCGGCCGCGAGGCGGTCCAGCACGGTCCACCGCACGGGGTCGGCGGCGGCCTGCAGCACCGCGAGCGCGTCCGCGGCACGCGCCGCGTCGCCCGCCGTCGTCTCAACCGCCGTCGACTCAACCATGGTTGAAGCGTCCGCCCGGCGGCGGCCCCCTCCCACGGACCTTCGTCCCCGGCACGCGGGCGCCGACCGCTCTCAGCGGGCGTTCAGGTGCCGATCCGTACGGTGTGCGCATGAGCCTGGTGACCCCGGTCCGGCAGTGGCGTGCGCGTGCGGGCACCGCGCTGTTCCTGCGGGTGGCGGGGCCGCACGGCATCCGCTCGCGCGAGCGGATCCACCACCGCCCGGGGCCGCGGTGGTTCGCGCCCGACGCGGCGATCCGTGAGGTGCACGGCGACGCGTCGATGTTCGTCGGCGGGCTGCGGTCGTTGCTGCTGCAGTCGCTGCACCCGGTGGCGATGACGGCGGTCGCGCAGCACTCGGGGTACCGGGCGGACCCGTGGGGCCGCCTGGCGCGCACGAGCACGTTCCTCGCGGTGACGGTGTTCGGCACGGCGGACGACGCGCAGGCCGCGGTGGACGCGGTCCGGACGATCCACGGGCGGGTCCGGGGCACGACGGACGACGGGGTGCCGTACGTGGCCGACGACCCGGACCTGCTGCGCTGGGTGCACGTCACGGAGATCGAGAGCTTCCTCGACGCGCACCGCCGCTGGGGTGCGCACCCGCTGACCCCGGCACGCGCGGACGAGTACGTGGCGCAGGCGGCGCAGATCGGCCGGGCGCTGGGCGCGACGGACGTCCCGGAGACCGTCGCGGACCTGGAGGCGACGATCGAGGGCTACCGGCCGGTGCTGCGCGCGACGCCCGCGGCCCTGGACGCCGCCCGGTTCCTGCTGCGCGAGCCCCCCGTGCCGGTGGCCCTGCGGGCCGGGTACTCCGCGCTCGCCGAGGCGGCGGTCGCGAGCCTGCCCGCCTGGGCGGTCACGGAGCTGGGCCTGCGCGTCCCGGGCCCGGTGCGCTCACGCGCGGCCCTGTGGGCGGGCGACGGCGCGACCCGCACGGTCCGCTGGCTCCTGGCGGGCCAGCCGACCGGCTGATCCTCCGGGCGCGTCCGCACCGTAGGGTCGGGGCGTCCGACCTGCATCGACGCCGGAGCGTGCCATGACCCGTCCTCTTGCCGTCGCGGCGCTCCTGCCGCGCGACCTGCCCGCCGACCAGGTGCTGCCGTTCGCGCGGCGCGCCGAGCAGCTCGGGTTCGACGAGCTGTGGGTCGTGGAGGACCTGGGGTTCCGCGGGGGCGTCGCGCAGGCGGCGGCCGTCCTCGCGGCGACGCAGCGGATCCGCGTCGGCATCGGGATCCTGCCGGCGGCGGTGCGCAACCCGGCGTTCGCGGCGATGGAGGTCGCGACGCTCGCGCAGCTGTTCCCCGGGCGGGTGGACGTGGGCGTCGGGCACGGGATGCCCGGGTGGATGCGCGCGGTCGGCGCGTGGCCGGCGCGGCCGCTGGGCCTGCTGGAGGAGCACCTGTCCGCCCTGGCCCCGCTGCTGCGCGGGGAGGCCGTGACGACGGAGGGCGCGGGAGGTCAGGGGCCGCTGACGGACGTGCGGCTGGACCCGTCGGCCGTGCCGGGCACCGCGCCCCGGCTGCTCGCGGGCGTGCGGGGGCCGCGCTCGCTGGCCATGTCCGGCCGCGTGGCGGACGGCACGGTGCTGGCCGAGCCGTGCGCACCGGAGTACGTGGCGGCGGCGCGGGCGCAGATCGGCGCGACCGGTCCGCACCGGCTCGTGGGGTACGACGTGGCGGCGGTCGACGACGACGCCGCGGCGGCGCTGGCGCGGGTGCGCCCCGCGCTGGCGTGGATCGGCGAGCCCGACTGGGCCCCGCACCTGGCGCCGGTGCCGTTCGGCGCGGAGCTGGCCGAGCTGCGTGCGGCGTGCGCGACGCGGGCGGAGTTCGCCGCTCGGATGCCGGACGCCTGGGTGGCGCACCTCTCGCTCGCCGGCACGCCGGCCGACGTCCGGGCCGCGATGGCCGCGCGTGCCGCCGCCGGTCTGGACGTATCGGTGCTGCTGCCCGCCGCCGGCGACCCGCTGGACGCCCTGGTCGAGCTCGCCCGCGCCCTCTGACGCCGGCCCCCGCAGCCCTGCGCCTCGAGCGGCGCAGGGCGGTGTTCACCTGACGTTCGCTTGATTCGATCATCGTCGATATAGAAGATTGTCGAATCACCAGCACGGCCCGCACGTCCGAGGAGAGCCCGATGCCCGTCACCGCCGTCACCGACGCGTCGTTCGACGCCGAGGTGCTGCAGTCCCCGGTCCCCGTCGTCGTCGACCACTGGGCCACGTGGTGCGGGCCCTGCCGCCAGGTCGCCCCGGTGCTCGACCAGCTCGCCGAGGAGTACGCCGGGCGCGTCCGGATCGTCAAGGTCGACGCCGACGCCAACCCCGAGGCCGTGACCGCCGCGGGGATCGTGTCCATCCCGACGCTCGGGTTCTACGTCGACGGCGCGCTCGTCCGCTCGGTGATCGGCGCCAGGCCGCGCCCGGCCATCGCCGCCGCCGGCGCGACCGCCGCGCAGGACCACGCGTGAGCGCACCGGTGCAGGTCGCAGAGCGCCGGCTGTCCACCCTCGACCGGTGGCTGCCCGTCTGGATCGGGGCGGCCATGGTCGCCGGCCTCGTGCTCGGCCGGTTCGTCCCGGCCCTCGGCGAGGCGCTGGCCGACCTCGAGGTCGGCGGGATCAGCGTCCCGATCGGCATCGGCCTGCTCGTGATGATGTACCCGGTGCTGGCCAAGGTGCGGTACGACCGGGTCGCCGCCGTCACCGGCGACCGCCGCCTGCTCGTCAGCTCGCTCGTGCTCAACTGGCTCGTCGGCCCCGCGCTGATGTTCGCGCTCGCCTGGGTCTTCCTGCCCGACCTGCCCGAGTACCGCACCGGGCTGATCATCGTGGGCCTGGCCCGCTGCATCGCGATGGTCGTCATCTGGAACGACCTGGCCTGCGGGGACCGCGAGGCCGCCGCCGTGCTCGTCGCGGTCAACTCCGTGTTCCAGGTCGTCGCGTTCTCGGTGCTCGGCTGGTTCTACCTCACCGTGCTGCCCGGCTGGCTGGGCCTGGACACGCAGGGCCTCGACGTCTCCGTCGGTCAGATCGCCGTCAACGTGCTGGTCTTCCTCGGGGTGCCGCTGGCCGCCGGGTTCGCGTCGCGGTGGGTCGGCGAGCGGGCCCGCGGGCGCGAGTGGTACGAGGAGGCCTTCGTGCCGCGGATCGGGCCGTGGGCCCTGTACGGGCTGCTGTTCACGATCGTCCTGCTGTTCGCGCTGCAGGGCGAGGCCGTCACGAGCAACCCGCTCGACGTCGTCCGGATCGCGCTGCCGCTGCTCGTGTACTTCGCCGTGATGTGGGGCGTCGGCATGGTCACCGGCCGCACGCTCGGGCTCGGGTACGCCCGGTCCACGACGCTCGCGTTCACGGCCGCCGGCAACAACTTCGAGCTCGCGATCGCCGTGGCCATCGGCACGTTCGGCGCCACGTCCGGGCAGGCCCTGGCCGGGGTCGTCGGACCGCTCATCGAGGTGCCCGTGCTCGTCGGGCTCGTCTACGTCTCGCTGCGGGTCGCGCGCCGCTGGTTCGCGACCGACCCCGACGCCGCCCCCGCCCCGGCACCGCTGCCGGACCCGGCGCGGACGGCCGACCCGGAGGAGGTCCGCGCATGAGCACCACCCTGCCGGTCACGACCGCGCCGGACCCGGCAGCCGCCGACGCGGCCTGCGGCCCCGCACCGTCGGCGCACGCGATGGGCGCCGAGGCGGCCGGGCAGGTCGCGGCCGTGCTCAAGGCCCTCGCCGACCCGCTGCGCCTGCGCATGCTCTCGTTCCTCACCACCAGCGCGAGCGGCGAGGCGTGCGTGTGCGACATCGCCACCGTCGCCGACGTCTCGCAGCCGACGGTCTCGCACCACCTCAAGGTGCTCAAGGACGTCGGCGTGCTCACCGGTGAGCGCCGCGGCACGTGGGTGTACTACCGCGTCGTCCCGGGCATGCGGACCGCGGTCACGGCGCTGCTGGAGCAGCTCGCCCCGGCCGCCGTCGCCGCCCACGGCCCGCAGCCGGTGCTGACCGGGCTCACCGACGTCGACACCACGCTGACCCGCGTCGCCGACGAGCTCGCCCCGCGGTTCGCGTCCCTCGACGCCGACCTCGTGCTGCGCACCGTCCGCGACTCGTACACGGCGCTCGCGCGCGGCGCCGGCGTGGGGGCTCACCTCGTCGTCACCGCCGAGCGGTTCGCCCGCCAGCGGCTCGCCGACCTCGAGCGCGCCGCCCGCACGCAGGCCGGCACGACCGACGACGTGCCGCAGGTGCTGTTCGTCTGCATCGCCAACGCCGGCCGGTCCCAGCTCGCCGCGGCGCTGCTGCGGCACCACGCGGGCGACCGGGTGATCGCCCGCTCCGCCGGCTCCACGCCCGCCGGGTCGGTCCACAGCACCGTCCAGCCGCTGCTGGCCGCGCTCGGGGTCGACGCCGACGAGGTCTTCCCCAAGCCGCTGACCGACGACGCCGTGCGGGCCGCGGACGTGGTCATCACCATGGGCTGCGGCGACACCTGCCCGGTGCTGCCCGGCAAGCGCTACGAGGACTGGGTCGTCGGCGACCCCGCCCTCGCCTCCGCCGAGGGCGCCGCCGCGATCCGCGACGACATCGACGCCCGCGTCCGCGCCCTCGTGGCCGACCTGCTGCCCGACCTGCGCACCACACCCGCCCCCCAGCCCTGACCCCGCCGACGCCCGACCACGAGGAGCGACCATGACCGGAACGACGACCACCACCGAGACCACCGGCACCGGGACCACCACCGGCACCGACCGCCCCAGCGTCCTGTTCGTCTGCGTGCACAACGCGGGCCGCTCGCAGATGGCCGCCGGGTTCCTCACCGCGCTGTCCGGCGGTGCCGTCGAGGTCCGCTCCGCGGGCTCCGCGCCCGCGGACCAGATCAACCCCGCCGCCGTCGAGGCCATGCTCGAGCTCGGCATCGACATCCGCGCCGAGAAGCCCAAGGTGCTCACCACCGAGGCCGTCCAGGCGTCCGACGTCGTCGTCACCATGGGCTGCGGCGACACCTGCCCGTTCTTCCCCGGCAAGCGCTACGAGGACTGGGTGCTGGAGGACCCGGCCGGCCAGGGCGTCGAGGCGGTCCGTCCCATCCGCGACGAGATCCGCGCCCGCATCCTCACCCTCCTCGGCGAGCTGGGCGTCACCGCCGTCGAGCTCTGACCCACCGACCACGGTCGGCCCGCCGCCCCACCGCGCGGGCCGACCAGGTGCGGGGCATATCGTCGGGCACGTGCCACGAGCGGGTGCCGAGAGCGGCGGGGCGGGAGACGTGGAGGCGGCGATGGTCCGGCAGGTCCCCCAGCCCGGCGACGAGCGCATGGTCGAGCCGCGGGGCCACCCGCTGGTCGTCGGCGTGGTGCCCGGGCAGCCGGCGCTCGTGCTCCGCACCGCCGCCGCGTGGGCCGCGGCCACCGGCGGCGCGCTGCACTGCGCGTACGCGGACCCCTCCCGGCACGTCGTGGAGGAGCACCCCGACGGGTCGGTGCGGCACGCCCCTGTCGACGCCGACGCGGACGACGACGGCTGGCGGTCCCGCGAGGCCGACCTGCGCGCGGCCTGCGAGGAGGTGCTCGCCGGCACCGGGGTCACGTGGCACGTGCACTACCTGGCGGGGCGCCCGGACCGGGCGCTGACGCACCTGGCGCGCGCCGTCGACGCCGCCGCGTTCGTCGTCGGCACCCGGGCGCCCGGGGCCGGCGCGCGCATGCGGGAGATGGTGGAGGGATCGGTCGCCGTGGGGCTGGCCCGGCACCAGCACCGGCCCGTGCTCGTGGTGCCGCTGCGGGTCGTGGACTGGTCGGAGCGGGCGTGGCGGTGAGCACGCCGCGGCCCGCGCACCGCCGGTGGGGCCTCGTGCTGCTCGTCGCCGCCGGGGGCGCGGTCGGCAGCACCGCCCGGTACGCGCTGAGCAGCGCCGTCGGCCCGTCGGACGGGTGGCCCGTGGCCACGACGGTGGAGAACGTCGTCGGCGCGTTCGCGCTCGGCCTGCTGCTGGAGGCGCTGCTGCGCCGCGGGCCGGAGGACGCCTGGGCGCGCCGCGTGCGCCTGGGGCTGGGCACGGGCGTGCTGGGCGGGTTCACGACGTACAGCACCCTGGCCCTGGAGACGGAGCGGCTGCTCACCGCGGGACGCCCGGGGCTCGCGGCCGCGTACGCGCTGGTCAGCGTCGCCGCCGGAGCCGTCGCGGCGCTCGCCGGCATCACCGTGGCGGCACGCCGCGCCCGGGCCGGCGCGGAGGACGCCCGGTGACGGCCGCCCTGCTCGTCGCGGTGTTCGGCGGGCTCGGTGCGGCGCTGCGGTTCGTCGTCGACGGCGAGGTCCGCCGCCGCTGGACGGGGGCCTTCCCGCTCGCGACGGTCGTGGTCAACGTGACCGGCTCGCTGCTGATCGGCCTGCTCGTCGGCGCGCAGCTGCACCTGGGGCTCGGCCCGCCGTGGTTCACCGCCGTGACCACGGGGCTGTGCGGCGGGTACACGACGTTCTCGACCGCGTCGGTCGAGACCGTCCGGCTCGTCCAGGCCGGCGAGGTGCGCGCCGCCTGGGCCAACGCCCTCGGCAGCCTCGTGCTGTGCGTCGCGGCGACCGCCGCCGGGATCGCCCTGGTCACGCTCGCCGCCCGCTGACCGCCCCGGGGTCTCCCCCGGGGCAGCCGGTCAGGCGGGCTTGCGGGCGCGGACGATCGCGCCGTGCATGCCGTCGGCGACCTCGTGGGTCAGCTCGACCTCGGCGTCGAGGAAGCCCGCGTCGGCCAGGTGCGCCAGGTACTCCCCGCGCGAGAGCGCACCGGCGATGCAGCCGGTGTACGACCCGCGCTCGGCGCGCTCGGCGGGCGTGAGCCGGTCCTCGGCGACGACGTCGGAGATGCCCAGGCGGCCGCCGGGGACGAGCACCCGGAACGCCTCGGCGAGCACGGCGGGCTTGTCGGGCGAGAGGTTGACGACGCAGTTGGAGATGACGACGTCGACGGTGGCGTCGGCGAACGGCAGGTCCTCGATGGTGCCGCGGCGGAACTCGACGTTCTCGGCCCCGGCACGGGCGGCGTTGGCCCGCGCGAGGTCGAGCATCTCGTCGGTCATGTCGACGCCGTACGCGAACCCGGTGGGGCCGACGCGGCGGGCCGAGAGCAGCACGTCGATGCCGCCGCCGGAGCCGAGGTCGAGCACGCGCTCCCCCGGGGCGAGCTGGGCGACGAGCATCGGGTTGCCGCAGCCGAGCGACGCGGCGAGCGCCTCGGCCGGCACCTCGTCGGCGTCCTGGGCGTCGTACAGGCCGGCGCCGAACCGGCCGTCGAGCGTGAGCGTCTGCGCGGCGGGGCCGCAGCACCCGCCCCCGACGCTGCGTGCGGCCTCGGCGTACCGGGCCCGGACCTGCTCACGGATGTCGTCCATGACACTCCCCTTCGGATCGATGGATGTCGATGCCCTGACCCTGCCACTGCCATCGACATCCGTCAATATCGACACCCATGGATGTGTGGGTCATGATGGGCGCATGCCGCGCGCCCTCCTGCCCCTGGCCGCCTCCGGGTGCTGCACGCCCGTCACGGGCACCCCGGTCACGGCCGACGAGGCCGAGGGGCTCGCCCGCACCCTCAAGGCCCTCGCCGACCCCGCCCGGCTGCGGCTGCTCTCGCTCATCGCCGCGCACGACGGCGGCGAGGCGTGCGTCTGCGACCTCACCGAGCCGCTCGGCCTGAGCCAGCCGACCGTCTCCCACCACCTCAAGGTGCTCACCGACGCGGGCTTCCTCACCCGCGACAAGCGCGGCGCCTGGGCGTACTACGCGCTGGTCCCGTCGGCCGTCGCCGACGTCACCGACCACGTGCTGGCGCACCTGCCGACAGCGACCGCGGCCGGCCCCGCGGACGGGCACCGGTAGACTCGGGCCGCCGAGGCGTTCGCCGGCGAGCTGCGTACCCGAGATCGCCCGCCGGCACGACGCGACGGAAGAAGGCAGTTGAGCACCGAGGACCACGAGGGCGCCCCCGCGCCGCGGCGCAGCATCGCCGTCATCTCCCACCCCGACGCGGGCAAGTCGACGCTCACCGAGGCGTTGGCGCTGCACGCCCGGGCCATCAGCCGCGCCGGGGCCGTGCACGGCAAGTCCGGCCGCGCCGGCGTCGTCTCGGACTGGCAGGAGATCGAGCAGCAGCGCGGCATCTCCATCTCGTCCGCCGCGCTCCAGCTGCGGTTCGAGGACACGGTCATCAACCTGCTCGACACCCCGGGCCACGCGGACTTCTCCGAGGACACCTACCGCGTGCTCACCGCGGTGGACTGCGCGGTCATGCTGCTCGACGCGGCCAAGGGCCTCGAGCCGCAGACGCTCAAGCTGTTCGCCGTGTGCAAGGCGCGCGGCGTGCCCGTGCTGACCTTCGTCAACAAGTGGGACCGCCCCGGCAAGGAGGCGCTCGAGCTCTGCGACGAGATCGAGCAGCGCACCGGCCTGGTCGCGACCCCGGTGACGTGGCCCGTCGGGCACGCGGGCGACCTGCGCGGCCTGCTCGACCCGACCACGGGCGCCGTCACCACGTACCACCGCGCCCCGGGCGGCGCGACGCTCGCCGAGGAGCGCCACCTGACGCCGGACGAGGCCACGGCCGAGCTCGGCGACGTCGTCGAGGACGCGCGCGACCAGGCCGGGCTGCTGCCGGAGGTCGACGTCGAGTCGTTCCTCGCCGGGCGCACCACGCCGCTGATGTTCGGCGTCGCGCTCACCAACATCGGTGTGCACCAGCTGCTGGAGAACGTCGTGAGGCTCGCCCCGGCGCCCGGCCCGCGGCCGACCGCCGACGGCGGCGTGCGCGAGGTCGACGCACCGTTCAGCGGCGTGATCTTCAAGGTGCAGGCCGGCATGGACCGCCAGCACCGCGACCAGGTGGCGTTCCTGCGCGTGCAGTCCGGCGTCTTCGAGCGTGGCGCGCCGGTGATCCACGCGCAGACCGGGCGCACGTTCGCCACCAAGTACGCCGCGACCGTCTTCGGCCGCGACCGCGAGGTCATCGACCTCGCCTACCCCGGCGACGTCGTCGGCCTGGTCAACGCCACGTCGTTGGCCGTCGGCGACACGCTGCACGACCCCGACGGGCCTCCCGTGCGGTTCCCGCCGATGCCGGCGTTCGCGCCCGAGCACTTCGTCACCGCACGCGCCGCCGACCCCGGCCGGGCCAAGCAGTTCCGCAAGGGCATCGCCCAGCTCGCCCACGAGGGCGTCGTGCAGCTGCTGATCTCCCCCGACCGCGGCGACGGCGAACCGGTGCTCGGCGCCGTCGGCCCCCTGCAGTTCGAGGTCGTCGGGTTCCGCATGGAGCACGAGTTCAACGCCCCGCTGCGCACCCAGAGACTGCCCTACGAGATCGCCCGCCTCGTCACCGGATCGGACGCCGAGCTGCTCGCCGGCGCCCGCAACGTCGAGGTCGTCACCCGCGCCGACGGGGCCCGGCTCGCGCTCGTGCGCGACCGCTGGCACCTGGCGGCGCTGCGCCGCGAGCGCCCCGCACTGGAGCTTCCCGAGCTGCTCGTCACGCCGTCCTGACGGAGCGTGACCACCTGAAGGAGTACACCCATGAGCCGTAGCACCCCGGGCCGCCTGCCGGCCCTCAACCCCCGCGCCATGCGCATCACCCCGCTCGGCGGGCTGGGCGAGATCGGCCGCAACATGACGGTCGTCGAGCACGCCGGCCGCCTCGTGATCCTCGACTGCGGCGTGCTGTTCCCCGAGGAGGAGCACCCCGGCGTCGATGTGATCCTGCCCGACTTCTCGTCGCTGGCCGGGCGTTGGAAGGACATCGACGCGATCGTCCTCACGCACGGGCACGAGGACCACATCGGCGGCGTGCCGTACCTGCTGCGCGAGCGCCCCGACATCCCCGTCGTCGGCTCGCGCCTGACGCTGGCGTTCATCACGTCCAAGCTCACCGAGCACAAGATCGTGCCCAAGACCGTCGAGGTCGCGGCCGGCGACCGGCGCAAGGTCGGTGCGTTCGACCTCGAGTTCGTCGCGGTGAACCACTCGATCCCCGACGGCCTGGCCGTCGCGGTGCGCACCCCCGCGGGCATGATCGTCGACACCGGCGACTTCAAGATGGACCAGTTCCCGCTCGACGGCCGCCTGACCGACGTGCGGCACCTGTCGCGGCTCGCCGACGAGGGCATCGACCTGTTCCTCGTCGACTCCACCAACGCCGAGGTGCCCGGGTTCACCATCTCCGAGCGCGACCTGTCCCCCGCGATCGGCGAGGTCTTCGCCTCGACGCGGCGGCGCGTGATCGTGTCGAGCTTCGCCAGCCACGTGCACCGCATCCAGCAGGTCGTCGACGCGGCCGCCGCGCACGGCCGCAAGGTCGGCTTCGTGGGCCGCTCGATGGTCAAGAACATGCGGATCGCGCAGGAGCTGGGCTACCTGACGGTCCCCGAGGGCGTCGTCGTCGAGCCCGACAAGCTCGACAAGCTGCCCGACCACCAGGTGACGTTCGTGTGCACGGGCTCGCAGGGCGAGCCGCTGGCCGCGCTGTCGCGGATGGCGCGCGGCGAGCACCAGATCGAGGTGGGCGAGGGCGACACCGTGCTTCTCGCGTCGTCGCTGATCCCGGGCAACGAGACCGCGATCTACCGCGTCATCAACCGCCTCACGGACCGCGGCGCGCGCGTCGTGCACCGCGGCAACGCCCGCGTGCACGTGTCCGGCCACGCCAGCGCCGGCGAGCTCGTGTACCTGTACAACACGCTGCGCCCCCGCAACGTCATGCCGATCCACGGCGAGGCCAAGCACCTGCGGGCCAACGGCGACCTGGCGCTGAGCACGGGCATGGCGCCGGAGAACGTCGTGGTGGTCCGCGACGGCGCCGTCGTCGACCTGATGAACGGCAAGGTCAAGGTCGTCGGGCAGGTCTCCGCCGAGGAGGTCTACGTCGAGGACGGCGTCGTCGGCCGCACCGACGAGCGCCTGCTGGCGCAGCGGCGCGCGCTGCGCGACGGCGGCGTCGTCACGGTGGTCGCGGTCATCGACAGCACCGCGGGCACGCTCGCCGAGCCGGTCGAGCTGCTGAGCACCGGCGTCGTGCACGCCGCCGACGCCCAGGGCGCCGTGGACCGCTCGGTGCGGACCGCGCTGTCCAAGGCCACCCCGGCCACCCTCACCGACACCGACGCGCTCGACATGCTGGTGCGCCGCGCCGCCGAGCGCGTGCTGCGCCGCCGCGGCGGGCCGCAGCCCGTGGTCGTCGCCGTCACCGTCGAGGCCTGACGCCCGCTGCGCACGGGACGTCGGTCCCGTGCGCAGCGCCCGGCGACGGAGCAGCGTGGGCGACGGCCACCGCACCCCGTCCGCAGGGGGACACCATGAGGACCGCCGACGCCGCGCACGACTTCCTCGCCTGCCGGCGGATCGCCGTCACCGGCGTCTCGCGCACGCCCGGCAGCCACGGCAGCGACGTCGTCTACGAGCGGCTGCGCGACCACGGGTACGAGGTGTTCGCGGTCAACCCGAACGCCGAGACCGTCATGGGCGACCCGGCCTACCCCGACCTGCGGTCCATCCCCGGCGGCGTCGAGGCCGTCGTCGTGGCCACCGCCCCCCGGCACGCGGGCGCGACGGTCGCCGAGGCCGTCGACCTCGGCATCACGAAGATCTGGATGCACCGCTCGATCGACGCCGGCAGCGTCGACCCCGACGCGGTCGCGTACGGGCGCGAGCACGGCGCCACCGTCATCGACGGCGGCTGCCCGCTCATGTTCGGCGACGTCGCCGACGGCAGCCACCGCGTCATGTGCCGCCTGCTCACCCTCCTGGGCCGCGTCCCCCGCTCCGTCTGACCAGCGCCGTCACGGCGCGACCGCCTCGACGAGGGGGGCCCAGGCCGCACGCACCTTTGCGGGGAGCACCAGGTCGGGCCACAGGTCCACCAGGAGCGCGCCGTCGACCATGCCGAGGATGTCGTCCGCGGTCCCCTCGGACAGCACCAGCTCGTACGCGCGGGCACGCTCCCGACGGACGGCAAGGTCGAGCACCGGACCAGCTGACGTGCAACGGCAACGTGATCCGCGCGAACGCCCGGTCGAGGGGCAGCCGCGGCAGCCGGTCGGGGACGGCGACGGTCCGACCACGGCCGGAGGCGACGTCGGTGAAGTGCACCACGGGCTCGCTCCGGAGCTCGTGCCCGGCTACCGCGAGCACACGTTCGGCGGTCGTGATCGTGGGTGCCTTCCGGCCGGACTCGAATGCCGACAGCGTCGCGCGCGACGTACCCGCGCGCGCACGACAGCTCTGGACCGGGCGGCTGACATGATCAGAATCGCAGCGACCCTCGTCCTGATCACGGCAAGCCTGGCGGCGTTCGGCTCGATGATCATCCACGCGACGACACGGGAGAACCCCGAGACCCGTGAACGCGCCCGCGCGTGGCGCGCAGCGGGACTCACGGCCGTGGGAATCGCTGTCGTCGCCGCAGTCGTCCGGCTGCTCACCTGAGCTGCCGCGAGGCACGTCGGTGCGTCGCACGTCCCTCCTGCTGCCAGGGCCAACGCCTCACTCACACCCCGCCCGGCGCAGCGCCCCCGTGGGCCACCCCAGCTAGGTCCGGGCCTGAAAGCCCAGCTGGCGCGCGGCGGCGCGGCCGGCGACGACACCGGTGCTGAACGAGGCCTGGAGGAGGTAGCCGCCGGTGGGGGCCTCCCAGTCGAGCATCTCGCCAGCGAGGAACGTGCCGGGGACCGCGCGCAGCATGAGGTCGTCGTCGACCTCGGACCACGCGACGCCCCCGGCGGTGGAGATGGCGCGGTCGATCGGCATGGTGCCGGTGACCTCGACCGGGACGGCCTTGATGAGGGCTGCAGCCTCGGCGGCGGTGGCGGGCAGCGCGCCCGCGGCCTCCCACAGCAGCGCCGTGCCGACGGGGTCCAGGCCGACGGCGCGGCGCAGCCACGTCGACGCGGACTCCTTGGGGCGGCGGCGGGCCAGCCGGTCCTCGAGCTGGGCGGCGGTGAGGTCGGGGCGCAGGTCGACGCGCAGGTCGCAGCGCCCGTCGGCGTCCAGGGCCTGGCGGATCGTGGCGCCGATCGCGTAGACCGGGCCGCCCTCGACCCCTCCCGCCGTCACCATGGCGTCGCCGCGGGCCACGCGGCCGGGGTGGCCGTGCACCGTGAGCGCCACGTTCTTCAGCGGCGTGCCGGCGAAACGCTCGGCGAACCGCTCCCCCCAGCCCACCCGGACGCCGACGTTCGCGGGCCGCAGCGGCGTGACAGCGATGCCGCGCGCGGTGAACGGCTCGACCCAGCCGCCGTCGGAGCCGAGCCGCGGCCACGACGCACCGCCCAGCGCGATCACGGTCGCGTCCGCCGTGACCTCGAACGGCACGCCGTCGGCGCCGGTGAACCGGAGCGCACCGTCGGGCGACCAGCCGGTCCAGCGCTGCCGCGTCTCGATGCTCACCCCGAGGTCCGCCAGGCGGGCCAGCCAGGCGCGGTACAGCGGGATCGCGCGGAACGCCTGCGGGAAGACCCGGCCGCTCGACCCGACGAACGTCGGCTCCCCCAGGCCCTCGCACCACGCGCGCAGGTCGTCGGGGCCGAACACGTCCAGCACAGGGGCGATGCGCCCGGCCGACGCGCCGTACCGGGCCACGAAGCGGGCGCGGTCCTCGCTGTGCGTGAGGTTCAGGCCACCGTTGCCCGCGACCAGCAGCTTGCGGCCCACCGACGGCATCCGGTCGTGGACCGTGACGGCGACCCCGGCGCGGGCCAGGACCTCCGCGGCCATGAGGCCCGCGGGTCCGCCGCCGACGACGTGCGCGGTGCCCATCAGGTGCGCGGTGCCCGTCGGGTGCGGGGCGCCCGTCGGGCCGGGCGGGCGGGCAGGGCGGGCGGCACCCGGTGAACATAGCCGACGGCGCGGACCCCGCAGCGGGGCCCGCGCCGTCGGTCGTGCGGTGCTACGCGACGACCGTCACGTCGTCCGGTCCGAGCCCGTCCCGCCCGTCGCCCCTGGCGTCGATCGCCGGGGTGTCCAGCGCCGTCGTGTCCAGCACGGCGACGTCCGGGACGGCGGACAGCGCCGGGGCGCGCGCCGCGAGCCAGCCGACCAGGCGGTCGGGGCGGTCGGTGATGATCGCGTCGACCCCCAGCTCGAGCGCCTGCTCCCACTGGTCGGGCTCGTCGAGCGTCCACACCATGACCTGCAGGCCGGCGGCGTGCAGACGTGCCACGACGTCCGGGTGCAGCACGAGCAGCAGCCCGTGCGGGTTGCACGTCATGACGTCGAGCTCGCGGCACGTCTCGAGCAGGTCGTCTCGCACCTCGCCGATGAGCAGGCCGCGACGCAGGCCGGGAGCGACGTCCCGGAGCGCGGCGACCGTCTGCGGCCAGAAGCTCTGCACGACCACCCGGTCGCCGAGCCCCGCGGCCAGCACGGGGTCGGTGACCTTGCGGACGTCGTCGGGCGTCCAGGCGTCCTTGAGCTCGATGAGCAGGTCGATGCCCGGGCGGTGCAGGAGCAGGTCGAGGACCTCGTCGAACGTCGGCACCCGCTGCCCCGCGTACGCGGGCGCGAACCACGCGCCGGCGTCGAGGGCGCGCACGGCGGCGAGGTCGGTGGCGTCGACGCGCCCCGTGCCGTCCGTCGTGGCGTCGAGCGTGTCGTCGTGGATCACGACGACGTGCCCGTCAGCGGTCAGCTGCACGTCCAGCTCGATCGAACCGGCGCCCGCCGCCCACGCCGCCTCGAAGGCGGCGAGGGTGTTCTGCGGCGCGACGGACGAGTTCCCGCGGTGCGCGACGACCAGGGTCACAGGTAGGGCTCCACGTTCTCACGGTACGCGGTCTCGATGTCCGGCGTGATCTGCTCGAACGCCGTCTTCGGGTCGGTGCCCCGCAGGACGATCTCCTCGATGCCCTCGGTGAGGATCTGGTCGGCGCCGGGCACGAACACCCGGATCCAGTCCTGCGACCGGGCCTTCTCGCCGAGCTGGTCGACCGCGGTGCGGAACTGCGGGGTCTGCTCGTACACCGCCTGCATCTCCTCGGACTCGATGGCCGAGGTGCGCACGGGCATGTAGCCGGTGTTCTGCGAGAAGTACGCGGTCTGCTCGGTGTCGGTGATGAACTGCAGGAACATCGCCGCCGCGAGCTGCCGCTCCGGGGTGCGCGAGGCCGGGATCGCCAGGCCGGTGCCGCCGGTCGGCACGCCGCCGCCGTCGGGGCCGTCGGGCAGGAACGCCGTGCCGACCTCGAAGTCCGCCGCGTCGAGGATGCCCTTGAGGGAGCCCGTCGAGCCGATCGTCGCCGCGACGACGCCCGCGGAGAAGTCGACGGTGGAGTCCTCGGAGACCGTGGCGATCGCGTCGTCGCCGTGGAACAGGTCGCGCAGGAACTCGCCGCCGGCGATCGCCTCGGGGGTGTCGAGCGTCGTCTCCCACTCGTCGGAGTACTGGCCGCCCTGGCCCCAGATCATGTTCTCGAACCACCACGCGGCCCACGACGGGCCGGTCGACAGGCCGAACGGCTTGGAGTCCGCGGCGACCTGGCCCTCGAGGTCCGCCGACCACTCGGCGAGCTCGGCCCACGTCTCGGGGCCGCGGTCGGGCAGGCCGGCGGCCTCCCACATGTCCTTGTTGTAGTAGAAGAGCGGCGTCGAGCGCGCGTACGGCGCGGCCCAGTGCTGACCCTCGTACTCGTAGTCGCCGTAGAACGCCGAGACGTAGTCGTCGGTGTCGGAGCCCAGGTGCTCGAAGACGTCGTCGAGCGGCATGATCTGGTCGTTCAGGTGGTAGCGGAACCACCAGACGTCGGAGGAGATGACCAGGTCGGGCAGCGCGTCGGTCTGCGACGCGGCCTGGAAGCGCTGGGCCACCTCGTCGTAGTTCGCGCCGGCGGTGACGAGGTTGACCGAGATCTCGGGGTGCTCGGCCTCGAACCGGGCGATGAGCTCCTCCTCGACCTCCTGCGACGCACCCGGGTGGTTGCTCCACCAGGTGATCTCGGAGGCGGGCTCGACCTGCGACCAGTCGACGGACTCGGTCTCGCCGGCCTGGGTCTCGCCGTCCGAGGCGAGGCCGGGCGCGGTGCAGGCCGTGAGCGTCAGGGCGCCGACGGCCGCGAGCGCGCCGAGCACGAGGGTCGACGGACGCCGCACGCGGCGGCGGGTCGGCACGGGGTGGGACACGGGTGTCTCCTCGGGTGTGGTCGTGCGGGGTGGGACTGCGAGGTGGTCGCGCACGGCTGGGGGCGCGCGCGACCGGCCGGGCCGTGCGGCCCGGGGTCGGTGGCCGGGCGGGTGCCCGGGTCGTCGGCGTCAGCCGGTGACGGCTCCGGTGGTCAGGCCGGCGACGAGCCGGCGCTGCAGGAGCAGGAAGACGAGCAGGATCGGCAGGGTCACGACGACGGTCGCGGCGAGCAGCACGCCCCAGTTCGTCATGCCGTCGATGTTCTGCAGGAGGGTCAGGCCGACCGGCAGGGTCATCTTGCGGGCGTCGTCGACGACGAGGAACGGCCACAGGTAGTCGTTCCACTCGGTGACGACCGAGACGAGGCCGACCGCGGCGACCGTGGGCAGGGACATCGGGACGACGAACCGCCACAGGCGGCGCCAGTGCCCGGCGCCGTCGAGCTCGGCGGCCTCGAGCACGGAGGCCGGCAGCGAGAGGAAGTGCTGCCGGAACAGGAAGGTGCCGAACGCGCTGGCCAGGCCGGGCACGAGGATCCCCTGGTAGGTGTTGAGCCAGCCGAGGCTCGCGACGAACGTGTAGTTGGGGATGATCGTGATCTGCGGCGGGATCATGAGGGCCGCGATGACGACGTAGAACACGGTGCGCCGGAACGGCACGTCGAGGAACACCAGGGCGTAGGCGCAGCACAGGCCGAGGACGACCTTGAGGCCCGCGCCGACGATCGTGAGGCCGACGCTGTTGGCGAAGAGCTGGCCGAGCGGGACGGTGCCGGCGGCCTGCGCGTAGTTGGCCAGGTCCAGGCTCTCGGGCAGCCACTGCAGGGGCAGGCGGTACAGCTCGTCGGGGGCCTTGAGGCTGGCGAGCAGCATCCACAGCAGCGGGGCGCCGAGGACGAGCGAGGCCAGGGTCATGGTGACCCAGCCGGTGGCGTCGAGGAGCAGGGCGCGGGGCGTGCGGCGGCGGGCGCCGGGGGCCGTGGGACGCGGGGCGGGTGCGGGCGGGCGGGGCGGCCCGGCGGCGTCGGCGGCCGGGCGGGGGGCGGTCTGCACGCTCATGCGTAGTGCACCTTCCGCTCGAGGTGGCGCATCTGGACCGCGGTCACCGCGAGGAGCAGGACGAAGAGGATCGTCGCGCCGGCCGACGCGTACCCGGCGCGGCCGTTGACGAAGCCCTCCTGGTAGATCTGGTACATCAGCGTGGTCGTGCTGCCCAGCGGCCCGCCCTGCGTCATGGCCTTGATGACGTCGAAGGACTGCAGCGACGCGAGCATCATGGTGACGAGCAGGAAGAAGCTGGTGGGCGCGAGCAGCGGCAGCACGACCGAGCGCAGCGTGCGGGCGGGCGTGGCGCCGTCGAGGGCGGCCGCGTCGCGCAGGTCCTGCGGCACGCCCTGCAGCCCGGCCAGGTAGATGAGCGCGACGTAGCCGAGGTTCTTCCACAGGTAGACCACGACGATCATGACCAGCGGCCACGGCTCGGCCGTGTACCACTGGGGCGACGTGGCGCCGAACCACCCGAGCACGGTGGCCATGAGCCCGTACCGGGGGTCGAAGATGAACAGCCAGAGGATGCCGACGGCGTACCCGGACAGCACGTAGGGCGCGAACGCCACGGTGCGGGCGAGGCCCCGGCCGGGCAGGCGGCGGTCGAGCAGCAGCGCGAGGCCGAGGCCCAGCGCGAGCGCGCCGCCGACGGTGACGACCGTGAACACGGCGGTGGTGGTGAGCACCTGCGCCGTGGAGTCCGCCGTGAACCACTCGACGTAGTTGCCGAGCCCGACGAACCGGGCGACGGGCGAGCCGAGGTTCCACTGCATGGTCGACAGGTAGAAGCTCTCGACCAGCGGCTTGTAGACGAACAGGACGAGCAGGGCGACGTTCGGGCCGGCGAGCAGCGCGAACCAGCCCAGCGCGCGGCGGCGCCGGGTGGTGCCGGTGCGCCGGGGCGCGGGGCGGGGCGGGGTGACGGCGCCGGTGCCGGGTGGTGCGAGGACGGCGGCCATGGGTGTGTCTTCCGTGCGGGCTGGGGGTCCGGCGCCGGGGTGACCGGCGCGGGCGGTGCGGGAGGGTCCGCGCACCGGGTCCGACCGCCGTCCGGGTGCTCCCCGGGGGTGGTCCGACCTCGCCGAACGTAGCCACACCGAACCGGACGAACCGCCCGCCAGCGGGAACGTTGCAGGCCTGTTCGACCAACGTTCACGCAGGTCACCGAGCCGTCAGCCGCTCGTCGCCCCACGCCCTCCCGGCCGCCACGCGCCGGTCACCCCGCCGTCACCCTCCCGCACCGGGTGCCCGGCGCGGCCCCGCGCGCCGCGGCGCGGGACCGCACCGCACGTCAGGCGAGGGCGAGCTGCACCGTCACGTAGGAGTGCGCGGGCAGGTCGACCTCGAGGCCCTGCGGGTGCGGGCGCACGCCGGTGTGCGGCGCCGGGGCGACGGCGTCCGGGTGCTCGGCCGTGTTGTGCGCCTGCAGGGCGGGGGCGGTGAGCACCTGGGCGGTGTGCCCGGTGACGTCGCGGCCCCGCAGGTCGAGCACCACGGTCGTCGCCTCGTCGGCGTCGAGGTTCGACAGCGACACCAGCGCGGAGTCGTCCTTGGTCGACGCGGACGCCGAGAGCAGCGGCACCTGCGCGCCCTCGACCGTGCGGGTGGGGACCTCGCCCTTGAACCGGACGTCGAGCGCACCGGCGTCGTGGTGGCCCGTGTTCATGGCGAACACGTGGTACGTGGGGGTGAGCACGAGGGCGCCGGTCTCGGGGTCGGTGAGGAGCATCGCCTGGAGCACGTTGACGGTCTGGGCGATGTTCGCCATCGAGACCCGGTGGGCGTACCGGTGGAAGACGTCGAGGTGCACACTGGCGACGAGGGCGTCGCGCAGGGTGTTCTGCTGGTACAGGAAGCCGGGGTTGGTGCCGTCCTCGACGTTCCACCAGGTGCCCCACTCGTCGACGACGAGGCCGATGCGCCGCTCGGGGTCGTACGCGTCCATGACGTTGGCGTGGCCGCGCACGAGCTCCTCGATGCGCCGGGCCCGCTTCATGGTCACGTACCAGTCGTCGGTGCTGAACCGGGTGGCGTCGCCCTTGTCGTCCCAGTCGCCGTTGATCGTGTAGTAGTGCAGCGAGACGCCCTGGAAGAACCCGCGCGGGTCGCAGCCGCAGCCGAGCTTGGACGAGACCTTCATCAGCGCCTCGGTCCAGGCGTAGTCGTCGGAGTTGGCCCCCGCGGCGATCTTGTAGACGGTGTTGTCGCCGTGGTTGCGCACGTAGGTGGCGTACTGGCGGGCCAGGTCGGCGTAGTGCTCGGCGGACATGTTGCCGCCGCAGCCCCACGGCTCGTTGCCGATGCCGAAGAACGGCACCGTCCACGGCTCGTCGCGCCCGTTCTGCCGTCGCAGCGCGGCCATCGGGGAGTCGTCGCCGCGCGTGAGGTACTCGACCCACTCGCTCATCTCGCGCACCGTGCCGGAGCCGACGTTGCCGTTGACGTAGGGCTCGGCGTCGAGCATCTCGCACAGGTCCATGAACTCGTGGGTGCCGAAGGAGTTGTCCTCGACGACGTCGCCCCAGTGGGAGTTGACCATGCGCGGCCGCTGGTTGCGGGGGCCGATGCCGTCGCGCCAGTGGTAGTCGTCGGCGAAGCAGCCGCCCGGCCAGCGCAGGTTGGGGATGCGGATGGCGCGCAGGGCCTCCACCACGTCGGCCCGGATGCCCCGGACGTTCGGGACG
Organism: Cellulomonas oligotrophica; assembly: GCF_013409875.1. Classification (GTDB taxonomy): domain Bacteria; phylum Actinomycetota; class Actinomycetes; order Actinomycetales; family Cellulomonadaceae; genus Cellulomonas; species Cellulomonas oligotrophica. Next base: position 2,325,233 of record NZ_JACCBK010000001.1, read on the forward strand.
GACGAGTCCTCGCCCACCCAGAAGCCGCCGTAGATGCAGCGGCCGAGGTGCTCGGCGAAGTGGCCGTAGACGTGCCGGCTGATGGTGGCGCCGGGCAGGTCGAGGTCGATGACGGCGGTGAGCGTGGGCACGGGGCTCCCTGGCTGGACGAGGGGGTGCCGGTGCACGCCCCGGGGACGCGCACGCCGTGCTGTATCGATACACCACAGTGTGCAGGTCCGAATATGCTCGGGACCGCACCGGCCCGTCAAGGGGCCGGGCAGGACCGGGAGGCACGCGATGAGGTCAGGGGGCGTCCCCACGCTCAAGGACGTCGCGGCCGCCGCCGGGGTCTCCGTCATGACCGCCTCGAACGCCGTCAACGGCCGCCCCCGGGTCGCGCCCGCCACCCGGCAGCGCGTCCTCGACGCCGTCGACGCGCTCGGCTACGAGGTCAACCTCACGGCCCGCCGGCTGCGGGCCGGCCGCAGCGGCACGATCGCCCTCGCCGTGCCGCGCCTCGACCACCCGTACTTCGGCGACCTCGCCGCCCGGTTCGCCACGGCGCTGGCACCCGGCGGCCGCCACCTCGTGCTGGAGCAGACGGGCGCCTCCAAGGAGGGCGAGCTCACCGCGCTGTCCCAGGCCCGGCTGCAGATGTACGACGGGGTGCTCCTGTCGGTCGTCGGGCTCCAGCACGCCGACGTCGACCGTCTCCAGGGCGACCTGCCGATGGTGCTGCTCGGCGAGCGGCCCATGCCCGCGCGGTTCGACCACGTCATGCTCGGCAACGTCGAGGGCGCGCGCCTGGCCACCGCGCACCTGCTGGCCCGGGGGGCCCGCCGCGTCGCGGTGGTCGGCGGCGCGCTCGACGAGGAGCCCGGCGTCTCCAGCACCCGCACCCAGGGCTGGCGCGAGGCCCACGAGGCCGCCGGCGTCCCCGTCGACGAGCGCCTGGTGCTGCCCGCGCCCGCGCTGGAGATGGCCGAGGGCCGGGCCGCCGTCGACCGCGCGCTGGCCGAGGGGCTCGCGCTCGACGCCGTGTTCGCGGTGACGGACCAGGTGGCGATGGGCGCGCTCGCCGCGCTGCACAGCCACGGGCGGTCCGTGCCGGGCGACGTGCAGGTCGTCGGCTTCGACGCGCTGAGCCTCGGCGAGCACCTGTGGCCCGCCCTGACCACCGTCGACCCGCGGCACGACCTGCTCGTCGAGCACGCGCTGCGCCTGCTCGACCGGCGCGCGTCGGGCGACCGCGCCGACCCCGAGCACCTCGTGCTGCCCGTCCGCCTGCTGGAGCGTGCGAGCACCCGCTGACGCCCGTGCGCGGACGGTGTCGAGATCGCGCACGCCCGCGCGTCATGACCGCGAGGGTCCGGCCGACCCGACGGCGCCGCCGTCCCGCCGGGCCCGGAGGAGAGGCCATGCCCCGCTACCTGATCGGCGTCACGTTCGCCCCCGGCGACGACCCCGCACCGATGGACCGCTGGTCGGCTGCCGAGACCACCGCCCACCTGGCCCACTACGACGCGCTCAACGACGAGCTGCGCGCGTCCGGGGAGCTGGTGTCGCTGACCGTCCTGACCCTGCCCGACCGCGCCCGGGTCGTCCGCTCCGACGGGCGCGCCACCGAGGTCGCCGACGGCCCGTTCGCCGAGGTCCACGAGTGGCTGGCCGGCTTCCACGTCGTCGACGTCGCGGACGAGGCCCGGGCCGTGGAGATCGCCGCGCGCGTGTCCGCCGTGCCCGGGCGCGGCGGCGAGGCGACGCGGCAGCCGGTGCACGTGCGGCCGTTCCCGACCACGGCACCGACCACGGCCGAGGAGATGGACGGGTGGCTCGCCGACCGGGGCGGCAGCACGGGCGCCTAGGATGGCCGCGAGTCCGCAGATGGGGCCTGGTCCTGGGTCCCCGCAAGGGCCTGGACTGGGCCCGGCCGTCGTCCCCGACCCCGCCGAGGCCTGCCCGTGCGCACTCCGCTCCCCTCCCCCGTCCCGCCGCCCGCGCCCGCCGCCGTGGCGGACGCGCTGGCCGCCGTCGCGGACGGCACCGCCCCGGACGCCGCGACCGCCGAGGTCCTGCTGCACGCCCGCGGCGACGACCTCGACGCGCTGCTCGACGCCGCCGGTCGCGTCCGCGACGCCGGGCTCGCCGCCCGCGGGCGCGCGGGCGTGGTCACGTACTCGCGCAAGGTGTTCGTGCCGGTCACGCACCTGTGCCGCGACCGGTGCCACTACTGCGTCTTCGTCGACACCCCCGGCGGGCTCGCGCGCCGCGGGATCGCGCCGTACATGGAGGCCGACGAGGTCGTCGCGCTGGCCGCGCAGGGGGCGGGGCTCGGCTGCCGGGAGGCGCTGTTCACGCTCGGCGACCGGCCCGAGGACCGCTGGCCCGCAGCCCGGGAGTGGCTCGACGCCCGCGGGTACGCCTCCACCGTGGAGTATCTGCACCACCTGGGCACGCGGGTGCTGGCCGAGACGGGCCTGCTGCCGCACATGAACCCCGGCGTCATGACGTGGGGCGAGCTGCAGCGGCTGCGGCCCGTGTCGCCGTCGATGGGCATGATGCTGGAGACGACGTCGCGCGACCTGTGGGCGGTGCGCGGCAACGTGCACTTCGGCTCCCCCGACAAGGACCCCGCGGTGCGGCTGCGGGTGCTGGCGGACGCGGGCCGCTCGCGCGTGCCGTTCAGCACCGGCCTGCTGCTGGGCATCGGCGAGACGTACGCCGACCGCGTGCAGACCGTGCTGGCGATCCGTGACGTGCACGCCCGGTTCGGGCACGTGCAGGAGACGATCGTGCAGAACTTCCGCGCCAAGCCCCGCACGGCCATGCAGGGCGCCCCCGACCTCGGCACGCAGGAGTACGTGGCCGCCGTCGCGGTGACCCGCCTGCTGCTCGGCCCCGACGCCGTGGTCCAGGCGCCGCCCAACCTCACCGACGCCGGCGAGCTCGCGCTGCTGCTGCGCGCGGGCGTCGACGACTGGGGCGGGGTCAGCCCGCTCACGCCCGACCACGTCAACCCCGAGCGGCCCTGGCCGCACCTGGACGACCTCGCGCGCCTGACCGCAGCGAGCGGGTTCACGCTGCGCCAGCGGCTGACCGTGCACGCGCCGTTCGTGCGCGACCGCGAGCGCTGGCTCGACCCGGCGCTGCACGCGCACGTCGCCGCGCACGCCGACCCGACGGGCCTCGCCGACGAGCAGGCGCCCGTGCGGGGCGTGCCGTGGCGGCCGGTCGTGCTGGCCGGCACGGCGGTGGTCGGGCCGGGCACGGGCAGGCCGGGGACGGGCGGGCCTGCGGTGCTCGTCGACGACGTGCGCCGGGCGCTCGCGCGCGCCGAGGACGACCCCGCGGGGCTGACGGACGCCCAGTACGCGACGCTGCTGGGCGCGGACGGCGCCGACCTCGACGCGCTGACGGTGCTGGCCGACGCGGTGCGGGCGGACGTCGTCGGCGCGGAGCTGACGTACGTGGTGAACCGGAACCTGGACGCGACGCTGTGGCGGGGGGACGGCGACGAGCGGCCCGACGCGCTGGGGCCGGCCGAGGTCGCCGCGCTGGTCGACGAGGCCTGGTCGCTCGGCGCCACGGAGATCTGCGCGCAGGGCGCCGTCCCGGTGTCGGCCGGGCCCGAGGGGTACCTCGACCTGGCCCGGGCGGTCAAGGCGGCGCGGCCCGGGGTGCACCTGCACGCGTTCCGGCCCGCGGAGGTCGACGACGGCGCGCGACGGACCGGGACGACGCGGGCGACGTACGCGGCGGCGCTGCGGGACGCGGGCGTGGACACCGTGCCCGGCACGGGGGCGCGGATCCTCGACGACGCGCTGCGGGCGGTGCTCTCGGACGGGCAGGAGGTGTCGGTCGCGGACTGGCTGGACCTGGTCGGGACGGCGCACCGGGCGGGTCTGCGGTCCACGTCGACGCTGGTCTACGGGCACCTCGAGGGCCCGGAGCACGTGGTGCGGCACCTGCGCCTGCTCGCGGCGCTGCAGGACGAGACGGGTGGATTCACCGAGCTGATCCCCATGCCGTTCGTGCCGGGCGACGCGCCGGCGCACGTGGCGCGCCGGACGCGGGGCGGGCCGTCGCCGCGCGAGACGCGGGCCGTGCACGCGGTGGCGCGCCTCGCGCTGCACGGGCGGGTGGACCACGTGCAGGCGGCCTGGCCCAAGCTCGGGGTCGACGGGGCGCTGGCGGTGCTCGCGGGCGGTGCGGACGACCTGGGCGGGGTGCTGCTGGACGGGACGCTGCGCCCCGACGCCGGGCCGGAGCAGGGCCTGCAGCTGACGGAGGCGGACGTGGCCCGGGTGGCCGCGACGCTGGGGCGGCGCGTGCGGCGGCGGTCGACGACGTACGGCACCCCGACGAGCACGGCGGAGCCGGTGGCGGCGCGGGTCGCCGCACCGGGGTCGGCCCGGTGAGCGCGCCGACGGTCGAGCGGCGGGCGGTCACGGCCGCGCCGCGTGCCACGTCCGCCGACGTCGTGGTCGTCGGGGCCGGGATCGCGGGGATCGGCCTGGTGACCCGGCTGCGGCGCGCGGGCCTGACCGACGTCGTGGTGCTCGAGCGCGCGGACGACGTGGGCGGCACGTGGCGCGACAACCGGTACCCCGGGGTCGCGTGCGACATCCCGTCGCACCTGTACGCGCTGTCGTTCGCGCCGCACGCGGGGTGGTCGCGCACGTACGCGCCGGGCGCCGAGATCCAGGAGTACCTGCGCACGGTCGCGCGCGACGAGGGCGTGCTGGACCACGTGCGGCTGGGCAGCCCGGCGGAGCAGATGGTCTGGGACCCGCACGCGGGCCGGTGGCACGTGGACACCCCGACGGGCCGGGTCGACGCGCGCGTGCTCGTGCTGGCCACGGGCCGGCTGACGGAGCCCCGACTGCCCGCCGTGCCGGGCCTGGGCGCGTTCGGCGGTCCGGTGGTGCACTCCGCGCGGTGGGACGACGACGTGCCGGTCGACGGTGCGCGGGTGGGCGTCGTCGGCACGGGGGCCTCGGCGGTGCAGCTCGTGCCCGCGCTGGCGGGCCGCGCGCGCGAGCTCGTGGTGCTGCAGCGGTCGGCGCCGTACGTCGTGCCCCGCGAGGACCGGCCGTACAGCGCGGCCGAGCGGGCGGCATTCGCGGCCGACCCCGGGGCGATCACGGCGCTGCGGGAGCGCGAGGCCGCGGTGCTGGAGCCCGGGCACGCGGCGCGGCGGCGGGAGCCGGAGGCGTCCGCGGCGCTGCGCGGACGCGCCCTGGACCACCTGCACGCGCAGGTGCCGCCCGGTCCGCTGCGGGACGCGCTGACCCCGGACCACGAGGTCGGCTGCAAGCGCGTGCTGCTCTCGGACGACTACTACCCGGCGCTGCGCCGCCCGCACGTGCGGCTGCACCCCTCGCCGCTGGCCCGCGTCGGGCCCGGGCACGTGGTGGCGGCCGACGGCGCGGTGCACGCGCTGGACGTGCTGGTGCTGGCCACCGGGTTCGCGGCGGCGGACCCGCCGTACGCGCCGCGGGTCCGGGGCCGCGGCGGGCGCACGCTGGCCGAGCACTGGGCGGACGGCATGACGGCGTACGCGTCGACGGCGGTGCACGGGTTCCCCAACATGTTCCTCGTCGACGGGCCGAACGCGGCCCTCGGCCACTCGTCGGGCGTCGCGCTCATCGAGGCGCAGATCGACTACGTGCTGGGCGCGGTGCGGCACCTGACGGCCCCGGGCGCACCGGTGCTCGAGGTGAGCGCGCAGGCGGAGGCGGCGTACACGGCGCGCATCGACGCGATGGCGCGCGGCACGGTGTGGATGACGGGGTGCCGCTCCTGGTACGTGGACCCGCGCAGCGGGCGGCTGACGCTGCTGTGGCCCGGCACCACGCAGGAGTTCCGGGACGCCAACGGCACGTTCTCGCCGGAGCCGTACCTGGTCCGGTGAGCGACGGGCGTGGGAACGGTCGTCCGACGTCCACGGCGCCCCCCCTGTGCTCATCCGCGTCGACACACGTCGCAGGAGGGTTGACTCCGCGCAGACGTCAGACGAGTATCCCGCCGTGCCCCCTCCCGCACCCGATCCTGTGCCCGGTCCCAGCCCTGAACCGCTCCTCGCCCTCGGCGACGAGACGTACGTCCAGCTCGTGACCTTCCGCCGCTCCGGCACGCGCGTGCCCTCACCCGTCTGGGTGGCCCGCGACGGCGACGCGCTCGTCGTGACGACCGACGGCGAGAGCGGCAAGGTCAAGCGCCTCGCCCACGACCCGCGCGTCGAGCTGAGACCCTGCACGATGCGCGGCCGCGTCGACCCCGCGGCGCCCGCGGTCCGCGCGCGGGCGCGGGTGCTGACGCCCGAGGAGGCCGGGCCGTCCGCCGATGCGGCGCTCGCGCGCAAGTACGGGTGGCGGTACCGGGCGATCGCGGTCGTGGAGAGGCTGCGCGGCCGGGCACCGGACCGCGTGCTGCTGCGCATCGAGCGCTGACGCCGGCGCGTCGGGCGCCGGCGACGCCGACCCGGGGGCACGGGTCCGCCCGGACCCGTGGTTGCCTTCTTGCGCACAGACGCAAGAAGGCACCATGATCGGCCGGTGCTCCGCGCCCTCGCCCACCCCGTGTACCGCCGGCTCTTCGTCGCCCAGGTCGTCGCGCTCGCCGGGACCGGGCTGGCCACCGTCGCGCTCGGGCTGCTCGCCTACGAGCTCGACCCCGCCGGGGCGGGGGCCGTCCTCGGCACCGCGCTGGCCGTCAAGATGGTCGCGTACGTGCTGGTCGCGCCGCTGGCGACGGCCGCCCTCGCCCGCGTGCCCCGCCGCACCGTCATGGTCGGTGCCGACCTGCTGCGCCTGGTCGCAGCCGCCGCGCTCCCCTTCGTCTCCGAGGTCTGGCACGTCTACCTGCTGATCGTCGTGCTCCAGGCCGCGTCAGCCACCTTCACGCCGACGTTCCGCTCGGTGATCCCCGACGTGCTGACCGACGAGGACGACTACACCGCCGCCCTGTCGCTGTCCCGGCTCGCGTACGACCTCGAGGCCGTGCTGTCCCCCGTGCTGGCCGCCGCGCTCCTGCTCGTCGTCCCGGCGGGCGCGCTGTTCGGCGGCACCGCGCTCGGGTTCGCCGCGTCGGCCGTCCTGGTGGCCGCCACCGCGGTGCCACGCGTCGGCGGCGGTGCCGACGGCGGGCCGGTGCCGTTCGGGCAGGCCGCACGGCGCGGCGTCGCGCTGTTCGCCCGCACCCCCGCGCTGCGGGCCCTGCTGGCCCTCGACCTCGCCGTGGCCGCCGCCGGCGCGCTCGTCCTGGTGCAGACCGTGGTGGTCGTGCGCACCACGTTCGACCGCCCCGAGGCGCTCGTCGCCGTGCTGCTCGCCGTGCACGGGGCCGGCTCCATGGCCGCCGCCGTGGCCCTGCCCCGCGTGCTGCGCCGCCGCACCGACCGCGTCGTCATGCTCGCCGGCGCGGCCCTGCTGACCGCCACCACGGTCGCCGCCGCCGCGGTCCTGCTCGCCCCGCCCGCCCCCGCGGGGCTCGTCGTCGTGGGGGCGCTCTGGGTGCTCGTCGGCGTCGGCTGGGCCGCGGTCGAGACGCCCGCCGGGCGGATCCTGCGCCGCAGCGTCGCACCGGCCGACCTGCCGGCGACGTTCGCCGCGCACTTCTCGCTCTCGCACGCCTGCTGGCTGGTGACCTACCCGCTCGTCGGGTGGGTCGGCGTGCACGGCCCCGGCGCCGCGGCCGCCGTCGCCGCGGTCGTGGCCGCCGCCGGCACCGCCCTCGGCGCGTCCCTGTGGCCGCGCACCCCCGCACCCGTGCCGGACGACGCCCCGGCCGCCGCCCCCGCGTGAGCACGTGCCAGCATGGTGGCGTGGACACCCCCACCACGGACGCCTCGACGACGGCACCTCCCCCGGCCGCCGTGCCGCCCGACGTCGAGCTCGCGCACGCCGTCGACGTGCTGCGCCTGCTCGCGGACCGCACGCGCCTGGCCGTGCTCGCCATGCTCGACGGCACCGAGATGTCCGTGACCGCGATCGCCGAGGCCCTCGACCGCCCCGTCCCGGCCGTGTCCCAGCACCTCGCACGGCTGCGCGCGGGCCGGCTCGTCACCGCCCGCCGCGACGGCACGACCGTCTGGTACGGCCAGCCCGACGAGCACGTCGCGGCCCTCGTCACCAACGTGCTGCAGCACACCGAGCACGCCCTCTACGAGACGCCGCCGCACCACCGCGCCGGCTGACCGGGGCCGCACTCCCCCGGACCGGCACCTCACGTCCCGAGCAGGGCCTCGGCGCGGGCCAGGAGCTCGGCTGCGCGGGTCGCGCCCTGCGCGTCGTGCATCTGCTCGCGCAGCGCGAGCGCCGTCCGCAGGTCGACGACGGCGGCGGCGGGGTCGCCCCGCTCGAGCGCCGCCCAGCCCCGGTGCAGGTGCCCGCCCGCCGCCGTGCGGACCAGGCCGAGCTCGGCCGCGACCTCGAGCCCGCGGGTGGCGGCCGCGTGCACCTCGTCCCACCGGCCCAGCAGCGCGAGGTACGCGGCGAGGTACAGCTGGGCGCTGCCGTCCGTGAAGACCGCCACCTGCGCGCGCGGCCGGGTCCGGGGGTCCTCGAGCGTGAGGATCGTGCGCCGCACGACGTCGACACCCCCCTCGACGTCGCCCTGGCGGACCAGCACGCCGGCGAGGGCGAGCATCGCCTGCGGGACACCCTCGCGGTCGCCCGCAGCGCCGAGGTGGTCGACGGCGCGGCGGGCGTCGACGGCCGCGCGGTCGAGGTCGCCGGCACGCGAGCGGATCCACGCGAGGTAGTGGCAGGCCCACCCCAGCACCCGGTCGTCCCCGGTGCCGGCCGCCGCCCGCTCGGCGCGCTCCGCGTGGACCAGCGCCGTCGTCACGTCGCTGCGGCACTCCATGTGCACCCAGGCGAGGTAGCCCTCGTGCACGGCCACCAGCCGGTCGTCGCCCAGCGCGTGCGCGGCCGCCGCCGAGAGCGTGAAGACCTCGAGCCAGGGCCCGCCGTGGGCCCACAGGTCGGAGAACCAGTGCAGCGCGTCGGCGACCTCGACGACGCGGGCGTGCTCGCCGTGCGCGGCCGCGCGGCGCAGCGCCGCGGTCCACGTCGGGGCCTCCGCGCGCAGCCACGCACCCGCGTCGTCAGGTCCCTGCGCGGCGACGAGGTCGTCGTCCGACGCGACCGGCTCCAGGTCGGGCTCGAACCACCGCCCGAGGGCGACCACCGCCCCGAGCACGCGGGCGTCGAGGGCCGCGCGCACCTGCGCCGTCCCGTCGGGCCCCTCCTGGCGCTCGAGCTCGTGCCGCGCGAACAGGCGGAGCAGGTCGTGCAGCTGGTAGCGGTCGCCGGGGCGGTGCTGGAGCAGGCTGAGGTCGACCAGCTCGTCGAGGAGGTCCTCGGTGCGCCACAGGTCGGCGCCGACCAGAGCGGACGCGACCTCCGGCCCCGCGTCCGGGGCGTCGAGCAGCCCCAGCCGGCGGAACAGCCGCTGCGCGCCCGACCCGAGCTGCTCGTACGAGGAGAGGAACGCTGCCGCCACCCGCAGGTCGCCCGCGGCGAGCCCGTCGAGGCGGCGCTCGTCGGCGCCGAGGCGGTGCGCGAGGTGCGCGACGCCCCAGCCGGGCCGGGCGGTCACGCGGTTGCCGGCGACGCGCAGAGCGAGCGGCACCCCGTCGCACAGCTCCGCCAGCCGCTCCAGGTCGCCCGGCCCCCCGCGGCCGGGCGCGATCCGGTCGAGCAGCGCCACCGCGTCCCGCGGGTCGAGCCGGTCGAGCACCACGCGGGTGACGCCGTCGAGGCCCGCGAGGGCGCGCCGGCTGGTCACCAGCACCGCCGCCGGGCCCTCGGGCGGCACCACGGGACGCACCTGGGCCTCCGACGCGGCGTTGTCGAGCACCAGGAGCACGCGCCGGCCCGTGAGCAGCACCTGCACGTGCCGGCCCGCGGCGGCGGCGTCGAGGGGCGTGGTGCCGGGGGCGAGGGCCTCGCCCACGCGGCGGACCACCTCGTCCGCGGGCACCGGCACCTCGTCGACGCCGCGCAGGTCGACGAAGAGGGCGTCGTCGAACGCCTCGCGCACGTCCCGCGCGACCTGCACGCCGAGCGTGGTCTTGCCGTAGCCGGGCGGACCCGTGACGACGACCAGCGGCGACGGACCGCCCGGTGCGCCGCGCCGCAGCGCCGTCCCCAGCACCTGCCGCTCACGCCCGCGCCCGGTGAAGTCGCCCACGGGCCGCGGCAGCGGCAGGGCGTGCAGGGCCGGGGCGGGCGACCGGCGCCGCCCCGCGCGGGCGGCGCGCAGGAGGGCCGCCCGCGCGTCGTCGTCGAGGCCGAGCGCGTCCGCGAGCGCGACGACGGTCCGGTGCTGGGGGCCGCGGCTGACGCCGCGCTCGATGTCGCCGATCCCGCGGTCGCTGACGCCCGAGGCGTCCGCCAGCTGCTCGATCGTCAGGTCCGCGTCCTGGCGGTGCTGCCGCAGCAGCGCGCCGAGCCCGTCCCCGTCCACGCCGCCCCCTCTCGCCGGGGCAGGTCCGTCGCCAGTCCTGCCGGTGTTCTTCCTGGTGGGTGCGCGGCGCTGCGCGGTTCGATCGTGCCAGGACGGCGACGCGGGGCACACCGCCCCGTGCGGGTCGCGACCTCCAGCCCGGCGTGTCGGCTCCAGCCCTGCGCCGGTGGGCCCGTCGACCGTCCCCTCTGGCGAAGGAGACCCGCATGCCCACGATCACCACGGCCGACGGCACCGAGATCTACTACCAGGACCACGGCCAGGGCCGCCCGGTCGTGCTGAGCCACGGCTGGCCGCTGTGCTCGGACGCCTGGGAGCACGAGCTGAAGGTGCTCGCCGACCACGGCTACCGCGCGATCGCGCACGACCGGCGCGGTCACGGCCGGTCCACCCGCACGAGCGCGGGGCACGACATGGACACGTACGCGGCGGACCTCGCGACGCTCGTCGAGGCCCTCGACCTGACGGACCTGGCGGTGGTCGGCCACTCCACCGGGGGTGGCGAGGTCGTCCGCTACGCGGCGCGGCACGGTGCCGGCCGGGTCACGAAGGTCGTCACCGCCGGTGCGGTGCCGCCGGTGATGCTGCAGTCGCCCGCGAACCCCGAGGGCACGCCGATCGAGGCGTTCGACGGGATCCGCGCGGGGGTCCTGGCCGACCGCTCGCAGTTCTACCAGGACCTCGCGGTGCCGTTCTTCGGCGCGAACCGGGAGGGGTCGACGGTCTCCCAGGGGCAGCGCGACGACTTCTGGCGGCAGGGCATGCTGGCCGGCCTGCAGGCGGCGTACGACTGCGTGAAGGTGTTCTCCGAGACGGACTTCACCGAGGACCTGAAGGCGCTCGACGTGCCGATCCTGATCGCGCACGGCGACGACGACCAGATCGTCCCGATCGCGGCGGCGGCGTACCGCGCGATCGACCTGGTGCGGCTGGGCACGCTGCGCGTGTACCCGGGCGCGCCGCACGGCATCGTCGGCGCCTACCAGGAGGCGTTCCTCGCGGACGTCCTGGAGTTCCTGGCGGACTGACACCCGGGGTGCCGCGGCCGCTCGGGGGCTGCGGCACCCGCCGCCGGGCCGGGCCGCCGGTGCGGTGCGGCCCGCCGGCGTCCCGACGGGCGCGGGCGTGGCACGCCGTGGCACGCCCGCAGGCCGCCAGGGCGGGCTCGGGCCCGAGAACCTACGCTGGCCGTGGACGTGCCACCTGGGGAGGGGCGATGCGACCGGGCCGTGACGTGCTCACCGGGGCGGTGGTCGCCGTCCTGTACGCGCTCGCCGTCTGGGCGGGCCGTGACACCGTCCTGGCCGGGACGGACACCGCGCTGACGGCGCCCGCCGTGGGGGTCGCGGCCGCGTGGGTGCTGGTGCGTCGCACGGACCGCTCCACGTGGCCCGACGTGCTCGTGGGGTTCGCCCTCACCGCCGCCGTCACCGCGGCGACGGGCACCGCACCGGCGGTGGCCGTCGCGATCGGCGCCTTCCACATGCTCCAGGCCGTGGTCTTCGCCGCGCTCGTGCGGCCGCTCTGCCCGGCGACGTGGCGCAGCCGTGCCCGGGCACCGCTGAACCGGCACGACGTGTGGGGGTTCCTGCTGGCGGGGGCGGGGGCGTCGCTGGCGTCGGGCCTGGCGATCGCGGCGTCGCGCGCGCTGACGCCGGCCGGCGTCTCGTGGGACGAGGTCACCATCTGGGTGTCGCGCAACACGATGGGCTCGTTCACCGTGGGCACGCTGGTCGTCGTCATGCGGATCTGGTGGCCGCACCGCCACGGGGACGACGAGTACGTGCACCGGATGCCGCGCCGGTCCGTCGTCGAGTACGCCGTGGTCGCCGTCGTGTCGCCCGTGATGTACGTCGTCTGGTTCCTCGAGCTGTCGTGGCTGCCGCTCGTGTTCCCGCTCATCGGGCTGACCATCTGGGTGGGGGTCCGCCTGAGCCTGCCCTTCGTGGTGCTGCACGACTCGGTCACCGGCGCCGTGGCGGTCGTCATCACGCTCGGCGGCGTGGGCCCGTTCGCCGTGATCGAGGACCCGACGGTCCGGATCCTCGTGGCGCACCTGTTCACGGGCATGGTGGCGCTCGTGGGGCTCGCGCTGGCGGTCATGCAGGAGGAGCTCAACGCGTCGTTGCGCGAGGCGGAGCAGGCCCGCCGCGACGCCCGCCAGCAGGCACAGACGCTCACGACCGTCGTCGACACCATGGACGAGGGCCTGGGCGTCGTCGACGGCGAGGGCCGCCTGCTGCTGCGCAACGCGCGGGCGCGGGCGCTGCTCGGCGGGCGCTCGGACGAGGGGCTGCTCGGCAACGCGGCGCTGTTCGGGGTGCACCGTCTCGACGGGACGCCGATGCCGGACGCCGAGCTGCCCCACCAGGTCACGCTGGCCACGGGGCAGCCGCTGCGGGACGTCGACGTGGTGGTGCGCAACGCCGACGTGCCCGAGGGGCGGGTGCTGCGGTTCAACTGCACGCCGATGCGCCCGCAGGACGGCGGGGGTGTCGTCAGCGTGCTGCGCGACGTGACCGCGCTGCACCAGGAGCTCGCGATCGCGGCCCGTGTGCAGCGCGCGCTGCTCCCGCAGGTGCTGCCGGTCCTGGCGGGCTACGACCTGGCGTCGGCGTTCGTCCCGGCCGGGTCGGTCGGCGGGGACTTCTACGACTGGCAGGAGACGCCGACGGGCCTGGTGGTGACGCTCGCGGACGTCATGGGCAAGGGCGCGGGCGCCGCGATCCTGGCGGCGACGCTGCGCACGACCCTGCACGAGCAGTCCGCGTCGGACGACGTCGCGGCCGTGCTGGCGCGCGCGGAGCGACGGCTGAGCGCCGAGCTGCAGGACGTCGGGGCGTTCATCACGGCGGTCCGGATGCACCTGAGCCCGACCACGGGCGAGGTCAGCTACACCGACGCCGGCCACGGGCTGAGCATGGTCGTGCACCCCGACGGGACCCGCACGCGCCTGCTGGCGGGCCGGCCGCCGCTGGGCCTGGTGCCCGACGCCCCGTACCCGACGTCGCGCACCACGCTGGCCCGGGGGGAGATGCTGCTGTCGTTCAGCGACGGGGTGCTCGACGCGCTGGGCGGCAGCATCGACGAGCTCGGCGAGGTGGCGGCGCTCGCGCACGACGCGCCCACGTCGCACGAGGCGGTGCGCCGCCTGCTCGCCCGTGTCGAGGGCACGGGCCTGCAGGAGGACGACGTCACGGTGGTCGCGATCCGCCGCGACGCCGCCTGACTGACCCGTCACCCCGGCGGTGGCGCCTCCGGACGGTCCATGCCGCGTCGCACCTGGTCGAGGCACGTGCGCAGCGCGGCGAGGTAGTCGTCGTACGGGGCCTCGGGCGCCCACGTCTCGTAGGCGGTCTGCTGCGCGGCGAGGGCGAGGTTGACGGCGAGCGCCGCGACGGGGCGCTCGGCGGGCGGGACGCGGTCGGTCGCCCAGCGGCGCAGGTCGGCGGCGAACCGGGTGCCGAGGTCGGACGAGTACGCGATCAGCGCGGGCGAGGTCTGCTTGAGCGCGCGGACCAGGTCCATGCGGTCGGCGCGGCCCTCGCTGACGCCGAGCAGCACGGCGCACAGGGCGTCCCAGGTCGGCTCGTCGTCGGGTCGGGCCTCGAGGAGGGGGCGCCAGGCGGCGGGCTCGCCGGGGGCGCCGTCGAAGAGGACGGCCTCCTTGCCGGCGAAGTAGTTGAAGAAGGTGCTGCGGGAGACGCCGGCGGCGGCGGCGATCTGCTCGACGGTGACGGCGTCGTAGCCGTGCGCGCGGAACAGGTCGAGGGCGGCGCGGCGCAGCGCGGTCCACGTGGCCTGCTTCTTGCGCGCGCGCAGCCCGGTGGTCGGCTCCTCCATGGGAGGACTGTCCCACGGAGTCGAACGACGCGGTGCAATCTTGTACTCAGTCCAGGTTTCGCCTAGCGTGGCGACGGGCCGCCCGGTCCGCCCCCACCGACGAGACGGAGACCGCCGTGGTCGACCTCGGAGTGCACTACTGGAGCTTCTCGAGCCCGGGCCCGACGGCGCAGATCGCGCCCACCCTGGCCCGCACGGCGCAGGTCGCGGAGGCCGGCGGCGTCGCGAGCTTCACCGTCATGGACCACTTCTTCCAGATGGACGGCATGGCACCCGCCGAGGAGCCCATGCTCGAGGGGTACTCGACACTCGGCTTCCTCGCGGGCGTGACGTCACGGATGACCCTCGGCCTGCTGGTCACGGGCGTGATGTACCGCCACCCCGGCATCCTCGCCAAGACCGTCGCGACCGTGGACGTGCTCTCCGGCGGGCGCACCCGGTTCGGCATCGGCGCGTCCTGGTACGAGCGCGAGCAGCGCGGCCTCGGCGTGCCGGTCGTCCCGGTCGCGGAGCGGTTCGAGCGCCTGGAGGAGACGCTCCAGATCTGCCTGCAGATGTGGAGCGACGACGACGGCCCCTACGCCGGCACCCACTACCAGCTCGCCGAGACGCTCAGCTCCCCGCAGCCGCTGACCCGCCCGCACCCGCCGATCCTCGTCGGCGGCGGCGGCGAGAAGAAGACGCTGCTGCTGGTCGCCCGGTACGGCGACGCGTGCAACCTGTTCGGCACCTCCCCCGAGGAGGTCGCGCACAAGCTCGACGTGCTCCGCGCGCACTGCGACACGGAGGGCCGCGACTACGACGCGATCACCAAGACCGTGCTGCTGGGCGGGCCCGT
This sequence comes from Cellulomonas oligotrophica, assembly GCF_013409875.1. Taxonomy (GTDB): domain Bacteria; phylum Actinomycetota; class Actinomycetes; order Actinomycetales; family Cellulomonadaceae; genus Cellulomonas; species Cellulomonas oligotrophica. The sequence continues at coordinate 2,340,369 of NZ_JACCBK010000001.1, forward strand.
GCTGGCGGACGTCGACGCGACCCTGGCCGCAGCCGAGCGGTACGCGGCGCTCGGCGTGACGGAGGTCCAGGTCACGCCCACGGGCGACCCGGTCGCGTTCACCGAGCAGGTCGTCGCCGACCTCGTCCCCCGGCTGCGGTCGATCGGCTGACCGCCCGCGCGCCGGCGGACGGGCGGCGGGACCACGGAAGGAATCTCGTCGCCCGCCCCGGGATGGCGCCGCTACCGTGTCGCTCCCCGACCGACGGCCGCGCACCAGGAGGACCCGTGACCCGCGTCCCGCACGAGGCGACCGCGCAGCGCCCTCGCTGGGACGACGTGCCGGCCGCGGTGCGGGCGCTCGTCGAGCGCCGCGCCGGGTCACCCGTCGTCGCCGCGACCAGCCGGGACGCCGGGTTCACGCCGGCGTGCGCGAGCCGGCTGCGCTGCGCCGACGGGACGACGCTGTTCGTCAAGGCCCTCGACACCGTCGCCCACCCGCACCTGGCCGGGTCGTACGCGCAGGAGGCCGCGGTGGCGGCCCTGCTGCCCGCAACGGTCCCCGCACCGCGGCTGCGCTGGGCGCAGTTGGTCGACGGCTGGCAGGTGCTGGCCTTCGACGACGTGCCCTCGCGCACTCCGGTGCGGCCGTGGCGGCCCGCCGAGCTCGACGCCGCGCTGGCGACGCTCACGGCCGCGGCCGAGGCGCTCACGCCCGCGCCCGACGGGCTGGACCTGCCGACCGTCGCGGACCTCGACGACCAGCTCTCGACGTGGCGCGGCCTGGCGTCGGGCACCCTCGACACGGCCCTCGTGCCCGCCGCGTGGCGCGACCGGGTGCCCGAGCTGGCGACCCTCGAGGCGCGCGTCGGCCAGGCGTGCGCCGGGTCGACGGCCGTGCACTTCGACGTGCGCGACGACAACCTGCTGCTCGCCGACGACGGGCGGGTGCTGGTCTGCGACTGGAGCTGGATGGTCGTCGGGGCACCGTGGGTCGACACGGTCGGGCTGCTGGTGGGTGCGCACGGCGACGGCCTCGACGCCGAGGGGCTGCTCGCCGCGCACCCGCTGACCCGGGACGCGCCGGCGGCGGACGTCGACGCGTTCCTCGTGGCCCTCGCCGGCTACTTCGTCGAGGCGTCGGCCCGCCCGGAGGTCGACACGTCCCCCTACCTGCGCACCCACCAGCGCTGGTACCGCGACGCGACCCTCACCTGGCTGGCGGAGCGCCTGCCCCACACCCGCTGACCGGCGGCGTGGGCGTCAGAACCGGAACGGGATGGGGACGGGGCCGCAGCAGCACACGCCGCGCACGTCGCTCGACGCGAGCATCTGCGCCGCCTGGGCGCAGGCGGCGAGGCGGACGACCGTGGGAGCGACCCCGCGCAGCACGCCCCGCCGCGAGACGACCTCCCGGACGGCGGCGGAGCACGACGCACCCCCGTGCGCGACGCGGTGCGCGCACGACCAGCCCTTCCGGGGCGACAGGTGGCGCTGGTAGGCGCGCACGCCCAGGTCGACGAGGCGTGCGGCGGGTGTCATCCGTCCACGCTACGTCGACCCCGCCCGACCGGCCCGCCGGCCTCGTCCCCACCCCCGTCCGCGACCCCGTCATCCGTCGGCCCTGGGCCGGGCCGGACGCCACGGACGACGGGCTCGCCGGTGCCCTCCGGGGACCATCTCGTGATCGCCGGGGGTCGGGCACCCGGGTCGCGGAGCGCGACGGCTGCGCGGGCGTCGGGGCCGACGGGGACGTCGTGGATCGTCCAGCCCCGGGGGGCGCCGGCCGGGTCGTCGAGGTCGTCGGCCGCGGGGTCGCGCTGCAGCCCCGTGCCCAGGCCCTTGAGGTACGCCTCGGTGCGCACCCAGGCGCGGGCCAGCGCGGCCGGGTGGTCGGCCTCCGGGACCCGGGCCAGGCGCGCACGCTCGCGCGGGTGGAGCACCCCCGCCACGGCCCGGGCGCGCGCCGCCTCCGGGACGGCCTCGACGTCCACACCCACGCGCACGTCGGCGACCGCGACGAGCACCAGGCCGCCGCCCGACGACAGGGAGAAGTGCACGTCGTCGCGCCCGCCGCCCAGCACGGGGCGCCCGTGCGGGCCGCCGCACCCGACGCAGGGCTCCCGGTCGAGCACGACCTCGTCCGCCGGCACGCCGAGCACGCGGGCGAGAACGCCGTGCAGCACGGCGCGGGCCTGCGCCCGCCCGGCCGTGGCCACCCACACGGTCGCGGTCACGACGGGCGCCCGCCGTCGGGCCCGAGCCGGCCCAGCGCGCGGTCGAGCGCGGCGTGCGCGTCAGGGCCCGGGACGGCGAGCTGGAGGGCGACGAGCGCCAGCCGGTCGGCCGCCTCGTCGAGCGCCCCGGCGTCGGGTGCCGGACGGGCGTCGGCGACGACGGTGCCGTGGCGCCCGGCCGAGCGCACCCACCCGTCGCGGGCGAGCTCGTCGTAGACGCGCTGCACGGTGCCGCGGGCGATGCCGAGGTCGGCGGCCAGGTGCCGGATCGTCGGCAGCCGGGCGCCCACGGGCAGCGCGCCGGACGCGATGAGGCGCGCCACCTGCTCGCGGAGCTGCTCGAAGACCGGGACCGACGACGCCGGGTCGACCTGGACGATCACGCCGGCGCCCACCCCGGCTCCCAGCCGCGCGGCGGGCGCGGCCGGGCGGCGCGCAGCTGGACCACGGACAGGACGAGCCCGGCGAGCACCGCCGCCACCTGCACGAACCCCCACCCGGCGTCGGCCGTCACAGCCGTGGAGACGACCCAGGTCAGCGTGAGCACCGCCATCGAGAGCTCGAGGTGCGCGACGGACCCCGCCGCGAACGCTCGCAGCCGCGCGTCGAGCCGCTCCGCGCGGGGCGTCAGGACCGGTCGGCGACGCCCGTCGACGCGGGCGCGCGTGAGCTCGGCGAGCCCCACGACCGCGACACCCAGCACGCACGCGACGACAGGCCCGGTGCTGCCGAGCACCAGCGCGACCGCGGTCACCGCGACCGCACCGGCAGCGACACCGCGCGCGACCTGCACGTGCGTCCCGCCGGGCAGCGGCTCGCGCGGGGCGAGGGACGCGATGACCGGTCCGCGCGTGCGCGGCAGCCGGAACGACTCGGCCACGAGCGCCCCGACGACGACGCCCGCGACGCCGAGGAAGAGCACGTCGGCCAGCGGGCTGAGGTCGCCCACACCCAGGCGCACCGTGCCGTACCAGCGGATGCCGACGACGACGGCCAGCGCGACGCCGATCAGGCCGCCGACGAGCCGGTGCGTGCGGTGCCGCGCGAGGTAGCGGCGGACGACGGTCTCCTCGTCGGCGGGCACGAGGCAGCCCCCGGCGAGCCAGGCCACGTCGTGCGGCGACGAGCGGACCCGCGCGGCTGCGGCGACCACGACGGCCAGCAGCAGCAGGGGGACGACGAGCAGGACGGCGGATCCCACGCCTTCACCTCCGGGGTCGTTCCGTTCGAACCATTGGCACAGTACATTAGGCCAATGATGTCCGACCCCACCACCCCCGGCGCGACCGCCGACCCGCAGGTGCTCGGCCTCGTCCCGGCACCCCGCCGGCGCACGGCCCTGGTCACCGGCGTCCTCGCCGCCCTGCTGCTCGCCGGCGCCTGGTGGTCGACGGCACCGGTGCCCCGGCTCACCGCCGACGACGGCGCCGCCGGCGCGGTCCACGACCTCGGCGACGGGCGCGTGCTGGTCGGCGTCGTGCTCGAGCGCGGCGGCGTCGGCCCCGTCGAGCTCCTCGACGTCGAGGACGTGCCCGGAGCCCGCGTGCTCGGGGCGTGGCTCGAGGCCACGCCCGCCGACTCCCCCGGCGAGAGCGTCTTCGGCCGGGGCGGGCCCGGCACCCCCGTCCCCGGCGCCCCGCTCGGCGAGGCCGCCGCCCTGCCGGCCCGCTCCGAGGCCGGCGACGGCGGGTGGCTCGTCGTCCTCTGGGACGTCGACGACTGCACCACCCTGCTGGAGCGGGCCGTCGCACCCGTCGCCCGCGTCCGCACGGTCGCCGGGATCACGATCGACGCCCCGCTGCCCGAGCTCGCCTCGCCCGCGGCCGCGGCCTGCGCCGACGCGTGACGCCCGCGCACCCGTCCGCGCCGGGCCTCCCGGCGGCACGCGGCCGCCGGCGGTAGCGTCGGCGCGGGGGTGGTCGCCGTGCTGCTGCAGGCGCTCGGGGCGTCGCTGACGCCCGCGCTCGCGATCGCCCTGAGCCCCTTCCCCGTCATCGGCGTGGTCGTCGTCGTGACCGGCACGCACGGACGCCGCAACGGGCCCGCGTTCGCGCTCGGCTGGCTGCTCGGCCTGGGCGCGGCGACGGCGCTGGCCGTGGCGCTGCTGTCGGGGGCCGCCGACGCCGAGAGCACCACGGCCACCGTCGTCGACGTCGCCCGCGTCGTGACCGGCGCCGTGCTCGTGGTGCTCGGCGTGCGCACGTGGCTGCGCCGCGACGGCCACGGGCCGAAGGAGCCGCCGGCGTGGATGGCCTCGCTGGCCACCGCGTCCCCGGGCGGCGCCCTCCGGGCGGGCCTGCTGCTCGGTGGCGCGAACCCCAAGAACCTCGTGCTGGCGTCCGCGGCGGTCGCGGCCGTCGTCGAGACGGGCGTGCAGGGCACCGCGCTCGGCCTGGCCGTCGGCGTCTTCGTCCTGCTCGCGTCCTCGACCGTGCTGGCCGCCGTCGCCGTCGGGCTCGTCGGCGGGGCGTCCGGCGCCGCCGCGCTCGACCGAACGCGCGCGCTCATGGTCACGCACAGCACCGCCCTCACGGCCGCCGTGCTGGTGCTCATCGGCGCGAACGTGCTCGGCGGCGGCCTCGACGGCCTCGGCCGCTGACCGCCCGGCCGCGCGCAACGGAGAAACGCTTCACCTCCTGCACCGCGTCAGGGCGGCGCGGTACGACGTCTGTGGCACGTCGCGCACGCGGCGGTGCCGTCGAGGCGCGGGCGGGGCCCGCGGGGAGGAGACGGGTGTGCGACACGTCCGCGTCACGACGGGCCTGGCGGCGCTGGCCGCCGCAGGTGCGCTGCTCACCGGGACGGCGGCGGCGGCGCCCGCCGCCACGACCGACGACCTGGCGGCGACCGTGCACACCGCGGGTCGGGTCGTCCCGGGCGACGGGGTGCTGCGGTACAGCTGGCCGGGGGTCTCGTTCGAGGGACGGTTCCGCGGCACGGGCGTCGGCATCGTGCTCGACGACGCGGTCAACGACTACGACGTCGTCGTCGACGGCGTGCGCGTCGAGACGCTGGTGACGCCCGGGAGCACGACGCACCAGGTCAGCGGCCTGGCGGACACCACGCACACGATCCGGGTGGTCAAGCGCAGCGAGAGCCCGTGGGCCACGAGCACGTTCGGCGGGTTCGTCGCGGTGCCGGGCGGCGAGGTGCTGCCCGCGCCCGCGCCGCGGGACCTGCAGATCGAGCTCGTGGGCGACTCGCTCACCGCCGGCTACGGCAACGAGTCGACCAGTCGCGACTGCACGGGCGACCAGGTGCAGCGCACCACCAACGCGGACCTGTCGTTCGGCGCGATCGCCTCGCGCGAGCTGGGGGCTGACTACCAGGTCAACGCGTTCTCGGGCCGCGGCATGGTGCGCAACTACGGCGGCGGCGAGCCCGGCACCAGCTACCGGACGTACGCGGACCGGGCGCTGCTGGCCGTCGCGGGGGACGTGTGGCAGCGGCCCGCGAGCTGGCAGCCCGACGTCGTCGTGGTCGGCCTGGGCGTCAACGACTTCTCGACGCCGGTGGGCGCGGGCGAGCCGTGGACCGCGACGTCGCTGCGCGCGGCGTACCTCGACGCCTACGCGGGCTTCGTCGACACGCTGCGCGCCCGCTACGGGCCGCAGACGCACCTCGTGCTCAGCTCGACCAGCTACGGCGGCCCGGACCTGCCGGGGCTCGTGCAGCAGGTCGTCGACGCGGAGGTCGCCGCCGGTGACGACCGCGTCGTGCACTGGGACTACAGCGCCGTCCCGCTCGACCTCACCGGCTGCCACTGGCACCCCTCGCTGGCCGACCACCGCCGCATCGCCACGAGCCTGACCGGCGTCCTGGAGGACCTGCCGCTGGGCACCGACCCCAGCCCGACGCCGACCCCCACACCCACGCCGACGGCGACCCCCACGCCGGCGCCCACAGCGACCCCGACCTCCTCGCCGACCCCGACCCCGACGCCCACGCCCGTCGGCCCCGCCTGCCGCGCGACGCTCCAGGTGGTCAGCAGCTGGCCCGGCGGCTACCAGGCGGCCGTGACCGTCACGGCCGGGACGTCCGCGGTCGACGGCTGGTCGACGACGTTCACGCTGCCCACCGGCGGCGCGGTCGCGCAGGCCTGGTCGGCGGACGTCACGACCTCGGGCACGACCGTCACGGCCAGGAACGTGGCGTGGAACGGCCGCCTGGCCTCGGGCGCCTCGACCGCGCTCGGCTTCCTCGGCACCGGCCCCGCCCCGACCTCCGGCGCGGTGACCTGCGCGGCCACGTGACCCCACCCACCCAGCCTGCGCCCGCCCACCCCTGACCGGGCGGCGACGACCGGGCTCCGGCTCACGCCTGCGGGTCTCGAACCGTGAGCAGGAGCCCGTTCGTCGGCAGACCTCCGGGCAGACGAGGGGCCGGGTGGACCGGGAGGGCGGCGGCGTGGTCTGCTCCGGGGCAGACCACGCCCCGCGGCGCTCCGTGCGCCGCCCAGACCGCCGGGAGGCAGCCGTGCCGTCGCCCGACGCCGTCGCACCCACCGCCGAGCTCCTGCGGGCCGACCCGGGTGCGCGCGCGGTGCTGCAGCGGCGAACGCTCGCCGTGGTCGTGGCCAGCCAGGTGCTCGGCGGGGCGGGCCTCGCGGCGGGGATCACGGTCGGTGCCCTGCTCGCGGAGCAGATGCTCGGCGTGCCCGGGCTCAGCGGGCTGCCGATCGCGCTGTTCACGCTCGGGGCGGCGATCACGGCGTTCGGCGTGGGGCGGCTGACGCAGCGGTCCGGACGCCGGCCGGGCCTGGCCGCGGGGTTCGGTGCGGGCGGGCTCGGGGCGTTCGGGGTCGTGGCCGCGGCGGCGACCGGGAGCGTGCCCCTGCTGCTGGTCTCGCTGCTCGTCTACGGAGCCGGGTCGGCCACCAACCTGCAGGCCCGGTACGCGGGCGCCGACCTCGCGCCCGCGGAGGGCCGGGGCACGGCGGTGTCGGTCGCCCTGGTCTCGACGACGCTCGGCGCGGTCGCGGGGCCCAACCTCGTCGGACCGCTGGGCGTGCTCGCCGAGCGCGCCGGCCTGCCCGCGCTGGCGGGCCCGTTCGTGCTCGCCGGCGTCGCGTACCTGGCTGCAGGTGCCGTGCTGCTGGTGCTGCTGCGCCCCGACCCGTTCCTCGTCGCCCGCCACCTCGACGAGCAGACCGCCGCGACGGACACGGACGCGCACCCCGACGGGACGCCCCGCGCCGCGCCCCGGGCCGGCGTGGGAGCGACCGTCGGTGCCGCCGTCATGGTGCTCACGCAGATCGCGATGGTGGCGATCATGACGATGACGCCCGTGCACATGCGCGCCCACCACCACGACCTGTCGACGATCGGCCTGGTCATCTCCGTGCACATCGGCGCGATGTACCTGCCGTCGCTCGTGACGGGGCAGCTCGTGGACCGCGTGGGCCGGACGCCGATGGCCGTCGCCGCGGCGGTCGTGCTGCTGCTCGCGGGGGTGACCGGCGCGCTCGCGCCGACCGGCTCGACGCCGATGATGCTGCTGTCGCTGGCGCTGCTCGGGCTGGGCTGGAACATCGGTCTCATCGCGGGGACCGCGCTGGTCGTCGACGCGACCGTCCCGGCCGACCGCGCGCGGACGCAGGGGTCGATCGACGTGCTGGTGGCGCTCAGCGGCGCCGGCGGCGGGGTCGCGTCGGGCCTGGTGATGCAGGCGACGAGCTGGACGGTCCTCGCCCTCGCAGGCGGCGCGCTGTCCCTGCTGCTCCTGCCGGTCCTCGCCTGGGCGCGACGCACGCGCCGCTGACCGGGCGTCGGGTCAGGGCAGGGCCAGGGCCACCGCGGAGAGCAGACCGCCGGACGTCACCGCGGCGACGACGAGCAGGGCCGTCACCAGCACGTAGCGGACGGTGCCGCGGTCGACAGCCGGTCCGGCGGCAGCCTGGCCGGCGGGCTGCGCGACCGCGGGCACGGCGGGGCGCAGGCGGGGCGGGGCGGTGCGCACGTCGTGGCTCATGGCGTCTCCGGTCGTCGGGGGCGGCGTCCGGCAGGGTGCTGCGCGGCGTCTGCGTCGATCGTGCGCCACGCGGCCCCCGGTGCGCGTCATCCCGCGGGACCGTCCTGCCTACGCCGTGAGGAGTAGACGCGGCCCCGCTCAGGCGCAGTAGTCGCAGAAGCCCGTCGCCGGCAGGACCATCGAGCACGTCGGGCACAGGACGGGCGGAGCCTCGGGGGCGGCGTTGGACTTGCGCGCCGGCTTGGCGGGCTGCGCGCTCTGCGTGCGCTTGCGCGGCTCGGCCCGGACGGGGGCGGCGGGGCGGGCCGCGGGCGCGGTCACCTCGAACCCGCGCTTGCGCAGGATCGACGACGCGGCGTCGACGCTGCTCGCGAACTCGTCCGACGTGGCCAGGCGGCCCGTCGCGTGCCGGTGCGCGACGCCGAGCACGGCGCCGGACTCGTACGAGCGGCCCTCGTGCTCGAACGTCGCCGCCGTCGAGGGCGTGAAGCCGTAGACCCCGAGGAAGTCGTCACGGCCCCGGGTGTCGTACTCCGCGATCGCCTGGAGGATGTGCTGACGCGTCACAGCGGAGAAGGTGGCCACGTGCCGAGCCTACGTCCGCGGGACGCCCCGCGGAACGCCGATCGTCCCGGCCCCGTCGGGGCCCGACCGGCGTCTGCGCAGGTCAGAGACCCTCTCGCGCCCCGCCTCGGGGCTGACCTGCCGTGCGTCACACACCTCCCTGCAGCCCTTGGCACCACCATCGCGTACCGGCGTCGCGGGCGTCAGCGTGTCACCCGGCGACGGAGGCGAGGAGGGCGAGGTCGGCCGTGAGGATCTCGGCCTGGGCCTGCTCGCGCGGGACGAGGGGCGTGCGGTCGCCCGGCTGGGGGCCGTAGTCGGCGAAGAAGGCGTGCACGGCGCCCGGCACCTCGACGAACCGGGTGGTGGCGGGCAGGTTCGCCCGCGAGGCCTCGATGTCCGCGGCCGTCGTCAGGCCGTCCTCGCCGGCCCACACGGACGTCACGAGCAGGTCCGCGCCGCTCATGCCGCCGATCGGGTACGACGCGTGCAGCAGCAGGCCGTCGACCTCGTCGTCGTGGCCGGCGGCGAACTGCGCGGCGGCGACGCCACCGAGGGAGTGCCCGCCGACGGCCCACCGGTCGACGCCGTCGAACGCGGCCATCGCCTGCGCGGACTGGTCGGGCGAGGTCAGCGCGATGCCGAGCGGCTCCTTGAGCGCGACCACCAGGTACCCGGCCTCGGCGAGCGGGCGCAGCACGGCCGCGGTGGCGCGGACGTCGACGCGGGCGCCCGGGGAGTACACGAGGCCGGTGGTGGGCGCGGCGCCCTGCGGCACGAACGCGTACCAGCCCGCGGTCTCCTGCACGTCCACGGCGTCGTCGGGCACCAGGGCCGCGAGCGCGACGTCCGTGGCGGGGAACGGGCGCAGCCACCACGCGACGCCCGCGAGGACGGCCAGCGCGCCGTACCCGGCGACGGCGCCGACGGTGCGCAGGACGCGGCGCCCGGTCGGGCGCGCCGCGCGGCGTGCCAGCACGACGACGCGGACGAGCACGAGCGCCCCGGCCAGCAGGCTGACGGCGAGCAGCGCGGCGAGCGCGGGGTGCTGGTGCGCGACGGTGTCGCCGGTGCTCGCGACCACGGCCACGGGCGCGACGACCAGGGCGGCACCGACGAGGCCCCGCAGGCCGAGGCCTGCCTTCCGGGCGAGGGGGCGGGTCGGTGCGGGCTCGTCTCCGGGGAGGCGGCCGGACGGGGCTGCGGTCACCCGAGCACTCTACCGATTGCTCAGCATGCTGAGCATTCGACACCACGCTCGTGGCGGCAGGCGGGCTGCGGTGGCCACCTGCCCGACGGGACGTCGTCCATCTGCATGACTCAGACCCGTCCGTTTGTTAGATAGAAACCCGTCCGTCTGCTAGATAGAAGCCCGCCCAGCGAGGGCCCGGAGGCCGACCTCGGCCTCGCGGCCGCCACACCCGCGCCCGCGCTCGTCGAGGGGTGCCGGCCCGTCGTGACGACGGGACCGTTCGCGCACCGGCGCCCGGACAGCCTCGCCGCGACGCCGCTGGCACACCCTGGCCCTGAGCGCACGGGCTACCACATGTGACGGGGATCACTTCTGAGGTGGTGGCTAACGGCCTCGCAGGCACCGCTGCTCCTGAGAGATTCCTGTCCACCCGGGCGATCCGCGTCCCGGCAGGACACGACGACAGGACACGATGGCGACGATCGACGCCCAGGCACTGCTCAGCGGCTGGGCGGTCAGCGCGACCCGCATGGACGAGTTCACGGTCGTGGCCGACCTCACCGACGCGGCGGCGCAGGCCTCGCCCGGCGACGAGCTGGCGGTCGAGCGCGCGTGCGCCGCGATCCTCGCCGAACGCCCCGCGACGGCCTCCGCCCTGCTGGGGGACGTCGACCGCGAGGCCGCCGTGGCCGACGCGACGACCTGGAAGGACGTCGTGGCCCTCGCCGCCTGGGCGGCGCAGGGCGACCGGGACGCGCTCGCGTCGCTGCTGCGCGCCGGTGGTCGGCTGCAGGGCCAGCACGTCGCGCCGCACGCGTACCTGCTCGCCGCGGCAGCGGAGCAGGCGGGCCAGGACGACGTCGCCGACAGCGCGTGGCGGACCGTGGCCACGTCCGCCACCCCCACCATGGTCGTGCTGCGCCGTCGCGCGGTCGCGGACGTGCTGCGCCGGTCGACCACGTCGCCGTCGGCTGCCGCGGCGACCGTCGAGGCCGCCGCCCGTGCGGTCGCGGGCATGTACCCGCAGCCCGAGGACCACCTGCACCCGACGCTCGACGTCGTGGAGCGGCTCGAGGCCCGCGACGACCGCGCCGGGGCTCGCCTGCTGCTCGAGGCGATGGTGGCCCTGCGCCCGGACGTCGCCGGCCTGCGTGCCCTGCTGGACGAGCGCGCCCCCGCGGCGGCCCCGCTGCGCACGACCGTGCTGCGCGCCACCGCCGTCGTGGTCGCGGCCGCGCTGGTGGCGCTCAGCGTGACCCAGGGCCTCACGTCGCTGGTCGCCGGAGCCGGGATCGTCGCGGCGGGGATCGTGTGGGTGCTCGCCGGGCAGCGGCCGACCGCCGGGCTGACCCGGACCGACCGGCGTGCGGTGTGGCGCGTGCGCCAGCTCCTCGGCGACGACGACCAGACGCTCGACCCCCTCACGCGCCGGGTGCTCGGCGGCGTGGTCGGCGCCGCGCTCCTCGTGGTGCCGACGGTCATGACGCTCGGCGGCCTGGCCGAGGACCCCCTCGCCGACGTCGCGCAGACCCCCGAGTTCTCGGCCGCGTCGTTCTGCGTGCTCACGCTCGTGGCGTGCCTCGGCGTCGCAGCGGGCGTGTGGCGCCTGAAGGCGGGCATCCGCCTCACGGCCCGCAAGCGGCGCGCCCAGCAGCAGAGCGCGATGAACAGCCAGGCCCGCGAGTGCCTCTGCCTCGGCACGATCGGGCTGCGCGGCACGGAGGCCGACACGTACCTCGACGCGCACCTGGTCCCGGCCGAGGCCGATGTCGAGGCACTGGTCCCGGACCTGTCGCCGGCGGCCGGCAGCGGGCACCGGTGCCCGGTCTCGGACACGCCGTGGTTGGCCGTGCGCGCACCGGGGCGCGCGACGCTCCTGGTGCGCGGCGTGCTCACCCGTGTGCCGGAGCCCGTCGCGGACGCCGCCGGCGGGTACATCTGACCCGGGGGGGGGCGCCCGGCCCGCGCGCCGGGTGCTCAGGGCAGGCGGGAGGCGTCGCGGCGGTACATCGCCGCGTGGTCGTGCAGCTCGGGGCGGCCGGTGGCGTCGGCGTGGGCGTCGGTCCAGGCCGCCAGGTCCAGCAGGCGCTCGCGCATCGTGACGAGGACCGCCGCGGGCTCGGGTGCGCGGTCGGTGCCGTACGCGTCGAGCAGCACGGCGAGGCGTTCGGCCGGGGCCGGGCCCGGCGGGGCCGGCATGTCCTCGCACCAGCCGCACATGCGGTAGGCGAGGTAGGCCAGGTCCCACGCGCGCGGGCCGGGCGAGGCCATGTCGACGTCGATGATCCCGACCAGGCGACCGTCGGCGTGGACCATGTTGTACGGGGCGAGGTCGTTGTGGCAGACGACCTCGGCGGGCTCGCGCACCGGGGACCGCCACACGGCCGCCGGTGGCGCGAAGCCGACGGTGGCGTCGTGCCAGCGTCGCGCCGTCCGCCCCGCGTCCCGCAGCACCGTCAGGTCCCACACCCAGGCGGGCACCGGCCACCCGCCGACCTCGCCGGGCACCCACGCGAGCACCTCGCGCCCGTCGGCGTCCAGGCCGAGGGGTGCGGGCACCACGTCGACGCCCTGCGCACGCACCCACGCGAGCAGCGCGTGCACCGTCGGCGTCCACGGGCCGGCCGTGCGGCGGACGGTGTCCCCGACCCGCACGACCCGGTTGACGTTCCCGCCCCCGAGCTCGACCTCGTCGGTCACGCCGCTCCTCCGCCGTCCGAGACGTCGCCCGCCCGCGCCCCGACGGGGATCACGGCTCGACCAGCTCGACGCGCAGCGCGGCGGCGGCCGCCCGGGCACGGGTGCGGGCGGCGGCGGTGTCGGCGCCTCGGGCGAGGGTGACGGCGACCCGGCGGCGGCCGGCGACGCGGGGCTTGCCGAACAGCCGCAGGTCCGTGCCCGGCTCGGCGAGGGCCGCGTCGACGCCGGTGAAGACGGGCACGCCGGTGCCCTCGGCGAGCACGGCGCACGACGCGGCCGGGCCGAGCGCGTGGACGGCGGGCACGGGCAGCCCGAGGATCGCACGGGCGTGCAGCGCGAACTGCGAGAGGTCCTGCGAGACGAGCGTGACCAGCCCGGTGTCGTGCGGGCGCGGCGACACCTCGGAGAACAGCACCTCACCGCCGCGCACGAACAGCTCGACGCCGAAGACGCCCCACCCGCCGAGCGCGTGCGTGACGGCACCGGCCACCCGCTCGGCCTCGGCGAGCACGTCCGCGCCCAGCGGGTGCGGCTGCCACGACTCGCGGTAGTCGCCGTCGACCTGCACGTGCCCGACCGGCGGCAGGAACGTGACCCCGCCCGCGTGCCGCACGGTGAGCAGCGTGATCTCGTCGTCGAAGTCCACGAACCCCTCGACGATGACGCGCCGCCCCGCCGCACGCCCGCCCTCCACCGCCGTGCGCCAGGCCGCGTCGACGTCGTCGGCCGACCGGACGACCGACTGGCCCTTGCCCGACGACGACATGACCGGCTTGACCACGCACGGCACGCCCAGCGCGGCGACGGCCTCGCGCAGCCCGTCGAGGTCCTCGACGAACCGGTACGGCGACGTCGGCAGCCCGAGCTCCTCGGCGGCGAGCCGGCGGATGCCCTCCCGGTCCATCGTCAGCCGCGTCGCGCGCGCCGTCGGCACGACCCGCGCCAGCCCCTCCTCCTCGATCTGCGCGAGCACCTGCGTGGCGATCGCCTCGATCTCCGGCACCACCACGTGCGGGCGCTCGGCGTCGACCACCGCCCGCAGCGCGACGGGGTCGAGCATGTCGACCACGTGCGCGCGGTGCGCGACCTGCATGGCCGGGGCGTCGGCGTACCGGTCGGCGGCGACGACCTCGGCCCCGAGCCGCTGCAGCTCGATCGCGACCTCCTTGCCGAGCTCGCCGGCACCGAGCAGGAGCACGCGGGTGGCGGTGGGCGTGAGCGGGGTCCCGAGGCGCACGGTCATGCCGCCATCCTGGCAGGGCCCCGGCATCACCCCGCCCCCTACCGGGCGTGCGCCACAGGCTGCTCGCGCGGGACGGCAGCGGTCCCCGGCCGGAAGCCGCGCAGCACGAGCCACAGGCCGAACGAGAGCTCCCAGAGGAAGATCGGGAGCACCGCGACCATCGACAGCGGCGAGGTCTGCTCGTTGAGGCCGTAGGCGGTGGCCAGCACGGAGACGATCTGGAGCGGGGCGCCGACGAGCCCGAGCAGCGGGATCGCGCGGGGCACGAGCCGGGCCTGGAGCACGACGGACGCGAGCAGCAGCGCGTTGACCGCGGACATCAGCCCGGGGCCGAGCAGGAAGGTCTGGTCGCGGACGGCGACGAGGCCGTCGGCGACGGCACCGAGGGCCGGGTCGGCGCCAACGGCCGCCGCGACGCCGCGCAGCGTGACGACGGCGAGCACACCGAGCACCCCGACGAGGATGATCGCGGCCTCCATCACGCGCGACGTGACGAACCCGACCGCGCGGACCTCGCTGGTGCGGCGCAGCACCGGCAGCAGGACGACGGCGGTGCCGATGCACACGGCGGCGTTGACGGCGTCGAGCAGCGCGCCGGTGACGACGCGGGCGTCGGCGTCGGGGCCGGTGAGGTAGTCGCCGCCGACGAGCACGGGCGCGAGCAGCGCGACGGCGGGGATCGAGGAGACGAACGTCAGCAGGTAGAGCGCGCCCGCGAGCGCGGCGGTGCATCGGTCGGGGGTCATGGTGGCTCCCTCATCGCGAGGTGTACGGCGTACACCTTCGATCGGGACCGTAGGGTGTACGGCGTACGCCAGTCAAGGGCGGGGGACGGAGGTCGTGACCGTGGGAGCACCCGGCACGTCGCCGCGCCGCGAGCGCCTGAACCGCGAGCGCGTGCTCGCCGCCGCGGTTGCCCTGGCCGACTCCGAGGGTGTGGACGCGCTGAGCATGCGACGCCTGGCGGACCACCTCGGCGTGGTGCCGATGGCGCTGTACAAGCACGTCGCGCACAAGGAGGCGCTGCTCGACGGCATGGTCGAGCAGGTGATCGCCGAGATCGACGCCCCGGACCCCGGCGCCGGGTGGCGGGCGGCGCTGCGCGACCGGACCCTCTCGGCACGGCGGGCGCTGCTGCGCCACCCCTGGGCGCGCCGCGTGCTGGAGACCCGCACGACGCAGACGCCCGCGGTGCTGGAGTACCTGGACGCGACGATCGCGGTTCTGCGCCGCGACGGGTTCTCCGACGAGCTGACGCACCACGTGATGCACGCGCTCGGCAGCCGGGCGTGGGGGTTCACGCAGGAGCTGTTCGTCGCCCCGGCCCCGGCGGCCGCTCCCCCGGACCCGGAGACGCTGCGCGCGGTGCTGGAGCGGTTCCCGAACGTCGCGGCGATCGCGTCGCCCGCCCGGCACGACGGTGCGACGGTCGTGGGCACGGGCTGCGACGACCAGGCCGAGTTCGAGTTCGCGCTGGACCTGGTGCTCGACGGCATCGCGCTGCGGCACGCGCAGGGCTGGACCCCTCCTCCCCCGACGGCACCCGAGGTGACCCCGTGACCGGTTCCGAGCAGCCCCCGCGCGCGCAGCGCCTGCGGGCCACCGACCTGCACCCGCAGCTGCGGCGCACGTTCCGCCTGGTGCCGAACCCGCCGGTGCGGCGGCGGTGGACGCTGGCGCTCATGCAGGCCGGGGGCTCCAGCCGCCGCCCGCCGCGGGTGCTGCACGGCGTCGGGCACCGGTACGTCGACCTCGCGGACGGTCGGGGCGCGGGCGTCCACGTGTTCACCCCGGCGGGGGCGCGCACGCGCGCGGCCGTGCTGTGGGTGCACGGCGGCGGCATGGTGGTCGGCAGCGCGGCGCAGGACCACGCCCGGTGCGTGGCGCTGGCGCGCGACCTCGACGTCGTGGTCGTGTCGGCGGAGTACCGCCTCGCGCCGGGGCACCCGTACCCGGCGCCGCTCGACGACGTGCACGCGGCGTGGACGTGGGTGCTGGCGCACGCGGACGAGATCGGCGTCGACCCGGCGCGCGTCGCCGTGGGTGGGCAGAGCGCGGGCGGCGGTCTGGCCGCCGGGCTGGTGCTGCGCGTGCACGACGAGGGCGGCCCGCAGCCGGCGGCGCAGTGGCTGTTCTGCCCGATGCTCGACGACCGCACCGCCGCGGACCGCTCGCACGACGCGGTGCGCCACTACGTGTGGAACAACGCGTCCAACCGGGCGGGGTGGTCCGCGTACCTCGGCGGCCCGCCCGGCGGGGACGACGTGCCGGCGTACGCGGCGCCCGCGCGGCGCACCGACCTGTCGGGCCTGCCGCCCGCCTGGGTGGGCGTGGGCGACGTCGACCTCTTCCACGACGAGGACGCCGACTACGCGCGCCGCCTGTCGGACGCGGGGGTGCCCTGCGTCCTCGACGTCGTGCCCGGCGGCCCGCACGCGCTGGAGTCCCTCGCCGCCGACGCCCCGGTCTCCCGCGAGTACCGCACCCGCGCCGAGGACTGGCTGGCCGCCCGGCTCGGCGTGGCACGCCCGTCCGGCGAGGCGGCGGCACCGGTAGCGTGACCGAGGAGTGCCACCCGCACACCCCGTGAGGTCACCGTGCACGCAGCCGGACACCGTTCGTGGAGCCTGAGCCAGGGCGACGACCCGCTCCTGACGACCGCCCTGCTCGTGCGCGACACCCTCGGGCTGGTCGTCGCAGC
Organism: Cellulomonas oligotrophica; assembly: GCF_013409875.1. Lineage (GTDB taxonomy): Bacteria > Actinomycetota > Actinomycetes > Actinomycetales > Cellulomonadaceae > Cellulomonas > Cellulomonas oligotrophica. The sequence goes on from NZ_JACCBK010000001.1 coordinate 2,356,955, forward strand.
CGAGGACGTCCCTCCCCCGGTCACCCCGCCCCCACCGGCGCGGCCCGCCGACGACCTGACCGACGCATGGCTGCACTGGTGGCGCGACCTGATCCGGCTGGTCGTCGAGGACCACGCCGACCGCGCCCCCGACGACTCCGCCGCCATGACGGCGTGGGCGACCGCCCGCGAGGCGCGACGCCGGCACGTCGGGCAGCCGCTCGACGGGTTCGGGGCCCTCGCCGGCACCCCGGAGCTGCAGGACGCCGCGCGGGCCGTGGACCGCTCCGACCTCGCCGCGGCGCACGAGGACGCCTTCGCCGCACGTTCCCGGCATCTGGGTGCCCTGTCCGACGTCGTGGCCCAGGTCTCCGCCGAGCGCGGGGTCGACCCGTCGTCGTTGCACGGCACCGTCGTCCACGTGCCTGCACCCGCACACTGGTGGCAACCCCTCGCACCAGGCCTGGTCCTCGCCTCGATCCACCTCCCGACGCCGGATGCCGCCCGTGCGGCCTGGCTGGCCTGACCGGGACGGACCGCACCCCGACCGATCCGAGTCCGACCTGGGACGGTTCTGCGGTCGCACGCCGTCAGAGCGACTGCCGGCACCGCTGGATGCGACGGGTGACGAGCTCGGCCAGACGCCCCGGGAGGTCGCTGCCGAGGGCACTGACGTCGTCGTCGGCGGCCGCGGCGGCGAACGCGCCGGGTACGCGATCCATGAGGCTCGCGGCTCGGTCGCGCACCTCGTCGACGGTCAGGGAGAACTCCGCCGCGACCTTGGGCCACATCGTCGGGATCCGGCTCAGCAACGAGTAGTCCCTGCCGTACCGCATCGCCAGGCGGACGTTGCGCAGGGTCGCGTCCTCGTACGGAAGCACGGACGCGACGTCGTACAGGGGCGCGAACGCGACCTGCGGCCCCGCCAGCAGCAGGGAGAAGTTCTTGGCATGCCCGTCCGTGCCCGCGACCAGCCAGTTGAAGGTGACGGCGTCGAAGAACCGGCGAACCCCCTCGAGCGCGTGGTCGACGGGCAGCACCGACCGGAGCAGCGCGCAGACGTCCGTGGTCGACGGCCCGCCCTCGTTCTCGTACTTCTCGGCGGGCGTGCGTCCCAGGGCCTGGCAGACGTCCTCCTGATGGATGCGCCGGAGCCACGGGGATCCTGGTGACCGGTCGTAGCGCGTCGCCACGACCGCCGACACGTCCTCGAACCGCACGATGCGAGTCGGGGCGGCCACCAGCCCGGCGAGCGCTGCGGCCCGCAGGCACAGGTGCTCGTTGAGGTCGTGCTGGTCGAGACCGGCGATCGCGGGCTTGAGGATGTGGCTGGTCGCTGCGGCACCCGACGGGACGCCCCAACGGTCGGACGCGTCGTCCCGCAGGAGTGCGGTCTTGGCCTGCGCTCCCGCGAGCGAGAACCTGCCCGTGACCTCGGTGCCCAACCAGGCCGACGCGTCCTGCCGCAGGTCGCGGAGCCGTCGGGCCACCTGGGCCTCCGAGAGCCACCGGACGTCGCCGTCGCCTGCCAGGGCCCGCCCGAGCCGCTCCGGCGGGACGAACCTCGCCGCGCCCGCGCACTCCTCACCGACCGGCGTCGACAGCAGCGCGAACGGCGACGACGCGCTGACGGCGAACCTGCGCCCCCACGACCTGCGCACGGCCTCGCTGTCCGGGAGGAGTCCGTCCAGCCACGGCGCCACGGTCCCGTTGGCGTACGGGGCCGACGACAACGGCATGCCGACGGAGATCGGCGTGCCTCCCCGTGTGACGTACTCCCGCTCGTAGGTCAGTCGCACGGACCCTCGTACCCGTTTGATCGTGGCGGCGTGCTGGCCCTCCATGACGACCGCGAGCTCGTCAGGCGCCGTCGCCATCGCTGCCGCCGTCCTCTCTGCCAGGGTGGGCGTCCCGGCGGGCCTCGGCCGCGACGCGTGCCAGGTGCTCCGCCAGATCGGGGACGGCGATCGACCCGCCCCCCGGCACGAGGGCCTCGTCCTCGGCACCACGCGCGTCGATCGTGACGTCGAGTGCGGCGAGCACCCGCAGGACGAGGGCCAGCTCGACCCGTCCCGGCGCACCGTTCTCGAACCCGTAGACCCACTTGCGGGAGACGTCCGCACGCTCGGCCAGCTCGGCCTGCGTCAGGCCGCGCTCCTGACGACGGTTCCGCACGAGAACCTGCAGGTCCCGCACGCTCACGATGTTCACGATGCCACCCCCTCAGGCCCCCGTACGGTGCCACGGACAGAATGCCACCGTTCGGTGGCTTCCCTTCCGAGACACAGTACGGTGTCTTCGCCGGCCGCGTCGGCACTCACGCCCGCCCCGATGGTCATCCTGGTCGGAGAAGTCCGCGGCATTCCCCCCGCGGCGCGCGCGTCCGACGGGAGCCTGCGCCGGTGGCGGCACGGCCGAGCGCCATCGTGAGGTCACCCAGGGTCAGGCGGTCCCGTGGACCTCCGCGGCGTCGCGGGTCGCGGCCCACGCGGACAGCAGGCGCAGGGCGTCGGCGGACGCCGTGCCGGGGACGGCGTTGTAGACGGTCAGCGCGTGCCCGGGGTCGCTGGGCAGGTCGAGCTGGTGGTAGCTGAGCTCGACGTCCCCGACCACGGGGTGGTGGAACACCTTCGTCCCGGCGTGGTGCAGGCGGACCTCGTGGGCGGCCCACAGCCCCCGGAAGTCCTCGCTCCGGGTGGACAGCTCGCCGACCAGGCCGGAGAGCGCGCGGCTGCGCGGGTGCTGGCCCGCGGCCATCCGCAGCAGTGCGACCGAGACGCGCGCGGCACCGTCCCAGTCCGGGTAGAAGTCCCGCGCGGCGGGGTCGAGGAACGCGAACCGCGCGAAGTTCGGGCGGCGGTCGCCCGCGCTGCCGAGCATGGGCGAGTACAGCGCACGGGCCAGGTGGTTCATCGCGACGACGTCGAGGAAGGGGCTCCCGACGAAGGCGACGGCCTCCGTCATCGCGTCGACCATCCACTGCAGGCTCGGACGGGGGGCCGGACCGCCGGGGCGGGTGCGCGGGGCGGCGGGGCGGCTGCGGGTGACGGCCCTGACCAGGTCCAGCAGGTGGGTGTGCTCGGCCTCGTCCAGCCCCAGGGCCCGTGAGACCGCCTCGAGCACGGACTCCGACGGGTTGCCGACCTTCCCCTTCTCGAGCCGCGTGTAGTAGTCCGTCGACACGCCCGCGAGCATCGCGACCTCCTCCCGGCGCAGCCCGGGCACCCGCCGCGCGCCGACGCTGGTGATGCCCGCCTGCTCCGGGGTCAGGCGCGCACGCCGGCTGATGAGCAGGTCGCGCAGCTCGTCACGGGGGTCCATGCGGTCGAGCGTAGGCACGCGACGGCCGGGCAGACAGGGGTGCGCCAGACCCCCGGCTGCGGCCGACGGGCGCTGGTGCCGGGGCCGCGGCAGAGGGGGGTCCGACAGGGCCCCGCACCCGGCTGGCGGGTGCGGGGCCGGCGGCAGCACGATCGACGGGAACCCGACCGCAGCGAGGAGCAGCCGTGCACGACGCGCAGAGCCCGACCCGCAGGAGCCGACCCGTCCGGGCGGCGGCCGTGCTGGTCGCCGCCCTGGTGACCGGCGCCGGCTGCGCGCCCGGGCCGACGGCACCGACGACGGCCGACGGCGTCCCGACCGGCGCGCCCGCGACGCAGCCGGCCGCACAGCCCGAACCGACCCCGACGACCCCGGAGGACCCCGTGGGCAGCACCCGCATAGTCATCGTCGCCGAGGGGCTGCGGCTGGACGCGCACCTGGACGACAACCCCGCCGCCCGCTCCCTGCTCGACCAGCTCCCCGTGACGATCACCATGGACGACTTCGGCGGGCAGGAGAAGATCGGCAGCCCGCCCCGGCCGCTGACCATGGAGCAGATGCCCGAGGGCGCGGACCCCGACGTCGGCACCATCGGCTACTACGCGCCGTCCGACGGGGTCGTCCTCTACTACGCCGACGTCGGGTACTACCCCGGCATCGCCGTCCTCGGGCAGGTCGACGGCAGCGTCGACGCGCTCGTCGACCTGCCCGACGGCACCCCCGTCACGATCGACCGCGCCCCCTGACGGGCGCCACCACCCCACCCCCGCCGCGCGCCCACCCCGGGGCCCCGGTACGACATCAGGAGAACCCATGCTCGGCACCGTCCTGCACGCCCCCGGCGACGTCCGCGTCGAGGAGCTGCCCCGCCCGACGATCCAGAAGCCCACCGACGCCGTGGTCCGCCTCGCCGCGGCCTGCGTGTGCGGGTCGGACCTGTGGCCCTACCGCGGCATCGAGCAGCTCGCCGAGCCCCGGCCGATGGGCCACGAGTACGTCGGCGTCGTCGAGGAGATCGGCGCGGACGTGCGCACCGTGCAGGTCGGCGACTTCGTCGTCGGCTCGTTCTTCGCGTCCGACAACACGTGCGAGACGTGCCGCGCCGGGTACCAGACGTCGTGCGTGCACCGTGACTTCGTCGGCGGGTCCCAGGCCGAGCTCATGCGCGTGCCGCTGGCCGACGGCACGCTCGTCGCGACCCCCGGCACGCCCGACCCCGACCTGATCCCCTCGCTGCTGGCCGCCTCCGACGTGCTCGGCACCGGCTGGTTCGCCGCCGTCGCCGCCGAGGCGGGGCCGGGCAAGACCGTCGCCGTGGTGGGCGACGGTGCCGTGGGCCTCCTCGGCGTGCTGGCCGCCCGGCAGCTGGGCGCCGAGCGGATCATCGCGATGAGCCGGCACGCCGACCGGCAGGCCCTGGCCCGCGAGCTCGGCGCGACCGACGTCGTCGCCGAGCGCGGAGACGAGGGAGTCGCGCGGATCAAGGAGCTCACCGGCGGGCTCGGCGCGCACAGCACCATCGAGGCCGTCGGCACGCAGGAGTCGATGATGCAGGCGATCCGCGCGACCCGCCCCGGCGGGCACGTCGGCTACGTGGGCGTCGCGCACGACGTCGCGCTGCCCGGCGACGAGCTGTTCTTCTCGCACGTCCACCTGCACGGCGGCCCGGCTCCCGTCCGCCGGTTCCTGCCGCAGCTCGTCGACCTCATCTGGACCCGGCAGATCGACCCCGGCAAGGTCTTCGACCTCACGCTCCCCCTCGCCGACGCCGCCGAGGCCTACCGGGCCATGGACGAGCGCCGCGCGATCAAGGTCCTCCTGCAGCCCTGACCCGACCGACACCCGAGGAGACCCCGTGAAGATCACCCGTGACGGGCAGACCGCCCGCGGCCCCGCCGACTGGTTCACCGGCGACGTGCTCGTCGACACCGTCCGCACCCCCGACGAGCACACCGCCGTCGGCTGCGCACACGTGCGCTTCTCCCCCGGCGCCCGCACCGCCTGGCACTCCCACCCGCACGGGCAGACCCTCTACGTCACCGACGGCGTCGGCCTCGTCGCCCGCCGCGGGGCCAAGCCCGTCGAGATCCGCCCCGGCGACGTCGTGGTCGTCGAGCCCGGCGAGGAGCACTGGCACGGCGCCGCCCCCGACCGCTTCATGGCCCACGTCGCGCTGCACCAGGCCGACGCGGACGGGCAGGTCGTCACCTGGCTCGAGCACGTGACGGACGCGGAGTACGGCACCGCGACGAGCTGACCCGGAGGTCGACCGCCGAGCCCCGGACCCTGGGAGGCAACGACGACGCCCCCACCGCCGCTGACCCGATCCGCGGGGAGGACCGCAACCCTCCCCGTGGAACAGGCACGCGGTCCACCTGGGCAGGGCGCCCGCCGCGTGCCACGATCGAGACCTCCACGGACCGGGAGGACCTGATGATCTACCGCACCACCGTGCTGGCGACGGGTGGCACGACCACGGGCATCCCCGTGCCCGAGGAGGTCATGCAGGCCCTGGGTGGTGGTGGGCGGCCCAAGGTCGTCGTCACCATCGGCTCCTTCACCTACCGCACCACCGTCGGCACCCGCGACGGCCGCCGCCTCCTGCCTCTCAGCAGCGACCGTCGCAAGGAGTCCGGGCTCGCCGCGGGCGACGAGGTCGACGTCGACCTCACCCTCGACACACCCTCCTGACCGACCCGCCCGTCACCCTCAGGCGGACGGGACCGCTCCTCGACGGGCAGGGTGTCGCTGTGGAGATCGAGGTCGTGCAGGCGGGCATCACCAGCGTCGAGGTGGACGTCGTCGGACCGCGGTACGGCGTGGATGAACCCGCAATGGACCTGCTGTCGCTGGCGGTCCCAGACGGCAAGTGCCTCGGCGAAGCGGGCGACCGTCAGATGCCGAGAGACGAACCCGACCAGAGTCCACCGCGGCGCGTTCGGGACAGCTTGGCGCGCGGCCCTGCGGCACAAGAGGCGTCTTGACGCCTGACGCGACGGCGAGCAAGCACTGGTAGCGGCGGATCGTGACCTTGGACGTCGTCGGCCGCCAGCCCAAGGCTCGTGCACCAGTGGCCGCGTCGCGCTGTCGCGCGATCGGCCCTCGCAACTGCACTGTCGGCACCACCGGTCGAGCCCGGCCAGGTCATCGACAGCCTGGCCAGCAGACACCGCCCGATCCGAGCGCAGGTCCTGGGCGAGCACGAGCAGGCCGGGCCCGTCCAGGCGGCAGAACGTCGTCAGGTGAACAGGCCCTGCATCACACCCGTGGGAATGGCCCCTGGAGGTGACCCACATCACACTTAAACCCCCCCCCGGGGAGGTGCCTTGGTGAGACACGATGTTGACCCGCTCACGAATGAGCATGACGCTCGAGATGACGGGAAAAACGATGAGCTTCCCCGCAAGTCACACTGGTCGCACCCTGCGCCGAACGCTCGCCTCGGGCATGACTGCGGCAATTCTCGTACTGGGCACCACGGGTCTCGCAACGCCAGCATCAGCAGCAACGGCAGACTGCCCGTCGGGATACTCGTGCTTCTGGGGCGACACCGGCTACCGCACCGACTCGGTCGAGAACCGGCTGGTCAGGTTCTATCAGTGCTACCGCGATCTCGAGACCGCCACCTGGTCAGGTACGAGCTCGGCCGCCAACGACCGTGCAAGCTCGGTCTCCAACAAGGGACAGCATGACCCGGCCTACTACTACGTAGATGCGCGGTACCGCGGCCTCTTCTTCCCGCTTCCTTATGGATCGGGCGACGGGAACCTGGGCGACTCGTCGGGGAACGCTCCGGCGAGTTTCAACGACAAGATCTCGTCGGCCAGGTTCGCATCGTTCGACACCGACTGCGAGTAGTCACCGGCCGAAACGCTGAAAATTTCCACCAGGAGATGGTGAATGAGATCATTAGTGTCGGTCCGAGCCGTGACCGGTGCGGTCATCCTTGCTGCGACCCTGTCTGGCTGCACGGTCACCGACGGGCCTGTAGACAGCTCGGAGACCGGCAGCAGCGCCGCGACTGCGGGCACCGGGGTCGAGAAGAACCGGATGCAGTGGTCCATGCCTCTCGACACCTACACGATCCCGGGAAAGTACGGCTACGTCACTCACGTGCTGGTCGAGCCGTGCATGCGTGAGAACGGATTCGCCTACGACAGGCCCGACGTCGACGTCACGCGGAGCTCCCCGACCATGAGTGCGAGCGAGCGCAGCCTCTTCAACACCGAGACCGCTGCGCAGTGGGGGTACGGGAGCGCGCCCGATCCGGACGTCGACAAGATCCGAGCGGCGCAGGCCGACGCGACGACCTGGTCGCCCGAGCAGCACGAGCAGTTCAGTGCCTGCACGGCGCAGGCGCGCGAGGTGCTGCCCGAGGACTGGGCCAGGATCGACAGCACCGTAGCAAGCATAGGGATGTCCGCGTGGACGGGCGCCAAGAGTGCGCCGGAGGTCGTGGCGGCTGCGCAGGAGTGGGTCCGGTGCATGCAGCCGCTCGGGTTCAGCGACCTCCCCTCCAGCCCCAACAGCGACGACGGCGGGATGCCCACCGACGCCATGGCCGCGACGTTCGGATGGGTCACCGACGGCATGGAGGAGTCGCAGACGCCGGAGCAGCAGGCTGAGGAGATCCGGATTGCCACGTTCGACGCCGAGTGCCAGGAGAGCTCCGGCTACGCCGACGCCCTCTACGAGGCCGAGTGGAGCCGGCAGGTGAGCATCGTCGAGGACAACGAGGACGCGCTCGCCAGGTTGCTGGAAGAGAAGGCGGCTTACCTCGCCCGGGTCGACGAGGTCATGCGCGAGGCCGGTCTGGGATGAGGGCACGTCGACGCGGGACGACCGCACTCGTGGTCGCCGTCGTGGTCGTCGGCGCCCTCGGCGGCGGGTGGTGGGCGGCGACCACGCTGCAGTCCCCCGCGCAGGTGGCCGCGAACGCGGCCCCGCCGCCGCCGGGCGACGTCCTCGCCGCGGTGACGCTCGGGGAGCTGTCCGAGCAGATCACCGCACGGTCGGACGTCGTGCGCGCGTCGGCGACGACAGTCGGCATCACGCTGGGCGCGGACCCGCAGAGCGTCGTCACCGAGGTCAGCGTCCCGGCCGGTTCCCAGCTCACGGCCGGCGCCTCCGCACTCGAGGTGAACGGCCGCCCGGTCATCGCCACCACGGGTGCGTTCCCCTACTACCGCGACATGGTCGAGGGCGACACCGGGCCCGACGTCGAGCAGCTGCAGCGCTTCCTGGTCAGCCGTGGGTTCTCCACCGGGGGCATCGGGCCGTTCGGGCCGCAGACCGCGCGGGCCGTGCGCGAGCTCTACCGGGCCGCCGGGTACGAGCCGCTGGAGCGGGAGGCCGAGGCATCCGCCGACGCGCCCCCCGCGACGACCGGGACGGACACCGAGGCAGACACCGCACCGGCCGCGCCCGCGGCGCCGAAGACGCTCGTCGTCGTCCCGCGCAGCGAGCTCGTCGTCGTCGGATCCCTGCCCGGCGTCGTCAGCGCAACACCCGGGCTCGGCACCGTGCTCACCGCGGACAACGCCACGCTCACCGTCGGGGAAGGGGCCATCGTCGCCAAGGCCAAGGTCGCCGTCTCCGTGCTGCCGGTACTCACGGAGGGGATGGCCGTGACCCTCGTGGGCGGCGACGGCACGCTCGTCGACGGCACGCTCGGACCGATCCCCGCACCACCGACCGGCGCCGACCAGGCGCCCGAGGTCGAGATCACCCTCAGCACCGGGCCCATCGACGGGGCATGGCTCGGCACGAACGTGCTGACCACGATCACCGTCACGTCCGTCGCCGAGGAGGCCCTGCGCGTCCCGGCCCGCGCCGTGACCCTGCACGCGGACGGCACGGCAACCGTCCTGCGCCAGGAGGACGGCGGCACGTTCGTCGACGTCGAGGTCCGCGAGACCGGCAGGCTCGGAGGCACGAGCGCCGTGGAGCCCGTGACCGCGGGCACCCTCTCCGCAGGGGACCAGGTGAAGGTCGGTTGACGACCTTCACGCTCCTCGGCATCACCAAGACCTACCCCGGCGCGGAGCCCGTGCACGCGCTGCGCGGGATCGACCTGACGATCTCGCCGGGGGACTTCGTGGTCGTCGAGGGTCCGTCCGGCAGCGGCAAGTCGACGCTGCTCAACGTGCTGGCGCTGCTCGACGCACCCACCGGCGGGCGCTACCTCATCGACGGGCAGGACACCGCCGACCTCGACGAGCGCTCCCGGGCACGGCTGCGCGGTGAGATCTTCGGGTTCGTCTTCCAGGGCTTCCACCTGATGGACCACCGCACGGTCGTCGACAACGTCGAGCTCGGCATGTACTACGCGGGCGTGCGGGCCGACGTCCGGCGCGAGCGCGCCCTGGCAGCCCTCGACCGTGTCGGACTGGCGAGCACCGCGCACCGCCGGGCGAGCGAGCTGTCCGGCGGGCAGCGCCAGCGGGTGGCGATCGCCCGTGCGCTCTCCGTCGGGTCGGGCGTCATCGTCGCCGACGAACCCACCGGCAACCTCGACACCGAGACCAGCCAGACGATCCTGCGGCTCCTGCGCGAGCTGCACCAGGCCGGGACGACGGTCGTGCTGGTGACCCACTCCCCCGAGATCGCCGCCGGCGCCCCCCGGCGGGTGCTGGTCCGCGACGGGCTCATCGTCTCCGGGCCTGGCGCCGCCTCGACGCCCGCACCCCGGAAGACGCCCGAGCCGGTCACGACCCAGGCCCCGCGGCGTGGTCTGTCGCCGCTCTCGATCGCCCGCGACGCACTCGCGTCGCTCACCTCCCGCCCGGGACGCACGGCGGCCCTCGCCTCGTCGGTCGCCGTCGGCGTCGCACTCGCCCTGACGACCGTCGGGCTCGCCGGATCGGCTCAGGCCCAGGTCTCCGAGCGGTTCGACGCCCGGGTCAACCGCGCGGTGACCCTCACCCTCGAGGTTCCGGACCCCGCGGCCGGCATGCCGGTCGTCACGGACGGCACCGCCGAGGGCGTGCCTCCCGAGGCGCTCGGGGCGCTCCAGGACCTGCCCGGCGTCGACCACGCCGCGCTGCTCACGCACCACGACTCCGTCGACGTCGCCCTGCCCGGCAGCCTGACCACCGGCGTCTCCGTGTTCCTCATGGGGGCGACGCCCGACATCGCCCAGGCCGCCGAGCTCGACGTCCGCTGGGCGGGCGGGACCCCGACCACGTTGCGCGACGACGAGGTGCTCGTCGGGCAGACCGTGGCCGAAGCCCTCGACCTCGGCCCCCTCGACGCCCGGCCCGCCGTCGTCATCGACGGTCGCTCGTACGTCGTGCGCGGCATCGTCGACCTGGGGATCCGCGTCACCAACGTCGCCCAGTCGGTGATCACCACCGTCGACGTCGCCACCGGCATCCGCCGCGCCGGCACCCAGGACGTCTACCTCGTGACAGCTACCGGCGCCGCCCGCCAGGTCGCCCAGCAGGCACCGCTCGTCCTCCGCCCCCAGGCCCCGGACGCATTCGTCCTCACCGTCCCGCCCGACCCCGCGACCCTGCGGGGTGAGGTCGAGAGCGACGTCCGCACCATCCTGCTCGTCCTGACGGGTGTCGCGATCCTCGCCGCCGTCGTGTCCCTGACCAGCACCATGACCATGTCGGTGCTCGAACGCTCGCGCGAGTTCGGCATGCGCCGCGCGATCGGTGCCCGCGCCCGCGACGTCAGCGCGCTCGTCATGACCGAGGCCGGCCTCGTCGGCGCAGCAGGCGGGGCCGCGGGCGCGGGCATCGGCATCCTCGCCCTGCTCGCCATCACGATCGCCCGCCGGTGGACGCCCGTGCTCGACCTCGGGCACATCCCCCTCGCCCTGGTCGGCGGGATCGCGGTCGGGATGATCGGCGGCGTGGCCGCATCCGTCCGCGCGCGTCGCATCCACCCCAGCGAGGCCCTCCGCAGCTGATCGGCTGGTCCCGCGCCCCAGAGTCGGTCGTCGACGCCCCGCGCGGGCCCGATCTGGCGCTCAGCTGTACCACCCGGCGATCGTCCTCGGCGGTCGGTGCGCAGACCTGTGCGGGACAGGCAGAGTGTCGTCGTGCAGATCGAGGTCGTGCGGGCGGACATCACCAGCGTCGAGGTCGACGTCGTCGTCACCGCGGCGAACAGCCCGCTCATCGGCGGGGGTGGTGTCGACGGCGCCGTCCACCGGGTCGCGGGACCCGACCTGCTCCAGGCGCTGCGCCCCTTGGCGCCGTGCCCGGTGGGTGGTGCGGTCATCACCCCCGCGTTCCGGTTCCCGCCACCGGTGCGCCACGTCGTCCACGCCGTCGGCCCGCGGTACGGCGTCGACGAACCCGCCGCGGACCTGCTCGCCGGCGCGTACCGCGCGAGCCTGGCGCTCGCGGACCAGGTCGGCGCCGAGTCCATCGCCTTCCCGGCCCTGTCGACCGGCGCGTTCCAGTACCCACGGATGCAGGCCTGCGACGTCAGCGTCCGGGCGCTGCGATCGGCCACGACGACCGTCCGACGCTGCCTGCTCGTCGCGCTCGACCTGAAGACCGCCCGCTTCTGGGAACGGACGCTTCGACTACCTATCGGTAGTCAAGAACCGTGACTACCGAATACGCGTCATCCGCCTTCTGCCGCCCGAAGACCCGCCCCGGCGGTCCGCTCGTCGCTCACAGCGACGCGAGCACATGCAGCGCAGCTGCGCCAGGCCGTCGAGGCGCCCCGTTCGCGATGAGCCCGTGGCTCGTGAGCTCGTTCGACCGGATCGCGAGGTTCCCGGAGGCGTAGCGGGCCGACGCCGACAACCTGCCCCCGCCCCTGGGACGGCTGACGCTCCAGCGGTGACGACCCAGAGCCCGTTCAGACCTCGTCTCGCCAGGTGTGCTGCGGGTCGTAGCCCAGCAGGCGACGGGCCTTGTCGATCGACAGGAGCGTCTCGCGGCCCTGGAGCGGGCGCGTCACGGGGACGTCGGGGAGGTGCTCGGCGACGAGCTCGGCCGACGGGCGGTCGAGCACCGTGTCGGGCGAGGCGATGATGAACGCCTCGAACCCGCGCAGGTCGCTCTCGAGGGCGAGCCGGACCGCAAGGGCACCGTCGCGGGCGTCGATGTAGCCCCAGAGGTTCCAGATCCGGCTGCGCGGATCGGCGGCGAAGCCCGGGAACGCGGCGTAGTCATCCGGCTCCATGACGTTGGAGAACCGCAGGCCGATGAGCTTGAGGTCCGGGTCCCAGCGCGCGAAGTGCCGGGCCATCTCCTCCTCGACCGCCTTGCCGAGCGAGTAGGTGCTCTCCGGGCGGACGGCGTACTCCTCGTCGACCGGGACGTACGGCGGAGGCGTGTCGAAGGGCAGACCGAGGACGGTCTCGCTGGAGGCCCAGACGACGTTCCTGATGCCCGCGCGGCGGGCGGCGCTGAACACGTGGTGGGTCGCGACGACGTTGTTCGCGAACGTCGCGCCGCTCGGGCGCAGACCCGGTGCGGGGACGGCCGCGAGGTGCACCACGGCGTCGACGCCGTCGTACCGGTCGTCGATGCCGGCGAGCGCCTCGGTCACCTGGCCCAGGTCGGTGAGGTCGACCCGGCTGAACACCGCCGGCTGACCGTCCGGCGGGAGCGCGGTGTCGACGTTGACCACGTCGTACCCGTGCGCGGCCAGGTGCTCGACGACCGCACGTCCGAGCTTGCCGCTCCCGCCGGTCACGACGACGCGGGTCATGCGCCGAGCCGTCCGCGCGACGGCGTGCCGGGGGCGTGGTCGGTCAGGTCCATGCCCCATCAGACCACGGGTGACCGGGACGCGTGCCGCTGCGGGGCACCGGGCCCCAGGCGTCGGCCGCCGGTGCTGGTCGGGGCGGTCAGTAGAGCCGGACCGTGGTCGGCTGCAGCACGCCCGGGCTCAGCGTGAGGCCGTCGGCGACGGCGGACCGACCGTGGACGTCGGTGACGCGGACGCGGTACGGCCCGGCGCCCGGGCTGCTCTCCAGGGTCCACCCCCACGACTGCCGGGTCAGAGGGCGGAAGGGGCCCTCCCCGTCGGCGACCTCGACGGACGCCACGGCGTTGCCCACGTTGTCGACGTGCAGCCCCAGCCACCACGGCGAGGACCCGTCCTTGACCTTGAACGCCAGGCCGTCGGCGACCGGGGGGTCGCGCACCACCCGGGAGACGATCAGGACGACGCCCTTCGCCGGGTCGTCGACGGCGGCGAACGCCTCGGTGCTGAGGTCCAGGTGGCCCGCATCGCACTCGGGGCACAGGTTGTCGATCTTCACCAGGACGGTCCCGCGGGCGCCCGTCACCTCGACCCACGACCCGCAGCCGCGGCCCTCGTCGAACAGCGCCGGACCCGCGGCGGCGGTGTAGCCGTTCGCGGGGAAGGTCAGGGCATGCACGCCCCGGCCGGCCCGGCGGCCGTGTAGTAGGTGGCGACGCCGGTGACCGGGTCGCCCAGGGTCGTCGGTGCGGCGGGGGGCGCTGGGCTCGGCGACGCCTCCGGGGCGGCGGTCGGCGTCGGTGCCGGTGCGGGCGTCGGGGTGCTGGTGGGTGCGGACGTGCGGATGGGCGTCGGGGTGGTCGTCGCGGTCGGGGAGGCCGCAGGCGACCGCGACGCTGCCGGCCGACCCGGCCGCTCGTCGGGCCCGGCGAGGGACCACGCGGTCAGCGCCCCGAGGACGACAGCCACCGCCACGAGGGCCGCGACCGCGAAGCGTCGGGCGATGCGCCCGCCCGGGACGTCGTTCATCGTGCCCTCCGGGTGCCGGACGGGTGGCGCCGTGCAGGTGTCGAGCCGTCCGGCTCGCGCTCGGCGTGGGACACCGTGCGGGCCGGCCGCCGGGTCGGACGTGACCCTGGCAGCGGTCCGTCGCCGCCGTCAAGGCGGTGCTGCCCGACGAGCGGGCCGCGCACGCCGACGACAGCGACCTGCCGTACCGCCCGGCCCACCGACCTTGCAGCGGTGCGCCGGGCAGCGCGCTCAGGGTCGGTGGCCCAGGCGACGCACCGCGTACGCCCGGACCCCCGCAGCCAGCCAGGCGGGCAGGTCGGGGTCGTCGCCGCCGACGACGACACGCTGCGCGGGGTCGGACTCGATGAGGTCCGCCAGCGCGTGGTACGCCTCGGGGCTCGCCGGCCACGTGGCGCGCACGGCCTCGTAGTGCGCCGCCACGATGTCGAGCGCGGCGGAGGACGTCGGGTCCAGGTCGGCCCGGCGGGCGCGCGACAGCTGGCTGTAGAGGTCCCGGGCCTCGGACTCGGCCTCGTGGTAGTCGTCCCTCGTCCAGCTGGACGGCCACGGGTCGTGCGCGGGGAGCGCGGTGTCGACCGCCGTGCCGAACCTCTTCCGCAGCGTGGCGGCGAGCTGGGCCCGGCGCTCCTGCAGACCGCGGAAGAACTCGCCGTCGGGCAGGCTGCGACGTCCCTCGAGATCGTCCAGCGTCCGGCGGATCGTGCCGGCGATCGCGTCCAGGCGGTCGCGCTCGGCCGTGACGAGCCGGAGGTGGCGGCGCAGCGCGGCGGCCTCGTCGTCCTCCCCTGCGAGGATCGCCTTGATCTGCGGGAGCGAGACGTCGAGGTCGCGCAGCAGCAGGATCCGCTGGAGCACGCGCAGCTGGCTCCGGCCGTACCAGCGGTACCCGTTGGCGGAGACCTCCTGCGGCGCGAGCAGCCCGATCTCGTCGTAGTGCCGCAGGGTCCGGGCCGAGACACCGGAGATCGTGGCGACCTGGCTGATCGAGTACCGCACGGTCGAGCACCCCCTTGTTGACCTTCTCGCAACGTCAACTTTTAGTGTGCCCGACATGGAACCGGAGCAGACGTTCGTGATGACGGCAACGTTCTCGCCCACCGGCGACGCCCAGGTGGACGACGCTCTCGGCGCCCTGACGCACCTCGACCGCGACGTGCGTCAGGCCGCCGCTCTGAGGGTCGGCGAGCTCGCCCACCCGGGCGCGGCACCGGAGCTGGTGGCCCGGCTGTGGTCGGAGCAGGACCCGTTCGTCCGGGAGACGCTCACCTGGGCGATCACGCGCGTCCGGAGCGCCACGCCCCTCCTGCTCGAGGCCCTGGCAAGCACCGACCCCGGCACGCGAGAGCGGGCGCTGCACGTCCTGAGCAAGGTCGCCGACCCGGCCACGCTGGACGCGATCCTGCCGCTGACGTCCGACGCCGACCCGCACGTCGCCGCGAAGGCGCGGTGGGCGCTAACCCGTCTCGGGGACCCCCGGGGAGTCCCCGCGGTCGTGGCCCACCTGGCGGCCGGCGACGACACCGTCCGCAACGGCGTGACCCGTGACCTCGCGTCCTTCGGCGCGGTCGCCGTGCCCGCGCTGGTCGCGGTCCTGGCGAGCGGCGCGACGGACAACCGTCGCCACGCCGCCGAGGTCCTGTGCCTCATGGGTCCTGGTGCGGAGGGTGCGACCGACGCGCTCTCCGAGGCGCTCGACGACCCGGACGGGACGGTGCGGGTGTCGGCGGCGATGGCCTTGCTCGACCTGGGCACCCCGGCCGCGCTGGACGCGCTCAGCCGGGACACGCGGACGCAGGACCCGCGGGTCCGTGAGATCGCGCGCCGTGCAGGGCTGAGGCAGACCGGTGGACGGCGCACCGCAGCGCGGGTGCTGGCCGACCGACGGCGCGCCGCGGGGGGGTGACGCCCGGTCCGGCGGCGGCCGCCGCCGGACCGACGCCCGTCCCGCAGCTGTCGGCGCTCCGGGGTGACGTCGACAGCCCGTCCCTGCGCCGCGGCGCCGCGTCTCGTCGAGCGCGTCACGACCACCGTGCCAGACCGATCGGAAAGCATCCGGTCGGTCCCATTTTCATACCCTCGCGAAGGGTATTTTTTGTGCATTCTTCAATCACTTTCTTGACGCGCCGAAGAGGTTGCCAGAGCCATCCGGGACCGGTAACTTCCTTGATGTCGGGTATTCCACCCGATGGGCAGTTTGATTGCTCGGCCAGTTCCGGACCGCTCCGAGCACGCACTGCTCTCGACACCGATCGACAGGAGAAATCGTGAGCAACCAGAACGCCCTTCGGGACCTGCCCATGGACGTCTTCGAGCTCGAGGACCAGAGCATGGACGTCTCCTCCCTGACCGCCGGCCACGGCATGACCGAGGTCGGGGCGTCGACGAACTGCTTCTGCTACCCCTGCTGCTCCTGCTCGGCGCCGTCCAGCAGCGCTTGACGTCCAGGAGCGCCTGAGACGACCGGTGGGGTGGTCGCCGGCGGACGCGCCCGGCCACCCCACCGACCCGGCACCGACCGAGCCGACCGACCTCCGGGAAAGGAACTCAGGAATGGGCACGACCCACTCTCGCCAGACTTTTCCAGGTGACGGTCCCGATGACGACGCCGTGTTCGACGTCCGCCTCTCCGCGCTGCCTGCGAGAACCCTGAAAGAACTGCGCTTCACCCACACCCGCACCGCACTCGACGCACGCGCGGATTCCCGCGCGCAGGTGGATCGCTGCACCGCTGCGGCTGCGGCCGAGCTCTTCCGCGCGATCGGCGCTCAGGGGATCGACCCGCAGCGCCAGAAGAACCTCCTGCGGATCAAGCGCGCCCTCGGACGCGGCCGGGTGCCGGGCGAGGACGTCCTGACGACGCTGCCGGCACCCCTGGCCGACGCGCTGCGCCGCGTCGACGACGCGCTCGCCCGCCATCTCCAGGAGGGTGTCCAGGTCGAGACCGCCTTCGCGGCGGACCGCGCGCGGACCCGTGAGCTGCTTGCCGAGCACGTCACGGCGCCCCTGCTGCGCAACGGCGTGCTGCAGTCGGCCCCGTCGCTCGAGGACCTCGTCGACTCCGACGACTGGCCGCAACGCATGGCCTCCGACAAGCGCGCCGCACGCGTCGCCCAGTTCGTCTACCGCGCCGCCGCGAAGACCAGCCCGTTCTCGACGTTCACCTGTACCGGCCGTCCCGGGGCCGAGGGCAGTGCCGGCAGATCGACGACCCCCGACCCCGGCTCGACGCGCCTCGTCCGCCAGCTCGACGGCAAGATCTGGGCGCTGCTCATCCACGACCTGGCAGAGCGCCCCGCGGTCGCCGCCAGGTGGGACCTGCGCCCCAACCCCTCGCTCACCTGGGTCGAGGCTCTCGAGAGGTTCGTGCTGCTCGGGCCTCCCCCCGCGGAACAGCTGCGCTCCTTCCCGGACCACCCCGCGATCCGCCTGGTGCACGAGGCTCCCTCGCGGACCGCAGCGGCCACGACCTGGTCGAGACGCGTCGCCGGGTGCGCCGACGACAGCACCCCGGCTGCGGACACCGTGGAGACGCTGCTGCGCTCGGGCGTCCTGGAGGCCGTCTGCCCCGTCTCCGAGAGCGTCGACCAGCCGGTCGGCGACCTCGTCGCGTGGATCGAGCAGCACGGCGTCGCCTCCGACGTGCCGTACCTCGGCACGCTCCGGCGCCTGGCGACCGTGCTCGCCGAGTGCCCGTCCCCGACCGATCCGCAGCGCCTGCGCACCGAGCACCGGTTGCTCGACGCCGCCGTCCGCGAGCTGCTCGCGATGCTCGGCCGGTCGGCAGACGACCTCGGACCCGACCTGGTGCTCGTCCACGAGTCGGCCGTGCTCACCGAACCCGTCACGGTTCCGGCGGCGGAGCGGCCGTCCGCTGCGGACCTCGCCACCGTCTCGGCCGCGCGGTCGTGGCTCGCCGTCCTCGACGTCAAGTGGCCCGGACGGCTCGCCGTCTCCACGTACGCCGCCGCCGTCGTCCCGCCGGGCCGGTCGGTCCCGCTGCTCCAGTTCTACCAGGCGGTGCACCAGGAGCTGCAGCGCGGCCAGGGGCCGCTCGCGGATCACCTGCGCACGTGGTTCTCACCCGTGCCCGTCCAGCCGGGCCCGTCGACGCGAGCCACCCAGCTCACCGCACCGCTGCTGGAGCTCCTTCATGAGCGGCAACGGTGCACCGAGCTGGTCCCGCGGCCGTCCGAGCACGGCGACGGCGTGACGAGACTCAGCCTCCAGCAGGTCGCGGACCAGCTGCGGACCCGGCCGGAGCGGCTGCGGAGCACGGGGCCCGCGGCCGTGTACCTGCAGGCCGCGAGCACCACCGACGCCCGGTGGGTCGTCAACGTCGTGCACGGCGGGCACGGGCGCGGCCGCGCGCGGACCGACCACCTCATGCGCTGTGCTGGGCTCGACCCGGCACCCGTCAGCGTCGCCCGCGGGACGCACACGCTGCCCGCCGAGTACACCGGGACGCACGGCTCGTCGCTCAACGCCCGACGCGCCACGCTGCCGGCAGCGATCGACTACCCCTGCACCACGGGTCCCGCGCCGGGCCAGGAGCGGCTCCCGGTCGGCCGGCTGCACGTGCAAACCGGCGCGACGGGACTCGTGGAGCTCGTCGATGCCCGCGACGGCACACGCGTCCAGCCGACGCACGTCGGCATGCTCGCCGACTACCAGCTCCCGCCCCTCGCGCGGTTCATGGAACGCGTCTTCGGCGACGCCTACCTGCTGCACCCGAGCAGCCCGCCGTTCGCGTCGGACCTGGCGCTCGGCAGCCTGGCCGGCATCACCAGGATCCCGCGCGTGCAGGTGGAGGACCTCGTCGTCCAGCGTCGCCGGTGGATCGTGCCCGCCGCGGACTTCCCACGCCCGCGGACCGACCGATCCCACGCCACGTACCTCGAGGACCTGCAGGGCTGGCTCAGCGACCGCGACCTGCCCGCCACGAGCTACGCCCGCGCCTGGGGTCGCGACCTGCGCGGGGACAAGGCGAAGTCACGCAAGCCGATGCTGCTGGACCTCGACTCGTGGTGGACCGTGTGGGAGCTTCTGCGGCACAGCGCTGGTGCCGACTTCGTCGTGCTGGACGAGGCCCTGCCTGACCCGTTCGGGCGGCACCCGGACGCGCCTGCCGTCGAGCTCCTCATCGAGGTGCCCGCGCACCTCGTGGACGACGAGATGCGGAGGGCCGCCTGATGCCCGCCCCCGCTACCGGCGCCGAGCGCACCTGGACATCGCTGCACGTGCGGTGCGACGGGGACACCGACGAGCTGCTGCGGACCGTGATCGTCGACGTCGTCGACGATCTGCAGGAGCGCGACCCCGGGACCGCCTGGTTCTACCTGCGCTACTGGGAGGGCGGCCCTCACGTGCGGCTGCGGCTGGCCCTGCGCCCGACGGACCGCGAGCACGCCGTGGCCCTCGTGCGCGATCGGGCCGGCGCGTGGCTCGCCGAGCACGACCCCCGGTACCCCGCCCCGGAGCAGGTCTACGACCAGATCGCCCGTCGGCTCGCGGCACGCGAGGGTGAGGACCGTGAGGTGCTCGGCTGGCAGCCCCACGGGCACGTCTGGGAGCAGCCGTACGTGCCCGAGGTCGACAAGTACGGCGACGGGGCGTCGCTGCGGGCGTACGAGCAGCACTTCGAGGAGTCCTCGGCGCTCGCTGCTCGCGTGCTGCTCGGTCGTCCCGCTCCCACCCAGGTCCTCACCGTCGCGACCCTGCTCGTGCTCACCGGGTGGGTCCGGGAGGACGTCGGCCCGTCGGCCCGACCCCGCGACGAGCTCGTCGACCGCTGGGCGTCGGCGACACCGCTCGACCGTCGCAAGCCACCGCGCGCCGCCGCGGAGATGTTGCGCGGGCTCCTGTCACGCGCCCGTTCAGGCGCCGACCCCTGGTGCGAGGAGTGGCGGACGTCCCTCGAGCGCCTCCACGTGCGTCTGCTCGCCGCCGACGTGCCGCCCGCCGACCGGTCCCGTGGGTCGGACGTGTGTCACCACCTGCTGTGCAACCGGCTCGGCCTGACCCTCGAGCAGGAGGTCACGGTCCGCCGGATCGCCTGGGACCTGCTCACCGACGAGGCACCCGCGAACGTCTGGGCGGCCCGATGAGCACGCCGGAGCCGTGGTGGGAGCTGTACCTCGTGCGCTGGGACGGCGACGCCGCACGGGTCGTCGAGGAGGTCGTGCGGCCGCTCGCCGGCGACCGCCTGCTGGGGCGCCGGCCCTTCTACGTCGACACCGACTGGTGGCGGGGACCGCACGTCTCGATGTGCTTCTGCGCGTCGCACGAAGCCGTCGCCGCGCTGCAGGCCGACGGACTGGTGGAGCGCGCGTCCGACCTCCTGGCGGCGCTCGGCCCGGGCGCGAAGGTAGAGCCCGGGCAGCACGTCGACCTGCACGAGCGCCTCGCGCGCTACGAGCGGCGGGCCCGGCCGCTCTTCCCGTGGCTGCCGGACGGCAGCGTCGGTCTGCGGCCGCTGGCGGCTCGGGACGTCGACGGCACCGACGAGGCCCTCGCGCGGACCGTCCGGGCGAGCCACCTGGCGCTGCGGGTGCCCGAGTGCGACCTGTTCGGGGAGATCTCGGCCGGCCGCCTGCGCGTCGAGGCGTACGCAGTGCATCTGCTGGCGAGCATCGCCACCTGGTTCACCGACTCCGACCTGCGCGCCACGTACCCGTCGTTCGCGTCGCACGCGGAGGCCTACCTGGGCACGGACGCCGTGGTCGGCACGCGCGAGCGCTGGGACCGGGCATACGAGCTCCACCGTCCCACGCTCACCGGGCTGCTCGCCGAGTCGGCCGAGCAGGCGGCCTCGGGCACGCCGCCGGCAGCGACCGCGGCCACCGTCATGACCCTCGGCTCGGTCGTCGACGCCACGGACCCGCTCGCGCTCTTCGGGGGCAGTGCGCTCCCCGCCACGCAGGACCTGTTCCGGGGATCGGCCTTCCACGCCGCGCTGGCCGCGAACCGCGGGTGGCAGGACGAGGTCCGCACCAGCGCCTGGTTCGCGCGGTACCGGCTCGTGCTCAACCTCGCGTACCTGCACCTCACGAAGCTGGGCCTGACGCCGCATCACCGCTTCTACACCTGCTACCTGCTCACCCGGGCAGCGCAGGACCTGACCAGCACCACCGCAGCCGACGTCGTGAGAGGCCTCGACCGTGCCTGAGCTCACCCTGCCCTCCACCGCGCGCACGCCCACGCCCTCGTCCGGGACGACGCTGCGTCTCGCCCTGGCGCCCGGCGTGTACCTCGCGCGGTCCCCGGAGCTCGCCGTACTGGTCCGCTGGCCGCGCAGCCGCTCCCTCGGCGCGTGGGACGAGCCGACGGCGACACTCGTCGAACAGCTGTCCGACCCGCGGGGCGTCGAGGTCGACGCCGCCGTGCTCACGGGGCACGGCACCGACGACGTCCTCGCCGGGCTGCTCGACGACGGATGGTTGACCGTCACCGTCGAGCGCACGTCAGGGCACGTCATGACCGTCGTCCCACGGCGCCCGCCGGCAGCCCGCGACGTCCCCGCGCACCGGCGACGCCTGACCCCGTCCCGGCACGTCGTCGCGGTACCGACCGCGGACGGGTGGAGCGTGGAGGCTCCGCACTCCTGGGGAGACGTCACGTTCTCGGACGTCACCGGGATGAGCCGGTGCCTCGACCCGGACGGCCGCGAGGTGGACGTGCTCGAGCAGCAGGTGCTGGCGTGGTGCGGCGTGCTCGTCGAGCCGGACGCAGAGGCCGCCGAGCTCCGGCACCGCCAGTGGTCCGCCCACGAGCTGTGGTTCCACGAGCGGTCGCGACGCTATGGACGTGAGCGCGGGTTCGGCGGCACGTTCTGGGCGCGTGGCACGTTCGCGCCCCCGCCGCTGCGCCCGCCCGGCGCGGGCGTCACCGTGCCCTTCGTGACCGCGGATCCGCAGCGTTGGCGCGAGCGCTCGTCGAGCCTGCACACCGTCCTCGAAGACCGCCGCTCGACGCGGCGCCACGACGACGACGCCCCGCTGACCAGCGAGCGCCTTGGCGAGTTCCTCTACCGGACCGCGCGGCTCCGCGCGGCGCAGGAGGTGGACGGCGTCGAGTACGCGAGCAAGCCGTACCCGTCGGGCGGGTCCGTGTACGAGATCGAGCTGTACCTGCTCGTGCGGCACGTCGAAGGGATCGACCCGGGCCTGTGGGTGTACGACCCGACCGCGCACGGGCTGGCCCCTGTGCGCGACGGGCTGGCAGACCCCGATGTAGCGGCGCTGCTGCGCGAGGCCACCCACTCGTCAACCGTCGACACCCCGCCGCAGGTGACGGTGCTCATGGCACCGCGGTTCGGGCGGATCCTGTGGAAGTACGAGCAGATGGGCTACGCCGTGATGCTCAAGCACGTCGGCGTCCTCATGCAGACGATGTACCTGGTCGCCACCGACATGGGGCTCGCCGCCTGCGCGATCGGCAGCGGGGACAGCGACCTGTTCTCCCGCGCGACCGGCCTGGACCCGCTGGAGTGCACGACCGTCGGGGAGTTCCTGCTCGGCACGCCGCACCCCTCCGACACCTTCCAGGAGCGTCCCGCATGAGCACCGACGTGCTGCGATGGTCGGACGACGCGGTGGTGACCACGCACGACTGGGGCGTGCTCGTCCACGACGAGCGCGGGGTCCACCAGCTCCGCGGCTCAGGGCTCGAGCGGCCCGTGGCCTGGATCCGGGAGCGGCTCACCGAGCCGACCGACCCGGCGAGCCTGCTGGCGCCGCTCCCCGACGGGAACCGCGCGCGCATGGGGCGGCTCGTCGACTCGCTCGTCGCGCGGGGTGCGATCACCGTGGAGCGCTCCGACGCGTCCGCGACGAGGACGCTGCACGCCGGCCTGCGCACCGGGCCCGCCGGCCACCGCGCCGCGCAGGCGCTGGCAACGCTCCTTGAGGGTCACGGCGTGGTGCTCCCCCGGCCCGCAGCGGCCCTCTCGCCCGGGCTCGCCGTCGTCGACGGCGACGTGCACCCGGCGGACGCCCCCGAGCGCGCCGTCGGCTTCCGGCTCGTCCTGCGGAGCGAGGACGTGTGGCTGGGCCTCTTCCGCGGCGACGCCGCAGACCGCGCCGCCGGGGCGCAGGAGCTGTTGCGGTACCTGGGCGCGTCGGGCGCCGCCGCCCTGCCGGGCGCGGCGCACGGCGCCGAGGCCTGGCTGCCGTGGGTGGCCCGGACGCTGGCCGCGACGGCCCGCCCGGACGCGTCCGGCGCGGACCGCTGTGTCCGGCTCACCGTCGACCCCTTCGCGGTGCACGAGCACCGCCTCGTGCGGACCGACGGGGACCGGGTGGCGGGCGGCGTCGGCGCGGTCGAAGACCTGAGCGACCCGCTGGTGATCTCGCGGCGCTGCGCGCATCTGGTCGACGACGTGACGAGCCCCGTGGGCGTCCCCTCGGAAGCCGGGCTCCGTCAGCTACCGCTGCAGCTCTCCGGGTCGACGGTCCGACACGCGGACGGCAGCCGGGAGGTGGTGCTCGGCCACGGGTGGACCCTCGAGCACGCGCGCGGCCACGCGGTCGGGCAGGCCGTCCTGCGCTACGGCCTCTCCCGCCTGTCCCCGAGCGTCACCGCTCAGCCGCTCGCACAGGGCAGCCGCCCTGGCGCGCCCGTCGTGCTCCGCCGTGACGACGTCCTGCGGGCGACGGCCGGGTCCGGCGGTGTCGCGTCGCTCGGTGCGACAGCGCACCACGCCGCGCACGCGGCGGCGGTCCAGCTCGCCGCGCGCCTCGCGGCGACGGACCCGCAGGTGACCTGGCACCCTGCGCCGCTGCCGCCGTCAACCACCGGTGCCGACCTCCTGGCGACCGATCAGGAGTGCGACCAGATGCTGGTCGCGCAGGGGCTGCCCTTCGACCTCGTCGCGCTGCGGGTCGCACCGGACGCCGTCGTCATGGGCGCATCGGACCACGGTCCACGGGACGCCGCGGAGGCGGCGGTCGTCCAGGCGCTGCTGCGCCACCAGTCCCGCAGCCCCGGCAACGGGGTCGCGGCGCCGCGGACGTACCGTCCACCGGCCGCGACGAGCGACGGCGTCCCCGACGTCACCTCGCTCGCCGCCCTGCTCGGACGGCACGGCACACCGCTCGTCGTCCCGCTGTCCGGCGGCCCGTCCGTCGACGCGGTGCTCCCCCACCAGGTCCTCGTCCTGCTCGCCCCCGGAGGCTCCCGACCGTGACCGCTGTCCTGTCCGAAGTCCGCACGTGGTCCGCTCACTGCCGGGCCGTCGAGCAGCACCTCCGGGCCGCGTGGGACGAGGCCGCACCGGCCGTCCACCCGTGGCGTCTGCGAGTGCACGTCACCGGCACGCCCGACGACGAGGCAGCGTCCGCCGCCGGGCAGGTCGTGGTGCTGCTGCGCCCGGGCGCCGCACTGGTGACGACGCACGACGCGCGGCAACCCGGCTGCCCGACCTGCCTGCTCACGCGTCACCGACTGGCGACGCCGAGGTCCGTCGACATCGAGCGGGCTGAGGAGCGGTGGGTGGACCTCGACCCTGTCGTCTCCGAGCCGGCGGACCCCGACGTCCTGGCACGAACCGTCGTGGCGGCCGCCCGGACCCTCATCGCGCAGACCGCCGAGCAGCCGACACCGACCCGGACCGTCGTCCGCGTCGACGCGCGCACGCTCGAGCTCGCGTCCCACCGGTTCTTGCCTGACCCCCTGTGCGCGACGTGCGGAACGCTTCCTGACGACTCGCCCGAGTCCGCCGATCTCGTGCTGGAGCACCGGACCAAGCCGGACCCTCGCAGCTACCGGTACGAGGACCCGGTCTCGCGTCTAGAGACGCTGAAGCGTCTGTACGTCGACCCGTTCTGCGGCCTCCTGCACTCGCTGCAGCGTGACACGCAAGGCGGGCTCGCCGTCGCCGGTGCGCTGATGAAGCTGCGGCGGCACGAGTGGATCGAACCGGGTTTCGGCCGCAGCCGCAGCTATGAGGAGAGCGAGGCGACGGCGATCCTCGAAGCGCTCGAACGCTACGGCGGCGTCCAGCCCGGCGGGCGGCGGACCACCGTCCGGTCGTCGTTCGCCGCGCTGGGAGACGACGCCGTCGACCCCCGCCTGTTCGGCGTCCACCCGGCGAGCACGTACGCCGACCCCGGCAACCACTACCGCGACTTCGACCCCCACACCCCGTACTGGTGGGTGTGGGCGTACTCGTTCGCCCAGCAACGACCCGTGCTGGTGCTCCAGGAGCAGGCGTACTACTACGTCGCGCACGACGAGGGTCCAGGCCCGTTCCTGTACGAGGTATCGAACGGCTGCGCGCTGGGCTCCGCGATGGAGGAGGCGATCTTCCACGCACTGCTGGAGGTGGCCGAGCGCGATGCGTTCCTCATGGCCTGGTACCGGCGGCTCGCCCTGCCGCGTCTGCGCGTCGACACCGCCAGGCACCATCCCGTCTCGGCGCAGCTGCGGGCGGTCGAGCGGGAGACCGGCTACCAGGTCCGGCTCCACGACCAGACGACCGAGAACGGCATCCCGTCGGTGTGGGCGATCGCACGGCACCCGGACCCGTCGGTCACCGACCGGCCCACCCAGGTGTGCGCGGCTGGCGCCCACCCCTCGCTCGAGAAGGCCGCGCTCAACGCGCTGAGCGAGATCGGCCCGTTCCTCAACGACTTCATCGGCCGGTTCCCGACCCTGGCGCAGGACGCCGAGCGCATGGTGGACGACCCGGGGCTCGTGCGCACCATGGCGGACCACTCGACGTACTTCGGCTCCCCCCGCATGCGGCACCACCTCGACTTCCTCGACGCCGGCCCTAGCGTCTCGTTCGCCGAGGCGGAGCGGGACGGCCAGTTCACGCACGCGTCGATGGCCGACGACGTCCGCGAGATGGTGGACCGCTTCCTCGCCGAGGGGCAGGACGTGATCGTCGTCGACCAGACCACCGACGAGCACCGTGCGGCAGGCCTGTCATGCGTGAAGGTGCTGGTCACCGGCAGCCTGACCATGACCTTCGGCCACCACCTGCGCAGGATCGAGGGGATCGAGCGCCTCGGGACGGTGCCGGCACGCCTCGGGCTGGCCTCGGCGTGGTCCCCGGACGAGCCCGTGCTGCCGCACCCGTTCCCGTGACCGGAGGTCGGATCAAGATGCAGTTCGTCGTCATGGCCGAGTGGGACCTGGAGCGGCACGGTGTGCCCGTCGAGACGCTCCGCGCGTGGGCGCGAGGGCCGGGCGCGATGGCGTACGAGGGCCTGCCCGGCATGGCGCTCAAGTCCTGGTACTCCGACCCCCACGCGAACGTCTGGGGCGCGGTGTACCTGCTCACCGACCCGCACGCGCTCGACGACGACCGGCTGCCGCGCACCGTCGGCGACCGCACCGGGCCGATCGGCGTGCGCCCGGACCGGGTCCGGTGGCACGTCCTGGAACGGACCGTGCGGGGCGACGCCGACCTCGACGACCTCCTGGCCGCCGCGTCCGACCCGGCCGACCAGCGCGAGCGCACCCCGGAGGACGCATGACCACCACGACGAGCACGACGACGCACGAGCCGGTCGCGGCGCACGACGCAGGCGGTGCGCCCGGCCGCCAGCGACCTGGTCGCCCGCAGGTCACCGTCCCGAAGGGCGCGTTCCGGAGCTTCCTGCACACGATGCGGGAGCACCGCACGGGACTGGTCCTCGTCGGGGTCGTGTCCGTGGTCGCCACGATCCTCGGCGTCGCGCAGCCGCTGATGATGCAGCGGATGATCGACGCCGCGAGCAGCGGCGCGGAGAACCCGTGGGTGTGGTGGCTGGTGGGTGTCACCCTCGGCGAGGGGGTGCTGCGCGGCGCGCAGTCGTTCGTGCTGCAGCGCACCGGCGAGGCGTTCGTCGGCGGTCTGCGCCGCTCGCTCATCGCGCGCGTCCTGCGGCTGCCGATGGCCGCCTACTCGGCTACGCCCAAGGGCGAGTGGATCAGCCGGCTCGGCGCGGACACCAGCCAGGTCCGCACCATCGTGACCTCCGGCCTGTTCGAGCTCGTCTCCGCCGTCCTGATGTTCGGCGCCGCGGTGGTGCTGATGGTGACGCTCGACCCGGTCCTGTTCTCTCTCACGCTCGGCGGGGTGGTGCTCGGAGGGGTGGGGATCACCTTCATGGGGGCCCGCATGCGCCGCACCAGCGAGGTGACGCAGGCCGAGGTGGCGCGCATGACGTCCGCCGCGGACCGCGCCCTGTCGTCGGTCGTGCTCATTCGCGCGAGTGCGGCGACGGAGCAGCAGGTCGAGCTCGTCACCCGGTACGCGCGCCGCGCCGAGGCGTCAGGCGTGCGGATGGCCCGCATCCAGGCGTGGGTGCAGCCCGTCATGTCGCTGTGCATCCAGGGCGCGTTCCTCCTGGTGCTGGCGGTCGGCGGCCTGCGCGTCGCTTCAGGCGTGCTGACCGTCGGCGAGCTGATGGCGTTCATCATGTACCTGTTCCTGCTCGTCATGCCGGTGACACAGGCGATGAGTGCGTACACGCAGATCCAGCTCGGGCTCGCGTCGTACGACCGGATCCGGCAGGTCCTGCATATGCCGGCCGAACGCACCGGCGGGAGCACGGACGTCGTCGGCCCCACCGAGCCGGAGCCGGCCGTCGTCCTGGAGGACGTGCACTTCGGCTACGGGGACGAGCCCGTCCTGCGTGGCGTCTCGCTGACGGTGCCCGTGGGGTCACGCACCGCGGTCGTCGGGCCGTCCGGTGCGGGCAAGTCGACGGTGCTCGCGCTGCTCGAGGGATTCATGGACCCGGACGCCGGCGTGGTCCGCAGCCTGGGGCACGACCTGCGGGACGTCGACCTCGACAGCTACCGCCGCCACGTCGCATATGTCGAACAGGGGGCTCCTGCGCTGGGCGGGACCCTCGCGGGCAACCTCCGCCTCGTCCGTACCGACGCGACCGACGAGGACCTGCGGCGCGTCCTGGGCGCGGTCGGGCTCGACGGTCTGATCGCCCGCCAGGACGCGGGCCTCGACCTCGACCTGGGCGACAACGGCTCCGTGCTGTCCGGGGGCGAGCGTCAGCGGCTCGCGTGGGCTCGCGTGCTGCTGCAGGATCCGCAGCTCCTCCTGTTCGACGAGCCGACGTCGAGCGTCGACTCCGCCACCGAGAGCCTCCTGGGGCTGGCGCTGGACGAGGTGTCCCGCGGCAGGACCACCGTCATCGTGGCCCACCGCCTGTCGACGGTGGTCACCGCCGACCAGATCGTGGTGCTGGAGAACGGCAGAGTCCTGGACGTCGGCACGCACACTGAGCTCGTGGAGCGATGTGCGCTGTACCGCACGTTCGCGGAGCATCAGCTGCTGGTGTGACAGCCGCGGGTCACGCGGTGGGGCGGCGGCCGGATGCCGCGTCTCCGGCCGTCACGGTGACCGCCGCGAGGGAGAAGCCCACCGCGATGCGCCCACCGGCCGACGGGCGGGGCGCCAGCAGCCTGCGCATCTCGGACCTCACCGACGCCTGGTGAGGCCGGGGCCAGTCGGGGCTGGCGCCACTACATCTGCATGTCGACGAAGCGGGAGTAGTGGCCCTGGAAGGCCACCGTGATGGTGTCCGTGGGGCCGTTACGGTGCTTGGCCACGATGAGGTCGGCCTCGCCCGCTCGGGGCGATTCCTTCTCGTACGCGTCCTCACGGTGCAGCAGAATCACCATGTCAGCATCCTGCTCGATCGAGCCTGATTCGCGAAGGTCGCTCATCGCGGGGCGCTTGTCGGTGCGCTGCTCGGGGCCACGGTTCAGCTGGGAGATCGCGATGACCGGGACCTCGAGCTCCTTGGCGAGCAGCTTGAGGGCACGGGAGAACTCCGAGACCTCCTGCTGGCGGGACTCGACGCGCTTGCCGGACGTCATCAGCTGGAGGTAGTCGATGACGACGAGCTTGAGGTCGTGGCGCTGCT
The DNA here is from genome assembly GCF_013409875.1 of Cellulomonas oligotrophica. Lineage (GTDB taxonomy): Bacteria > Actinomycetota > Actinomycetes > Actinomycetales > Cellulomonadaceae > Cellulomonas > Cellulomonas oligotrophica. The sequence continues at coordinate 2,385,841 of NZ_JACCBK010000001.1, forward strand.
TGAGGCGCCGGCACTTGGCGCGGATCTCCATCAGCGACATGTTCGGCGAGTCGTCGATGAACAGAGGCGCCTCGGAGATGCGCCCCATGGTGCCGGCGATCTTGGCCCAGTCCTCCTCGCCCATCTGCCCGGTGCGCAGCTTCTGCAGGTGCACGCGCGCCTCGGCCGAGAGCAGACGCATCGTGATCTCGTTGCGGCTCATCTCGAGCGAGAACACGACAGCACCCATGTTGTGCTTGATAGCGGCCGACCTGACTATGTCAATACCCAGGGTTGACTTACCGATGGCAGGCCTCGCGGCGAGGACGATCATCTGGCCGGGGTGCAGGCCGTTGGTGAGGCGGTCGAGGTCGGCGAAGCCGGTGGGGACGCCGATCATGCCCTCGCCGCGGTGGCCGGCGGCCTCGATCTCGTCGACGGTGCCGCCGATGATCTCCGACAGCGGCAGGTAGTCCTCGGACGCCCGCCGCTCGGTGACGGCGTAGACCTCGGCCTGCGCGTTGTTGACGAGCTCGTCGACGTCGCCGCCGTCGGTGCCGTAGCCGAGCTGGACGATGCGCGTGCCGGCCTCGACGAGCTTGCGCAGGATGGAGCGTTCGCGCACGATCCGCGCGTAGTAGCCGGCGTTCGCGGCCGTGGGGACGGCGGAGATGAGGGTGTGCAGGTAGGGCGCTCCGCCGATGCGCGTGATCTCCCCGCGCTTGGTCAGCTCGTCGGCGACCGTGATCGCGTCCGCGGGCTCGCCGCGCCCGTACAGGTCGAGGATCGCGTCGTAGATCGCCTCGTGCGCGGGGCGGTAGAAGTCCGTGCCGCGCAGCTGCTCGATGACGTCGGCGATGGCGTCCTTGCTGATCATCATGCCGCCGAGCACCGAGCGCTCCGCGTCGAGGTCCTGCGGGGGGGTGCGGTCGAACCCGCCGCGCGCGTCCGGCGGTGCGCCGTACTCGAGGTCCTCGATGGTCAACCCGTCACCCACTCCGCTCGTCCTGCACCCGTCCCCCGAGGGACGTTCTACCCGGGGTCGGTGACAATCGGCCGCCGACCCTCCGGGGCGGGTCCAGGCGCCGCGCACGACGCGTCCACCCCCGCCTGGCGCAGGCTAGGCCCCGGCGGCGCGGGCCCCAAACGGCCCTGTGCACAGACCGGTGGACAGCCTGTGGACATCCCCGGGGAGCCTGTGTGCACAGGCGGTGGACAGGCCTGTGGACAACGTGGGTGAGACGGCCGATCCGGGCCGCTCACCTGCCCTTACGCTGTACACGTGCTGTGGAACGAAGAAACTTGGCCGACCATTCACCAGACGGACGCCTGAGCCGCTCTATGGACAGTCCGGACGCTTCGCCCACCCCCTCACCCGGGCCCGCCGGACCCCCGGAGGAGCCCGCCGTCCACGGGTCCACCGATCCGTCCACAGCCTCGGCCGACGGCGCGTCCTCCACACCTGTGGACGGTGTGGACCGGCAGATCGTCCGGCTCGCCGTCCCCGCCCTGGGGGCGCTCGTCGCGGAGCCGCTGTTCGTGCTCGTCGACTCCGCGATCGTCGGACGCCTCGGCACCGAGCCCCTCGCCGGACTCGCCCTGGCCTCGACGGTGCTGGTCACGATGGTCGGGCTGTGCATCTTCCTCGCGTACGCCACGACCGCCGCGGTCGCCCGCCGGCTCGGTGCCGGTGACACGCGTGCCGCGCTGCAGACGGGCGTCGACGGCCTGTGGCTGGCCGTCGGGCTGGGCGTCGTGCTCGCCGCCGCCACGTGGGTCGCGGCGCCGTGGGTCGTCGGTGCGCTCGGCGCGGGCGGCGGGGTCGCCGAGCAGGCCGTGACGTACCTGCGCTGGTCGCTGCCGGGCCTGCCCGGCATGCTCCTGGTGCTGGCGGCCACGGGCGCGCTACGCGGCCTCCTGGACACCCGCACGCCCCTCGTGGTCGCCGCCGCCGGGGCCGTCGCCAACGCCGTCCTCAACGTCGTCCTCGTCTACGGCGCGGGGATGGGCATCGCCGGGTCGGGCCTGGGGACGGCGGTCGCGCAGATCGGGATGGCCGTGGCGCTCGTCGTCGTCGTGGTCCGCGGCGCCCGGCGCCACGGGGCGCAGCTGCGGCCCGCGGCCGGCGGGATCCTGGCCAACGTCCGTGCCGGTGCGCCGCTGCTCGTGCGGACCGCGACGCTGCGCGTGGCGATCCTCGTCACCGTGTGGGTCGCCACCGGGCTCGGCGGTGCGTCGCTCGCCGCGCACCAGGTGGTGATGTCCGTGTGGGGGCTCACGGCCTTCGCGCTCGACGCCCTCGCGATCGCCGCGCAGGCGCTCGTCGGCCACTCCCTCGGCGCCTCGGACGTCGCGCGCACCCGGGCGCTGCTGCGCCGGACCCTGCAGTGGGGCGTTGCCGCGGGCGCGGTCATGGGCGTGCTCGTCGGCGCCCTCGCGCCCGCGTACGTCCGCCTGTTCAGCACCGACCCCGACGTCCAGCGCGCGGCGACGGCCGCCCTCGTCGTCGCCGCGGTCACCCTGCCGATGGCCGGCTGGGTGTTCGTGCTCGACGGCGTGCTCATCGGCGCCGGTGACGGCCGCTACCTGGCCTGGGCCGGGGTCCTCACCCTCGTCGCCTACGTGCCCGCGGCCCTCGCCGTGCACGCCTGGGCGCCGGCCGATGCGACCGGGTTGGCGTGGCTGTGGATCGCGTTCGCCGGGGTCTTCATGGCGGCCCGCGCGGTCACGACCGGCTGGCGCGCCCGCGGCACCGCCTGGATGGTCACGGGCGCCTGACCGCGGAGCCCCGGCTCAGCCGCAGAGCACACCGCCCGGGCCCGTGCAGGGGGTCGTCAGCCAGAGGGCGAGCGCGAGACCCGCGTAGACCCCGAGCACGGCGAGCATCCGCAGCAGGGCTCCCGAGCACACGCGCACGACGTCCGTCGGCTGCAGATCCGTCGAGCCGGTGCGCCGCCGCCACGCGTACCTCGACCCGACCAGCGCGACCGCATGGCCGGCCAGCAGCATCGTCTGGTCGGCGCGCAGCGTGAGCACGAGCGTCGGCTCCACCCACGAGTGGAGCAGCACGTCGAAGGACACCAGCAGGACGACCCATGCGGGCTGCAGGAGCAGGACCGCCGAGCCTGGCACGAGGACCCAGGCGATCGCCCCCGAACGGCTCAGGACACCCAGTACGACCGCGAGAGCCAGAGTCCAGGGGACCAGCCAGCCGAGCGTGAGCAGGTACTGCACCCAGGCGTCCCTGCCGAAGATGATCGGGTGGGGCGCGCTGCTCGCGTGCACCGCGTCGGCCAGGACGTCAGGGAAGAGACGGACTGCGACGAAGACCAGTCCCGCGTAGAGCAGAGCGGCGACCAGTCCCGGCGCGGCCTTCGCCACGCCGACGACCCACGGACGATCGACCGCTGCGTCTCGCCCGTCCACCGACGACCTCCCGGTCCCTGGCACCTCGGGCTCGGCGCCCCACCTGGTCCTCTCACGCTCCCTGCCCCGTAGCGGCCTGCGCGCCCGCGACGCCCCCGGAACGGGCTCGGCACGGCAGGTCCGAGGCTACGGCTCCGGGGAGGGGCGAGGGGCGGGATCCCCGTCGTGGGACGCGTCGTCCGCGGCCGGTGCAGGCCCGGCGTCCGCGTCGGTCCCCCCGGTCGGGGTCGAGCTGTCGCCGGTGGGAGCGTCGTCGCCCGTGCGCGCGCGGTGCCGCTGCGCGCTCGTCCGGGACAGCGCGAGGAAGACGACACCGACGGCGAAGAAGGCCACCATCGAGCCGCGGTTGTCCGAGCCCATCCCCGACAGCCCGAGGATGACGAAGACGAACCCGATCGCCAGGAAGGCACCGCCCTCGTCCTTCGCCTTGTCGCGCGAGGGCTTCTCTTCGGTGCTCATGGCGGCTCCCTTGCCGGACCGTGGGTCCTTCGAACTGGCAGGTCGGGTCGAGTCGGTGCGCGCGGCCGGGCCTGGACGCGCAGCTCGAGGCTAGGCGCCCGGGCGTCCAGGGGCACCCGTCTGCGGGCCGAGGTCGGCGAGCGCTCGACGGCGCGCCGTGCGGCTCGCCGAACCCGGGCCGTCGTTCACGGCTGCGCGTCCTCGACCGGGGCGTCCGGCCCCGCGGCACCGGCCTCGGTACGGCGCCGTGCGTACGCGGCGAACCACCCGGCCGACCCGGCGACGAAGACCATGCCCAGCACCAGGAAGGGCAGGCCCAGGGCGACCGACCCCTGCGCCAGGAAGGTCGTTCCGAGCGCGAGGAACGGCGCCCCGACCGCGAGCAAGGAGCCCGCGGCGGCCGCCGCCGTCCCGGTCTGCCGGGGCTGCGCGTCCTGGGGCTGCGAGGCACTCATCGTCGGTCTCCTCCTGGTGGTCCGGGTGACACGACCAGGCTAGGGACGCAGGTCCCGCGCGCCCACCGTCCCGGGACCGATCTTGCGCCTCCGCCCCCGGACGGAGAGACGACGAGGCCCGCACCGCCGGAGCGGTGCGGGCCTCGTGAGCTCGCGGGTGCGAACGGTCAGGCGGCGACGACCTTGACGGTCACCTTCGCCGAGACCTCGGGGTGCAGGCGGACCTGCACCGTGTACTCGCCGAGCGACTTGATCGCCTGGGCGACCTCGATCTTGCGCTTGTCGACGGACGGCGCACCGGCGGCCTTGATCGCGTCGGCGATCTCGGCCGTGGTGACGGCGCCGAAGAGGCGGCCGGACTCGCCGGACGTCGCCGAGACGGTCACGACGTTCGCCTGGAGCGAGTCGCGGACGGCCTTGGCCTCGTCGAGCGTGGCGATCTCGCGCGCCTTGCGGGCACGACGGATCGCGGTGACGTCCTTCTCGGCACCCTTGGACCACGGCGTGGCCAGGCTGCGCGGGATGAGGTAGTTACGGGCGTACCCGTCCTTCACCTCGACGACGTCCCCGGGGGCACCGAGGCCGGTGACCTCGTGGGTCAGGATGATCTTCGCCATGAGTCGGTCCTTCCTCAGCGCGCCGACGACGAGTACGGCAGCAGGGCCATCTCGCGGGCGTTCTTGACGGCACGCGCGATCGCGCGCTGCTCCTGAACCGACACGCCGGTGACCCGGCGGGCGCGGATCTTCCCGCGGTCGGAGATGAACTTGCGGAGCAGGACCGTGTCCTTGTAGTCCACCGTGTCGATCTTGGCGGCCTTGAGGGGGTTCTGCTTCTTCTTGGGCTTGCGGACGACGGGCTTGGCCATCGCGGTGCTCCTTGTCTGTGGAGCCCCGAGCGTTGCCGTGCTCGGGGATGTGCAGCTAGATGTGTGTGCCGATCAGAACGGGGGCTCGTCGGAGTAGCCGCCCGACGAACCACCGGGCGTCGCCCACGGGTCGTCGGCCTGGCCGCCGCCACCCGAGGACGAGGAGCCGCCGGAGAAGCCTCCGCCGCCACCCCCGCCCGAGTAGCCGCCTCCGCCACCGCCACCACCGCTGAAGCCACCGCCGCCGCCCGAGCGCTGGGCGCGGGTGACCTTGGCCGTGGCGTAGCGCAGCGACGGGCCGACCTCGTCGACCTGGAGCTCGTACACGGTGCGCTTCTCGCCCTCGCGGGTCTCGTAGGAGCGCTGCACGAGCCGTCCGGTCGCGATGACGCGGGTGCCCTTGGTCAGGGACTCCGCGACGGACTCGGCCGCCTCACGCCAGATCGAGCAGCGGAGGAACAGCGTGTCGCCGTCCTTCCACTCGTTGCTCTGGCGGTCGAACGTGCGCGGGGTGGACGCGACCGTGAAGTTCGCGACCGCTGCACCCGACGGGGTGAAGCGCAGCTCCGGGTCCCCGGTCAGGTTCCCGATCACCGTGATCGTGGTCTCGCCGGCCATGACGGCCTCCTCGCTCGTTCGTTCGGATCGACTGCGGCGTCAGCCGCGTCGGTGGTGGGCTGCCCGCAACCTAGCCGGGCTCACCCACAACCGGTGCGGGCTCACGCCTCGCGGCGCAGGACCTTCGTACGCAGGACGACCTCGTTGAGGCCGAGCTGGCGGTCGAGCTCCTTGGCGGTCGCCGGCGACGCGGAGAAGTCGACGACGGCGTAGATGCCCTCGGACTTCTTCTGGATGTCGTAGGCGAGGCGACGGCGGCCCCAGACGTCGACCTTGTCGACGGTGCCACCCTCGGTCTTGACGACCGTCAGGTACTTGTCGAGCGACGGGGCGACGGTGCGCTCCTCGATCTCGGGGTCGAGGATGATCATGATCTCGTACTGACGCAGGCTCATACCCACCTCCTCTGGTCTTCGCGGCCACGGTCGGTCCGTGGCAGGAGGGTCTCGTGCGTCGGCCCGCACCCGCCGACCCGAGCGGGCGGCCCCGGCGGGTGCCGGGTGAGGGTGCTGGCTGTCGTGCTGGTCGTTCAGGGTCGTGCAGGCCTTCCGGTGCCGCCTGGCAGACGGCAGCGGCCCAGCCTACCGGCCGGGCCGCTGCACGAGGAAATCGTCAGCGTCACACCCGCCGCGCCCGCTCGCGCGGCCGACGAGCCCGGCGGGTCATCCGTTCCCGCCGTTGCCGTTCCCGTTGCCCTGTCCCTGCCCGTCCACCGTCGGGGACGGGCTCGGCGTCGGGGTGGGTGTGGGTGTGGGTGTGGGTGTCGGCTCGGGCTCCGGGGTCCACTCGGGCTCGGGCGGCCCGGCGGAGACGACGATGGTCACCGTCTGGCCCGTCTGCAGCGTGGAGCCCGAGCCGGGCTCCACCCGGATGACGAGGCCCTGCGGCACGTCCTCCGACTCCTCGGTCCGGATCGCCGGCACGAGGCCCGCGTTGATGATCGCGGACTCCGCGTCGCCGGACATCCGGCCGACGAGGTTGCCTGGCACCTTCACCTCGGCGGGAGCCTCCTCGGTCGGCTCCTGCGTGGGCTCGGCCGTCTGCGTCGGCTGGGACGTCGCAGTGGGCGTGGGCCCGACGTTCGCCCGCGGCGGGAAGTCCCGCACGGCCGCGTACTTGGGCATGTCCAGCACCGGGTCCATGTACCGCGCCCAGAGCGCCGCGGGCCAGCTCGACCCGGTGATCTGCGTGAGTGGCTGGCCTGAGGCCGATGCGCCGAACGGCTTGATGGTCTCGAAGCTGACGCCGTCGGCGCCGACCTGGCTGAGCGCCACCGACGTCGCGAGCGTCGGGGTGTACCCGACGAACCACGCCGAGAGGTTGCTCGTCGAGGTTCCGGTCTTGCCGGCCACCGGGACGCCGAGGGGCTTGATCCACCCCTCGCCGGAGCCGCGCTCGACCACCTGCGTCATCGCGTACGTCGCGTCGGCCATGACGTCCGCCTCGAAGACCTGCTCGGCCTGCGACGAGCCCGTGTACGCCACGTCGCCCTTGGGCCACGTGACCCGGTGCACCAGGTACGGGTCGTGGTGGATGCCCTGGGCGGCGAAGGTCGCGTACGCCGCGGCCATGTCGAGCGGCCGCACCTCGTCCGACCCCAGCACGTTGGACGGCACGACGAGCGGCTCGGACTTGGCACCGGCACGCTTGGCGACGTCCGCGGTCTTGTCCGGGCCGACCTGGATGTTGAGGGCCGCGTACACCGTGTTGACCGAGTCGGCCGTCGCGTCGACGAGGTCGATGTTGCCGTACGACGCGTTGCCGAAGTTCGAGACGTCCTTCTGCCCGCCCTCCCACTCGGGGAAGCGCTGCGGCGAGTTCCCGTCGTAGCGGCTGGACAGGCTGGCGCCGTTCTCCAGGCCCGCGACGAGCGTGAACGGCTTGAACGTCGAGCCGGCCTGGATCGCGGTGGTCGCCCGGTTGCTGAAGTCCGTGAGGTAGTCCGCACCGCCGTACATCGCGACGATCGCACCCGTGGCGGGGTCGACCGACGTGATACCGATCTTCAGGCCCTCGGCGGGCGTGGCCCCGCCCGACATCTCCCCGCTGCGCAGGGCCGCGGCAGCCGCGACGGCCTGGTCCTGGACGTCCTTCTCGATGGTCGTGACGATCTTCAGGCCGCCGGTGGAGAGCTGCTCCTCCTTGACGGCGCCGGAGTCGATGAGCTCCTTGCGCACCATCTCGAGGATGTAGCCGTTGGGGCCGGCGTACGTCTGCGAGCGCTGGTACTCCACGGTCTGGGGGAACTCCAGGCCGGCGCGCTCGCCCGCGTCGAGCCAGCCCTCCTCGACCATCTTGTCGAGGATGATGTTCCAGCGCTGCTCGGACTCGTCGGGGTTGACGGCCGGGTCCCAGTTGTTGGGCGACGGGATCAGGGCGGCGATGACGGCGACCTCGGCGACGGTGAGATCCGCGGCGTTCTTGCCGAAGTAGGACTGCGCGGCGGTCTGGATGCCGTAGGAGTCGCGGCCGAAGTAGATCGTGTTGAGGTACCGCCCCATGATCTGCTGCTTCGACTCCTCCTGGGTCAGCTTGAGCGCGAGGATCGCCTCCTGGGCCTTGCCCAGGTAGGACTTCGTCGTGTTCATGTAGTAACGCTCGACGTACTGCTGCGTGAGCGTCGAGGCGCCCTGCTGCTGGCCGCCGCCGAGGTTGTTGATCAGCGCACGGACGATGCCCCTGACGGAGATGCCGCGGTTGGAGAAGAAGGTGCGGTCCTCGCCGGCGGCCACAGCCTGGCCGATGTGGTCCGGGAGGGTCTCGTAGTTGACGAGCTCGCGGCGCTGCTCGGCGAACTGGCCCATCACCTCGCCCGGCTCCTCGGGAGTTGCACCGGCGTAGTAGACGGTCGTCGTCTGGAACTGCGCCTCGGCGAGCTCGTCCGGGACCTCGGTGAAGTGGTAGAGCGCGAAGAATGCGCCGACGCCGAGGAACAGGAAGCCGATGAACGTGCCGAGCACCACGCGCCAGGACGGCAGCCAGCGGTGCAGGCCGGTGTACCCCGAGCGCGGGTAGTCGAAGAACTTCTTCTTCGTCGGGGCCTTGGTCGAGCGGCCCGCTGCGGACGACGCCGTGCCGCGGGTCGCACGACGGGCACGCGACGGTGCCGCGCGACGTGAGGTGCCTGCCAACGAGCTGCCCTTCTGCCGACGACGCCCGCCCACGCCCGGCGGGGCTCGCGGCCCTGGGGAGGAGGCGGTGCGCGGGCACACCGGTGCCCGACGGCCCAGTATGGACGACCGCCCGGGTGGATCCTGCTCCTTCCACCGCCACGTTCGTGGCACCTTCACACCATCGGCACCCGCCCGCGACGCAGCCGTCGCAGGACGCCGCCGCCGCTCACAGGCGGCGCACAGCGCACGTCAGGTCAGCCCTCGAGGCAGCCCGCCCGGTCGCCGGACCCGTCCGCGAGGCGGTCGGTACCGCCCGGTGCGGAGGCTCGGACGCCCAGCTCCAGACCGTCGGCGGCCGTCTGCACCGACGCGACGACGAGGCCGTCGCCGCCGCCCACGTGCACGCCGTCGACGAGGCGTCCGACCTCCGGGACCCGCCCCGCGAGCGCTCTCGGCGGCACGTCGAACCCGGCGACGCGCACCGTCTGGGCGCGCAGGACCAGGGCCCCGTCCTCGGCGGTCGCGAGCAGGTCGAGCTCGGCGGGCACCTCGCGGTCGCCGACGGCGACGGGTGCGGCGACGGTGACGACTCCGGCGGCGGTGGTCACGGTGAGTCCGTCGCGCCCGGTGGTGCAGGTCAGCGCGTCGGCGAGGGCGTCGGGGCCGAGGGTGACGCGCAGGTCGGCGGTGGCGGTGAGCGCCTGCCAGAGCGCCGGCGTGGGGCCGGGGCGGACGTCGGCGCCGGCGGGCAGCGCGTCCCGGGCCTGGTCGAGGCGGTCGGCGAGAGCGCTGCGGGCGGCGACCTCTCCGGCGGCCACGAGCAGCAGGACGACGCCGGCGCAGGCCGCGACGACGACGGTCCGCCGACGCCACGTCCGCCCACGCCACGGTCGCCGGCCGGAGGGTCGGTGCGGCGGGTCGGTGACGTGCTGCGCGGCGTCCATCCCCGCATCGGACCACCCCCGCCTGCCACCCCCATGACGACCACCTGACGATCTCCTCCCCTCCCACCCCACCCCGCCGACCCCGTCATCCGTGACGGACGTGATGGTCGATCCCGTCACAGACGACGGGTTCGGCGGGTGGGCGGTCGGCGGGGGTCAGGGGGTTCGGGCGGGGAGGGTGAGGGTGAAGGTGGTGCCCGTGCCGGGGGTGCTGGTGACGGCGACGGTGCCGCCGTGGGCCTCGACGAGGGACTGGACGATGGCCAGCCCGAGGCCGGAGCCGCCGGGCCCCCGGGCGGGGTCGGCCCGCCAGAACCGTTCGAACAGGTGCGGCAGGTGCGCCGGCGGGATGCCGGGGCCGGTGTCGGCGACCGTGACCTGGTGACGGGTGGCGCCGGGCGTGACGGTCACGGTCACGGCGGCGTCGGGGGGCGTGTGGGTGGTGGCGTTGGCGACGAGGTTGCGCAGCACCTGGGCCAGGCGGGTGGGGTCGCCGAGCACGGGTGCGGGGGCGGCGACGAGGCGGATGCGACGGTCGGGGTCGACGACGCGCGCGTCCTCGACGACCTCGGCGGCGAGCGCGCCCAGGTCGACGGGCTCGGCGGCGAGGGGGGTGCCGGCGTCGGTGCGGGCCAGGGTCGCGAGCTCGTCGACGAGGGTGCCCATGCGGGCGAGCTGGGTGGCGACGCGCTGCATGGCGTGCTCGCGGCGGGCGGGGTCGTCCAGGGCGCCCTGCTGCTCGAGCTCGACCCAGCCGGTCGCAGCGGTCAGCGGGCTGCGCAGCTCGTGGGACGCGTCGGCGACGAACGCGCGGACGCGGTGCTCGGCGTCCTGCTGCGCGTCGAACGCGGAGTTGACGGTGCGCGCGAGGCGGGCGATCGCGGGGTCGTCGCGGTCCTGGACGGGCAGGCGGCGGGTGCGGTCGCCGGCCGCGACGGCGTCGGCACGGTCGGCCATGGTGCGCAGCGGCTGCAGCCCGCGTCCGACGATGACGACGGCGGACGCCACGACGACGGCGATCGACACGACGGCGCCCACCGCGACGAGCGTGACGAAGGCGTCGACGATCGCCTCCTGCTCGGTGGTGTCGACGGTGAGGACGACGTGCACGACCTGGGTGGCGGTGCCGTCGCGCTCGAGGGTCAGGTCGAGGTCGGCGGTGGGGATGCCGACGGCGAGGTAGTGCCCGGCGGCGGCGACGGGCTCGGCGGCGTCGACGGCGGCGAGCGCGTCGGCGTCGGCGGGGTCGACCTGGGAGCTGGCGAGCACCGTGCCGCCGGACCCGACGACGACCACGCCCCGCAGCCCCGTCTGGCCGCCGACCAGCCCGCGCAGGTCGTCGTCGTCGAGCGTGATGCCGTCCACCGCGGCGAGGGCGCCGCGGGTGCGCTCGGCGGTGGCGGCGAGGTTGTCGCGGGACCGGTCGGCCAGGACGTGGGACACGATGAGCGTGGTCGCGCCGGCGAACGCGAGGACGACCACGGCCATCGCGGCGACCATGCCGACGGTCAGCCGGCGGCGGATCGAGCCCACCTCAGGCCTCCGGGGCGCGGACCGCGTACCCGAACCCGCGCACCGTGCGGATCAGGGCGGGGTGCCCGTCGTCGACCTTGCGCCGCAGGTTCGACACGAAGCGCTCGACGACGTTCGTCTCGCCGCCGAACCCGTAGCCCCAGACCTGGTCGAGGATCTGCCCCTTGGACACGACGCGGCCCCGGTGCTCGAGCAGCAGCGCGAGCAGCCGGAACTCGGTGGGCGAGAGCGCGACGGGTGCGCCGGCGCGCTCGACGCGGTGGTGCGCGGGGTCGAGCAGCAGGTCCGCGCAGCGCAGCACCCCGTCGTCGGCGTCGGGCGCCGGGCCGGGTGCGGTGCGGCGACGCAGGACGGCCTCGATGCGGGCGACGACCTCGACCGTGCTGAACGGCTTGGTCACGTAGTCGTCGGCACCCAGCCGCAGGCCGCGCACGCGGTCGTCGACGGCGTCGCGCCCCGAGAGGAACAGCACGGGCAGGTCGGGGTCGCGGCGGCGCACGAGCTGCACGAGGTCGAACCCGTCGAGCCCGGGCATCATCACGTCGAGCAGCACGACGTCCGTCCCGTCGGACCCGAGCACCGCGAGCGCGGCCACCGCGTCGGGGGCGTCGGTGACGTCGAAGCCGGAGAACGTGAGCGCCTGGACGAGCATCTCGCGCACGTCGGGGTCGTCGTCGACGACGAGGACGCGCGGGCTCATGCGGGCATCATCGCGCGCTCACGCGGGGACGGGCGCGAGGGTGGCGGTGCGGCGGCGGCGCAGGCCGGTGCCGGCGAGCGCGAGGCCGACCAGGCCCCAGGCGACGACGACGAGGACGGCGCCGGGGTCGACGGGGTGCCCGTCGGACAGGGCGGTGGCGGCGTCGCCGTAGGCGCCCAGCGGCAGCAGGGCCGCGAGGGTGCGCAGGGGTGCGGGCGCGGTCTCGACGGGGACGAGCCCGCCGAGGGCGGCGAGCTGGAGCGCGGTGAGGACGGCGAGGGCGAGGACGCCGGTGCGGCCGCCGCGCAGGGTGGCGCCGGTGGCCAGGAGGGTGAGCGCGACCGCGGTGAGGAGCGTGAGCGCGCCGACGGCGAGGGCACGGTCGGGGTCGGTGCCGAGGGCGGCGACGGCGGCGGTGACGACGACGCCCTGCAGCGCGGCGACCGCGAGGCGTGGTGCGAGGACGGCGCGCAGGAGCCGGGAGGTCGCCGCAGGTGCGTCGAGGTCGTCGGGGCGCAGGCCGCGGCGGCCGACGAGGAGGGTCGCGAGCGCGCCGAGCCACAGGGCGACGGCGGCGGACGCGGCGCCGAGGCGCCCGTCGACCGCGGCGAGGGGTGAGGTGGTGACGCCGACGGGGCGGGTGACGACGGACGCGATCTGCTCCTGCTGGGCGGTGGTGGTGGCGGGTGCGGCGTCGGCGCCGTCGGCGAGGCCGTCGGCGAGGTCGCTCGCGCCGTCGGCGAGGTCGTCGGTGCCGTCGGCGACCTGCCGGGCTCCCTCGGCGAGGTCCTGGGTGCCGGTGGCGAGGTCGTGGGTGCCGCCGGCGGCGGTCGCGGTGCCGTCGGCGAGGGTGCGGGCGGAGTCGGCGGCGCCGTCGGCGCCCGTGGCGAGGGCGCCGGTGCCGGACGCGAGCTGGTCGGCCCCGGCGTCGACCTGGACGGCCGCGGCCGACAGGCGGGCCGCGGCGTCGGTGAGGCCGGTGAGGCTGTCGCCGAGGGTGGCGGTGCCGGTGGCGACGGTCCGCGTGCCGGTGGCGAGGTCGGCGCTCGCGGTGGCGGCGGCGTCGAGCTGGGCGCAGAACGCGGCGGACGGCGACGCGAGGGGGCACTGGGCGGCGAGCTCGGCGAGGCCGTCGGCGAGTGCGGCGGCGCCGTCGGCCGTGGTGGTGGCGCCCTGCGTGAGGGACGTCGAGCCGGTGGTGGCGGCGGTCGCGCCGTCGGCGAGGGCGGCGGTGCCGTCGACGAGACCGGTGGTGCCCGTGGTGAGGCCGCTCGCGCCGTCGGCGACGGTGGCGGCGGAGCCGGCGAGGGTTCCGAGCCCGTCGGCGAGCGCGCCGGCGCCGGCGGAGAGCTGGTCGGTGCCGTCGGCCAGGGTGACCGTGGCCTCGGCGAGGCGGGCGGTCCCGTCGGCGAGGGTGCCGGCGCCGTCGGCGAGGGTCCCGGCGCCGTCGGCGAGGGTCCCGGCGCCGTCGGCGGCGGTGCCCAGGGAGGTGCCGAGGGTGTCGACGCCGGCGAGGACGTTCTCCAGGTAGGCGGTGGTGACCTGGTCGCCGAGGGTGTCCGCGGCGGCGGTGGTGACGGCCTGCGCGGCGAGGGTGGCCACGTCGGTGCTGGTGGGGTCGGTCTGCAGGTCGAGGCGGGCCTGCTCGGGGTCGTCGGTGCCGGCGGAGAGGACGGCGGCGGAGAAGTCCTCGGGGATGGTGAGGACCGCGTGGTAGGTGCCGTCGGCGAGGCCGGCCCGCGCGGTGGCGGCGTCGGTGGTCTCCCACCCGAGGGTGGGTGTGCCGTCGTCGGGGTGCACGAGCGCGGCGGTCAGGGCGCGGCCCGCGGCCATGGGCTGGTCGCCGGTGACGATCATGTCCTCGTTGACGATCGCGAGCGGGACCTGGTCGACGGCGTCGGTGCGGCTGCTCCAGGACCAGGCGAGCAGCCCGCCGGTGAGCAGGGGCAGCAGGACGCCGGTGACGAGGACCTGCGTGACGGTGCGGCGGCGGGCGCGGGACGGGGTGCGCGGGGTCATCGGTGCGCCTCCTGGGCGACGGGGGCGGTGGGGCGCGGCGCCGGGCGGGGCGGGGCCGTCGGCGACGGGCGGTCCTCCGGGCGTGCGGCGGTCTGCGGGATGAGCAGCACGACGGTGGCGCCGTGCCGGACGAGCACCGCCGCCAGGTCGGTGTCGGGCGGCCCGGGCAGGACGAGGACGTGGGCGCCGTGCACGTGCGCGACCGCGGCGACGAGCAGCCGCCGCTCGGACCGGGTCAGGGCGTCGACCGGCCCGCGCAGGCCGGTGATCTGCCCGACCCGCGCGACGAGGTCGGCGCGCCGGCGCCGCGGGGTGCCGAGCAGCGCCAGCGCCCCGGCGACGTGCCGCTCGACGGTGCGGGCCCGCAGGGGCGGGTCGGCGACGACGAGGGCGGTGGCGCGCCGCACCCGCTCCCGCTGCTCGGGCAGCACGAGGCCGCCGACGGCGACGTCGCCGCCGACCCGGGCCCGGCCGGTCAGGGCACGGGCCGCGGCGTCCGCGGCGGCGTCGCTGCCGACGGTGACGACCGTGACGGCACCAGCCGGGGCATCGACGTCCAGGGGCGTGTCGCCCGGCCGGGGCACGAGCCCGCGGGCCCGGACCGCCGGGGCGTCGGGGGCGGCCGCGGCGCGGGTGGCGTCGAGGGACCGGACGACCGCCTCGCCCTCGACGTCGACCACGGGCAGCCGCCGGGCGAGCCACCCGGGCATCCACCAGGCCCGGTCGCCGAGGAGCACCAGGACGGCCGGCACGAGGGTCATCCGGACGACGAACGCGTCGACGAGCACCCCGACGGCCAGCCCGAACGCGATGGCCTGGAGGGTCGTGGACCCGCCGGGCACGAACGCGGCGAAGACGGCGACCATGATGAGGGCGGCGGCCGCGACGACGGGCGCGGAGTGCGTGAACCCGGCCAGCACCGCCCCGCGCGCGTCGCCGTGGTGCGTGTACTCCTCGCGCATGCGGCTGACCAGGAACATCTCGTAGTCCATCGCCAGGCCGAAGAGCACGCCGATGACGAGGACCGGCAGGAAGCTCACGACCGGCCCCGGCTCGGCCACCCCCACGAGGTCGGCGCCCCATCCCCACTGGAACACCGCGACGATCGCCCCGAGGGACGCACCCACGGAGAGCAGGAACCCCACCGTGGCCTTGAGCGGGACCGCCACGGACCGGAAGACCAGGGCCAGCAGCACGAGCGACAGCCCCACCACCGTCGCGCCGAACGGCACGACCGCGTCCGCGAGCAGCTCCTGCACGTCGATCGTCACGGCCGTGCTGCCGGTGACGAGAAGGTCGGTCGCCCCCGTCTGCGCCTCGATCGCCGGCGCGGCCTCGCGCAGCCGGTGGACCAGGTCGACCGTCGCCGGGTCGGACGCGCCGCCGGGCGGGACGAGGCGCACGAGCGCGGTGTCGGCCGCCGCGTTCGGCGTCGCGGCCGTGACCTCGACGACCCCGTCGACGTCACCGACCGCCGCCGCCAGGTCCTCGACCGTGGCGCGCGGGTCGTCGCCGCCCAGGATGTCCGCGGTGATCAGCAGCGGGGCGGCCGACCCGGCGCCGAAGGCGTCCGCGACCGCGTCGGCGTGCGCCCGCTCGGGCGTGCCGGGCTCCCCGCCCTGCCCGCCGGTCAGCGCCAGCTGCAGGTCCGCGGCGGGCAGCGCGGCCGCGCCCAGGCCGAGCACGACCAGGACGACGGTGAGCACCGGCACGCGCGTGACCAGGGCGACCCAGCGCGCCGCGAGCGACGGGCGTCCCGCCCGGGCGGGGTGGGTCCGGGGGGCCCGTGGCCGGCGCTCGCGGGGGCGCAGCCGCGTGCCGAGCAGCAGCGCGACCGCGGGCAGCAGCGTCAGCGCGGCGGCGACGGCCAGCGTCACGGCGAGCGCCCCGCCCAGTCCCATCCAGGTCAGCACGGGGATGCCGACGACGACGAGCCCGACGAGGGACACGACGACCGTCGCACCGGCGAACACGACGGCGCTGCCGGCGGTGCCCAGCGCCCGGGCCATCGACTCCCGGGGCTCGACGCCGTCGGCCAGCTGCGCGCGGTGCCGCGACAGCACGAACAGCGCGTAGTCGATGCCCACGGCCAGCCCGAGCATCGACGCGAACGACGGGGTCGTCGTCGAGATGGTGGCGGCCGACGCGGCGAGCTGCAGGCCGGCGATCGTGGCAGCCACGCCGAGCAGCGCGGTGAGGATCGGCAGGCCGGCGGCGACGAGGGAGCCGAAGGTCAGGGCCAGCACGACGAGCGCGACGCCGAGCCCGACGGCCTCGGCGGTGTGGCTGGCGCCCGCGCCTCCTCCCCCGTACGCGTTGCCGCCGACGGTGGACGTCACGCCGGCGGTGTCGACGACGGCCGCGTCGCGCAGGGCGTCGAGGGTGGCGTCGGACGGCTCGGCGTCCTCGAGCTGGACGGTCGCGAGGGCGGCGTCGTGGGCGGCGGTCACGTCGACCTTCTCGGCGGCGGTGACGCCCGCGACCCCGTCGACGGCCTCGACGGCGGCGAGCGACGCCTCGACGGCGGCCCACGCGTCGGGCGCCGTGACGTCCTCGCCCCGGTACAGCACCTGCGCGGAGGCGCCTGCGGCCGCGGTGCCGAACCGCTCGGCGAGCACGTCCATGCCCTGCTCGGACTCCGTGCCGGGGATCGAGAAGTCGTCGTCGTACTCCCCGCCGTGGGTGCGGGCCAGGCCGAGGACGACGAGCAGCAGGACGGCCCAGGCGACGACGACGAGGAGCCGGTGGCGGCCGACGGCGTGGCCGAGGCGGTACAGGGCGAGCGACACGGGTCCTCCGGGTGGGGCGCGCGACCCTCACGCGCCGACCCGATCCCAGGTCACGGACCTGACGTGCCCCGGTCCACCTGCCTGACGGTTGCCTGACGACCCGGCCGCGGCGCGTCGCGGTTGTGCGTTGCTCGCAGCCGATCTACTCTCCGGATGTATCGAGTTGATACATCGGATCCGGACACGGCCGGCGCGCCGAGCGCGCACGGACGGCACGGGCCCGGCCCGACGGACGGTGAGGAGGACGGCGTGCGCGGACGCACCGACGTGCTCGAGCCGGCGATCCTCGGCCTGCTCGCCGAGTCACCGATGCACGGCTACGAGCTGCGCAAGCGCGTCAACCTCGTGCTGGGCTCGTTCCGCGCCCTGTCGTACGGGTCGCTGTACCCGTGCCTGAAGAGCCTGGTCGCGCGCGGCTGGATCGTCGGCACCGAGGCGCCGAACGACCGCACCGTGGCCAGCAAGCGGGCCCGGATCGTCTACCAGCTGACCGCCGACGGCAAGGAGCACCTGCAGCACGTGCTGTCCTCGTCGGGCCCGGCGGCCTGGGAGGACGAGAACTTCGACGTGCGGTTCGCCTTCTTCGGGCAGACCGACGCCGAGACGCGGCTGCGGATCCTCGAGGGCCGGCGGTCTCGGCTGACCGAGCGGCTGGAGCTGGTCCGCCAGTCCTTCCTGCGCACCCGTGAGCGCATGGACGAGTACACGCTGGAGCTGCAGCGTCACGGGCTGGAGTCCGTCGAGCGCGAGGTGCGCTGGCTGGACGACCTCATCGACAACGAGCGCGGCATCCGCCGCGCCCGCCCCGACGGGGGTGGCCGCCCGGCCGCCGCCGAGAACGACGCCGAGGGTCGCACCGAGGCGCACACCGAGAAGGAGCGAGGATGACCTCCATCCGCGTCGCCATCGTCGGCGTCGGCAACTGCGCCGCGTCGCTGGTCCAGGGCGTGCACTACTACCGTGACGCCGACCCGCAGACCAAGGTCCCCGGCCTCATGCACGTCCAGATGGGCGACTACCACGTCCGCGACATCGAGTTCGTCGCCGCGTTCGACGTGGACGCGAAGAAGGTCGGCTTCGACCTCTCCGAGGCGATCTTCAACTCGGAGAACAACACCATCAAGATCTCCGACGTCCCGCCGCTGGACGTCCCGGTGCAGCGCGGCCACACGCTCGACGGCCTCGGCAAGTACTACTCGGCGACGATCGACGAGTCGGACGCCGAGCCGGTCGACGTCGTGCAGGTCCTCAAGGACACGCAGGCCGACGTGCTCGTCTGCTACCTGCCTGTCGGCTCGGAGGACGCGGCGAAGTTCTACGCGCAGGCTGCGATCGACGCCAACGTGGCGTTCGTCAACGCGCTCCCCGTGTTCATCGCGTCCGACCCGGAGTGGGCCGCGAAGTTCGAGGCCGCCGGTGTGCCGATCGTCGGCGACGACATCAAGTCGCAGGTCGGCGCGACCATCACGCACCGCGTGCTCGCCCGCCTCTTCGAGGAGCGCGGCGTCATCCTCGACCGCACGTACCAGCTGAACGTCGGCGGCAACATGGACTTCAAGAACATGCTCGAGCGCGAGCGCCTGGAGTCCAAGAAGCTCTCCAAGACGCAGGCCGTCACGTCGAACATCGACGACGGCCCGCTGGCGGGCAAGAAGGAGGACCGCAACGTCCACATCGGCCCGTCGGACTACGTCGCGTGGCTCGACGACCGCAAGTGGGCGTACGTGCGCCTCGAGGGCCGCGCGTTCGGCGACGTCCCGCTGAACCTGGAGTACAAGCTCGAGGTCTGGGACTCCCCGAACTCGGCCGGCGTGATCATCGACGCGCTGCGCGCCGCGAAGATCGCCAAGGACCGCGGCGTCGGCGGCCCGATCCTGTCCGCCGCGACGTACTTCATGAAGTCGCCGCCGGTGCAGATGGAGGACACGAAGGGCCGGGCGCAGCTCGAGGCCTTCATCCGCGGCGAGATCGAGCGCTGATCCTGCTCTGAGCCCGCGCGAAGGGCCCGGCACCGAGCGGTGCCGGGCCCTTCGCCGTCCCGCCCCCGGTGCTAGTCCACCGCCCGCTGCCAGTCGAAGAGCCCGACGGGTCCGTCCGGGGACGTGCTGCGCGGCAGCACCGCGGTCAGCGCGCCGCTCTCCAGGTCGACCGCCTGGAGCGAGGACAGCGACATCTCGCTGGGGCAGCCCTCGCCCCCCTCGACCAGCAGGGACCTGCCCGTGGCGCCCAGCGCCGGCCACGACACGTCGGCCGGTGCGCCCTCCCGCACGGTGCGCACGGCGTCCAGGCCGTCGAAGGCGGTCAGCGCGGTCCCGCAGACGCTCGTCCGGTCGGGCGGCTCGACCCCGACAGTGCCCGTGGCGGTCACGACGGTGCCGTCGTCGGTCAGGACGCCCACCTGCGTCGGGTACGCCTCGCCGTCGCCGAGCGTGCGGCTCTCGACGACGACTCCCGTGCGCGCGTCGACCAGGTGCAGGGTCACACCGTCGGCGCTCGTCGGCGCGGCCCCTTCCGGCTGCCGGTCGATGCACCGCACCAGCACGTGCGTGGCGTCCGACCACCCGACGGCCAGGCAGTGGTAGCCCTGCACCTGGAGCACGACCGTCGCACCGTCGCGCACCACGGTCAGATCCTGCTGGTCGAGGTCGACGTACGCGGCACCGTCGGGCGAGATCGCACCGGGGACCGACCACGGGTCGAGCGCCCCCGGCCACGAGTCCGCCGGCACCTCGCCCCGCACCTCCCCCGACAGCAGGTCGACCTCGGCCAGGTGCTCCTCCTGGTCGGCCTGCCGGTGCAGCACCGCCGTCGTGGCGCCCCGCTGCCAGTCCCGCACCTGCGACCAGCCGGCCGGGACCGGCGTCAGGTAGAGCACCTCGCCGTCCGGCTCGACGAGCAGGAGGTGCATCGGCCCGGTCGCGCCGACGAGCAGGAACGACGGGTCCTGCGGCTGCTCCGACCACAGCGCGAGCCCCGTGCCGGGCGCCGCGCCCGACAGGTCGTCCTCGGTGGCCTGGACGAGCATCGGCAGGCCCGCGACCTGCACCGTCGGCGTGCGGGGCGTCGCCGTCGGGGTCGCGGACGGGGTGGGTGCGGGCGTGGGCGCCGTGGTCGGCGTCGGTGCGGTCGAGCTCGTCGGGGTCGGCACCGCCGGGCCCACCTGCGGTGCCGGGTGCGCCCACACGACCCAGCCGATCGCGAGGGTAGCGACAGCGCCGAGCGCCCCCTCGCGTGCGTGCCGCACGACGCGGCGGCGACGCACGCGCAGCCTCGTCACGGCCAGCACGTCGTCGGGCGCACCCGCACCGTGGGCACGGGCGACACCGTCCTCGGCGGCGGACAGCAGGTCTCCCAGATCAGTCACGTCGTGCCTCCTCCGTGCCCACCAGCTCCACCCGGACGTGCTGGTCCACGACGGCCGTCGTCGCCCCCAGCCGCTGCTGCAGCCGCGCCGACCCCTCCGCCGTGTACCTCTTCACCGCCCCCTCGCTCAGCCCCAGCAGACGCGCGGTCTCCGTCACCGACACGTCGTCGAGGTGGCGCAGCACCACGCACGCACGCTGCCGCGGCGGCAGGTCGCGCAGAGCGGCCACCACGTCCCGCTCGAGGCCCTGCAGCTCGACCTCACCGGTCGGCACCGGTCGGGCGGAGGTCCGGGCGAGGGCCCGACGCTCGGCCTGCGCGGTCCGTGCACGGTCCACCGAGCGGGTGACGATCACGCGGCGCACGTACTGCTCCGCCGCGGCCACGTGCGTGAACCGCGCCCTGCTCGCGAAGGTCGCCACCAGCGCGTCCTGCACGAGGTCCTCCGCGTCCGCGTGCGTCGCCGTCACCAGCACCGCGCGGGCGATCAGCCGCGGGTATCGCTCTCGGACCAGTGCGTCCAGCACGGGTTCCCATGGTCGTGGCACTCCGCCTCCTCCGTCGTCGTGAGCAGCCGTGAGGACAACGGAGCAACCACCCCGGCCGGTTGTGCCAGGGTGGTTGCTCCGTCGGGCGTCCGGCGTGCGCAGCCACGGCGGCGCGCGACCGTGCGGGTGTCAGGGTCGGGCCGCCACCCAGTCCTGGAAGGTCGCCGAGCCCGCACCCTGCCCCGGCGCGCTCGGCAGCCGCACGACCTCGCCCGTCCGGACGTCGATCGAGACGAGGTCCGGGTCGGGGTCGAGCAGCACGTCGTCGGTGTGCACGGCCACGACCACCGTCCCCTCCGCACCAGGGACGACGCTCAGCGCACGACCGCCGAGGTCGGCGTCGGTCAGCCGCTCCCACCCGCCCGAGCGCCACACGTGCGGGGCAGCACCGGTCTCGTCCCCGCCGGTCGTCGCGACGACGACGTGGTCGCCGCCGACGTTCACGACGTCCGAGACCGGGGCCGGCTCGCCCAGGGAGATCTCGTCCAGGACGCGCTGCTCCCCGGTGCCGTCGACGTCGACGAGGACGACACGGGAGACGCCCTGCTCGTCGTCCTCCGGCTGCCCGTACAGCGTGTTCCAGCACACCGCCGCGACCGTCGTCGCGTCCCACCACCCGGCAGCGCTGCACGCCTGCTGGTCGAGGTCGACCCGGACCTCCCTCGTCGCACCCGTGACGAGGTCGGAGACGACGATCCGTCGACCGTCCTGCTGCTCCGCGAGCACCGCCCGCCTCCCGTCCGGGCTGATCGTGCCGTGCGCCCCCGGGCGCAACGGTCCGGCGACGACCTGCACCGCGTCGTCGCGCACGACCTGCAGGACGACGCCCTCCCCCTCGGACGCCGTCCACACCTGCGACCCGTCGGCGGCCACCCCGGCGAGCTCGAGGAGGTCGTCGACGTCGCGGTCGTCCAGCACGACCCTCCCGCTGAGGAGGTCGAGGGTGGCGAGCACGCCGGTCCGACCGTCGGCGAGGTCGACCGTGACGACCGCGGTCGACCCGCCCGACCAGGCAGCCAGGTCCACCGGACGTTCCAGGTCGACCACCAGGTACCCCGTACCGTCGGGAGCGATCACCGCGACGGACCCGGCCGGACCCTCGTCGTCGCCCGCACCGCCGCCGACCGCGAGCGTCCACCCAGGACCGGTCCGGTCCAGCAGCCCCGGAGGGGCCTCGTAGAGCGGAGGCATCCCCGTCCTCGTCACCACCGCGAGACCGGTCACGTCTTCCCGCCCCGTGACGGCCGGCGGGGCTGCGGGCTGCGAGGGCGGGCGCTCCACCCACCAGCCGGCCGCAGCGACCAGCAGCACAGCGCAGACGACCGCGCCTGAACGCCGCGCCGCGCGGGCGGCACGCCGTCGGCGCACGTCACGTCGGAGAGACCTGAGGACCTCCGGACCGGGAGGGTGGGCCTGCTCGCTCGCGCGGAGCGCGTCCAGCGCCGCGCCCAGCCGGGCATCGAGGTCATCGCTCATCGCTGGTCTCCTCCCGCTCGAGCACCTGGACGGTCGGTCCGTCGGTGGTGGAGGACGTCGTCCCGAGCCGGGCGTCGAGCCGGGCCAGACCGTCCGAGACGTGCTTGGCGACGGAACCCTCGCTGAGGCCGAGCAGCTGAGCGGTCTCCTGGACCGACAGGTTGTCGAGGTGCCTCAGCAGCACGCACGCGCGCTCACGTCGGGACAGCTCTGCGAGTGCCGCCATCACGTCGGCTCCGAGCACGTCGGGCTCGGGGTCGGACGTCGCCCACCGCGCCCGGGCGGCGAGCAGCACGGCCGTCGCCCGGTCGCGCCGCCGCCGTCTCCTGCCGACGAAGAGCGTCACGACCGCTCGGCACACGTCCTGCTCGGCCTCGTCCACCGAGGCGAACCGGGCCCGCGCGGAGAAGGCGACGACCAGGGCGTCGTGCACCAGGTCGAGCGCATCGACCCGGGAGCCCGTGACGAGCGTCGCACGCGCGACGAGCGCGCCGTACCGCTGGTCCACCAGCGCGTCGAGCGCCGTCCTCCACCCACCGTCCACGCGTACCCCCGGGGTTGCAGCACCACGCCCTGACGCCGGCGTGCTGAGAGTTGAACGCCGCACGGCCGCGCGCGGTTGGGGGCGCGCGACCGTGCGGGTGTCAGGGTCGGGCCGCCACCCAGTCCTGGAAGGTCGCCGAGCCCGCACCCTGCCCCGGCGCGCTCGGCAGCCGCACGACCTCGCCCGTCCGGACGTCGATCGAGACGAGGTCCGGGTCGGGGTCGACGAGCACGTCGTCGGTGTGCACGGCGGCGACGACGGCGCCCTCGGCGCCCGGGACGATGCCGAGCACACGACCGCCGAGGTCGGCGTCGGTCAGCCGCTCCCACCCGCCCGAGCGCCACACGTACGGCGTCGCACCCGCGACGTCCTGCCCGACCGCTCCGAGCACGACGCGCTCACCGCCGACGTGCACCACGGAGCCGTACGGGGTGGGGTCGCCCTCCCCGACGACGGCGAGCACGCTCGGCTGCGCCGCACCGGTCACGTCGACGAGCACCAGACGGGTCGCCGTCGGCGCGCCCGGCTCGCCCTCGCCGAGCCAGTGGTCCAGACCCTCCCAGCAGAGCTGGAGGATCGTCGTCGCGTCCCACCAGCCCAGGTGCTGGCAGAGCTGCCCGGCCAGCCCGGACGGGACCTCGGCGCTCGCACCGGTCGACAGGTCCGACACGAAGACCCGCGTCGCCGTGGCGTACTCGACCAGCGCGGCACGCCGGCCGTCCGGGCTGACGGTGCCCCGGCCTCCGCTGCGCACCGGCTCGCCCAGCACCTGCACCTGGCCGTCCCGGACCACCTCGAGCAGGACACCGAGGTCCGCGTCGACGGCCGTCCACACCTGGGCGCCGTCCGCGGTGGTGCCGACCAGCTCCTGGAGCCGGTCCACCACCGGCTGGTCGGCGGTCACGTCACCGGTCCGCAGGTCGAGGGTCGCCCGGACGCCGAACGTGCCGTCCGCGAGGGCGAGCGTCACGACCGCGGTCGGCCCGCCCGACCACGCGGCGAGCTCGACGGGCTCGGAGAGGTCGGCGAGGAGGTACCCCGTGCCGTCGGGCGCGACCGCCGCGACCGAGCCTGACGGCGCCTCGCCCGCACCGTCCCCGCGGCTCGTGAGCAGCGTCCACCCGTCCCCGGTGCGGTCGAGAAGACCCGGCGGCGCCTCGTAGAGGTCAGGCATCCCCGACCGGGACACCACGGCGAGGCCCGTGACGTCCTCACGGACGGGTCCGGTCGGCGCCGCACCCGTCGGCGCGGGCGCCGGTGCGCCCGCCGTGCTCGTCGGCGACGGGGTCGGGGCGGGGCTCGCCGACGACGTCGGCTGCGGAGGCGTCGCGGGCTGGGGCGCCGGACGCACGCCCCACCACCCCGCGACCGCGACCGCGAGCACGGCGACAGCCGCCACGCTGGCGTGACGCGTGGTGCGGGCGGTCCGACGGCGGCGCACGTCGCGGTGCAGGGACGTCAGATCGCCAGGGTCGGGGCGCGTGCTCTCCTCGCGCGCCTCGAGCGCGTTCAGCGCGGCTCCGAGCCGGGCGTTCAGGTCATCGGTCACGGCTGGTCTCCTCCCGCTCGAGGACGTGCACGGTGGAACCCTCGCCCGCCGGGGACGCGGTGGTCCCCAGGCGGGCGTTGAGCCGGGCCAGGCCGTCGGAGACGTACCGCTTGACCGCTCCCTCGCTGAGCCCGAGCAGCTGGGCGGTGTCGCGCACCGACAGGTCGTCCAGGTGCCGCAGCAGGACGCACGCGCGCTCGCGCGGCGAGAGCTCGGCGAGGGCGGCGACGACGTCGGCACCCAGGACGTCGGGGTCCGGGTCGGACGTCGTCCCGTCGGTCCGGGCCGCGAGCCGGGCGACGGCGTGGTGCTCACGCCCCCGACGGCGGGTCCCGTCGACGAACCGCGTCATGATCGCGCGGCACACGTACTGCTCGGCCTCGGCGACGGACCCGAACCGGGCCTTCGCGGAGAACGTCGCCACGAGCGCGTCGTGCACGAGATCGAGCGCCTCGGCCCGTGACCCCGACACCAGGGTCGCGCGCGCGACGAGCGCCCCGTACCTCTGCTCCACCAGCGCGTCGAGCGCCGGCTGCCACCTGCCGCTCACACGTCCCCCCAGGGCACCTGCACCATGTCCTCCTCCGGAACGGTCTCGGGAGTAGAACGTGGCAGGGCCCTGCCCGGTTGGGGGTCACGACGCGCACGGTCGGGACGCGACGCGCGGGGCCGACCGGAGACCCGGTCGACCCCGCGCGGGGGCGTGCCTGCTGGTCAGGACCGGGCTGCCGCCCAGCTGGCGGGCCGGGGCCCACCGTCGACGGGGCCCGCGAGCTGCACGGCCTCACCCGTGGCCGCGTCCACGGACCACACGGTCATCGTCGGGTCGCCCCAGCCGGTGCCCGCGCTGACAAGGACGTGCCCGTCGCCCAGCGGCTGGGCCTCGAGCAGCTCGGTCCCGGCGGGCGCGTCCCACAGGGGCTCGAGACCGCCGGCCCACGTCGCCATCCCGCGCTGCTGACCGGCGACGTAGCCGACGACCAGGCCGGACGCGGACGGTGCGGAGGACTGCGCGAGCGGCGCCGGCTGGCCCGGTGCGACGGTCGTGACCTGCGTGGCCGTCGCCCCCGTGACGTCGACGACCGCGTACGCCTGCGCGTCGAGGGTGCCGCTCAGCGCCCCGAAGTCGAGGCACGTCGTCAGCAGCGTGGTCGGGTCGACCCAGCCGGCGGGCCGGCACGACCAGCCCTCCGGACCGGCGAGGTGCGACGTGGTCGCCCCGGTGTCGAGCGTGCGGACCTCGACGTGGTCCGACGGTCCGGACCCCCCGTCACCGAAGCTGGCGAGGTCGGGGCTCAGCGCGATGCGCGTGCCCGCGGCGTCGACGGCGGTCGCACCGTTCTGCACGCCCGCACGCAGGTTCGCGCCCAGCCGCTGGGTGCCGTCCGGGCCGAGCGCGACCAGCAGGACGCGCGAGGAGTCCTCCGGGTCGACGGTCCACCAGGTCTCGGCACCGTCGGCACGCCAGCCGGCGAACGTCGCCGCCGCTCCCAGGCCGCGAGGGTCGCTGGTCACGGCGCCGGTGCGCAGGTCCAGCACCGCCCGGCCGGAGCCGTCGGTCACGAGCGCCGTGCTCTCGCCGGCACGCCAGCCGGCCAGGCGCAGCGGGTCCGCGGCGTCCGTGACCAGGTACGGCGTGCCGTCGGGCGCGGCGAGGACGACAGGCACGGCGGCCCCCGGCGTCGTCGGCCCGTACGTCACCAGGGACCACCCGGCGCCGACCTCGTCGATCAGGCCGTCCGGGATGCGGTGCACGGTCAGCCCGTCGTCGCGCGGCAGGAGCTCGAGGACGGGCGCCTGCGCGGTCGGCTCCTGGGTGGGCGTCGGCGGCGGGGTGGGCGTGGGCGTCGGGGTGGGCGTCGCCGTCGCCGTGGCGGTCGGGCTCGGTGTCGCCACCGGCAGCGGCGTCGGGTCGGGCCGCAGGGCCCACACGGGCGTCGCCACGGCGACGACGACGGCGGCGGCCACACCGGTGCGCACGGCGGCGCGGCGGACCCGCCGACGGCGGACCTGCCGGTGCAGGGCCGCGCCCAGCCCGTCGGGCACGGGGACGGCGTCGAGGTGCTGGGCGCCGCGGTCGAGCGACGCCTTGAGCCGGGCGTTCAGGTCGTCAGTCACGCGGACCTCCCTCGGAGACGATCAGGTGGACAGGGTCGGAGTCGTCGGAGTCGACGGTCGTGCCCAGGCGGGCCTGGAGCGCTGCGACCCCGTCGGACGTGTACCTCTTGACGGCCCCCTCGCTGAGGCCGAGCACCGACGCGGTCTCCCGCACCGACAGGTCGTCGAGGTGCCGCAGCAGCACGCAGACCCGTTCCCGCGGGCTCAGCTCCGCGAGCGCGTCGACGAGGTCGGCGTCCAGGTGCTCGGCGACGTCGCTGTACGCCTCGCCGTCGATCATCTGCGCGACCCGGCCGACCGCCTTGAGCTCACGCAGCCGTCGACGGTGGCCGTCGACGAACCGTGTCGCGATCGCCCGTCGGACGTAGGCCTCGGCCTGCTCGACCGAGTCGAACCTGGCGCGGGCGGTGAACGTCGCGACGAGCGCGTCGTGCACCAGGTCCTGCGCGTCCGCGGTCGCGCGGGTCAGCAGCGCCGCCCGTGCCACCAGCGCCCCGTACCGCTCCTTGACGAGCGCGTCGAGCGCGTCTTCCCACCTGTGCGTCATGCACGTTCCCCCAGCACGGTCCCACCTCGTCCGCAGCACCCACGGGGTGCCTCGTGACACCCCTGCAAGGACAACGCTGCAGGTGCCCCGAACGGTTGGGGCACCTCGGCGCGCCCTGGACCAGTCGCCCGGTCGGCCGCAGGCGTCGAGGGGCGCGCTGCGGCGGGCACCGTAGCCTGGGCTGGTGCAGGTGATCTCCGACCTCCGGGCGCTCTGGCCGCTGACCGGCTTCCGGCGTCTGTTCGCCGTGCGGCTGGTCAGCCAGACCGCGGACGGCATGTTCCAGGTCGGGCTCGCGACCCTGTTCTTCTTCTCGCCGGAGAACGCGAGCACCGCGGCGGGTGTGGCCACGGCGTTCGCGGTGCTGCTGCTGCCGTTCACGATCGTGGGGCCGTGGGCCGGTGTGCTGCTCGACCGGTGGCGCCGCCGGCAGGTGCTCCTCGTCGGCAACCTCGTGCGGGTGGCGCTGACGCTGACGATCGCCGTGCTCATGGCGACCGTGGGCGTCGGGCCGGCCGTGTACGTGCTGGCGCTGGTGACGCTGTCGGTCAACCGGTTCCTGCTGGCCGCGCTGTCGGCGTCGTTGCCGAAGGTCGTCGACGGGCCGCTGCTGCTCACCGCCAACGCGGTGACCCCGACGCTGGGAGCGGCCGCGGCAGGTGTCGGCGGCGGCGTCGGCCTGGTGCTGGGTCTGCTCCTGCCGGCCGGGCGGGTGCGCGACGCGACGGCGCTGCTGGTGGCCGCGACCGTCATGGCGTGCGCGTCCGCGCTGGCCACACGGCTGGGTCGGGACCAGCTCGGCCCCGACGACCGTGCGGACGGCGCGCAGGTGCGCGCGGCGTTCGTCTCGCTGGCGCGCGGGCTGGGCGACGGCGCCCGGTACCTCGTCGCGCGGCGCACCCCCGCGCAGGCCCTGGGCATCATGGCGCTGCACCGGTTCTGCTACGGGGCGGTGTTCATCGCCAGCATCCTCATCTCCCGCAACCTGCTCGCCGACCCCGCGGACGCCCAGGCGGGCCTGGAGACGTTCGGCACGGTGCTGGCCGCCAGCGCCGTCGGGTTCGCCCTCGCGGTGGTGCTGACGCCGCTGCTCGTGCCCCGGGTCGGGCCGCACGCGTGGGTGGTCGGGTGCCTGCTGCTCGCCGTGGTCAGCCAGCTGCTGCTCGTGGTGACGGTCGACCGGGTCGCGGTGCTCGCGGCCGGCGGGGCCCTGGGTCTGGCGGCCCAGGGCGCGAAGATCGCGGTCGACACGATCGTGCAGCGCGACACGGCCGACGCGTTCCGCGGGCGGGCGTTCGCGCTGTACGACGTCATGTACAACGCGGCGTTCGTGGGCGCCGCGGCCCTCGCCGCGCTGACGCTGCCGGACACGGGCTGGTCCCGGCCGGTGTTCGCCGGCCTCGCGGCGGCCTACCTGGCCGGTGCCGTGCTGTTCGCGCTCGCCTCGCGCGAGCCGGTGGTGGTCGCCGCGCCCGCCGCGCGCGAGCCCGTCGCATGAGACGCGCGCCCGCCCCGTCGGGCCGGGTCACGGGCGAGGCGGTGCTCACGGGCGAGCTCGCCCGGCGGATCCTGCTCGACCAGTCGCTCGCCGTCGTCGTCTCCGACCCCCGCCTGCCGGACGACCCCGTGGTGTGGGCCAACGAGGCGTTCGAACGGATGACGGGCTGGACGTCGGCCGAGGTCGTGGGCCGCAACTGCCGGTTCCTGCAGTGCGCGGGCACGGACCCGGTGGCGGTGGCCCGGCTGCGGGACGCGCTCGCCGCGGGCGAGGACGCCGTGGAGCTGCTGCTCAACGCCCGCAAGGACGGGTCGCTGTTCTGGAACCAGCTGCTGGTCACGCAGCTGCGTGACGCAGACGGCGTGGTCACGCACCGTGTCGGCGTGCAGGTGGACGCGACGGCCCGGTCCGTCGGGGACGCGGCCCGCGACACCGAGCTCGCCCTCGCCCGGCAGACCGCGGCACGCCTGGCGCTGCTCGCCGAGGTCAGCGACGAGCTGACGCGGCACCTGGAGTACGCGGGCGCGGTCGACGCCCTCGCGGAGATCGTCGTGCCACGGACCGCGACGTGGGGGTTCGTCGCGGTGACGAACGAGCACGGCCGGTTCGAGCGGGTGCACGTCGTGGCGGCCGACCCGGCCCGCGCGGACGACGCCCGCGCCCTGGGCGAGGACGGCCCGGAGTGGCTGATCTACTCGCCCCGGGTGCAGGAGGCGCTGGCCTCGGGGCCCGACCACGTGGCGCAGGTCGACGTCGTGGACCACGCCTCGCTGCCGGCGCGCACCACGCCGCGCCAGCTCGAGCTGCTGGAGCGCCTCGGGCTGGGCTCCGCGCTGGTCGTGCCGCTGCGGGCGCGCGACCGGGCGCTCGGCGTGCTCGTCCTGGTGCACGAGCGCCCCGACGGGTTCACGCGGGACGTCGAGGTGACGGCCGCGCACCTGAGCCGTCGGGCCGGCGTCGTGCTGGAGAACGTGCGCCTCTACCTGGCGGAGCGGGAGGCCGCGCTGACCCTGCAGCGGAGCCTGCTGCCGGTGATCGGCGACGTCGCCGGGCTCGACGTCGCGGCGACGTACCTGCCGTCGGCGCGGATGGCCCAGGTGGGCGGGGACTGGTTCGACGCGTTCGCCCTGCCGGACGGGGCGGTGTGCCTGGCCGTCGGCGACGTGGTCGGGCACGACCTGCGGGCGGCGGCGTCGATGGGCCAGATGCGGTCGCTGCTGCGCGCGGCCGTGTGGGCGTCGCAGGGCCCGGGCGCGGCGCTGGCCAGGCTCGACGAGCTGGTGCGAGGCCTCGAGCTGCCGGACCTGGCCACGTGCGTGCTCGTGCGCTGGGATCCGGGGGGCGCCGGCGGCGCGCACCTGCGCTGGGCGTCGGCGGGTCACCCGCCGGGCCTGCTGCGGCTGCCGGACGGCACTGTCGTCGACCTCGACGGCGGGCGGACGACGCCCGTGGGGGTGCACGGGCAGGGCGCGGGGGCGCAGGCGGGGCGGGACGTGCCGCCGGGTGCGACGCTGGTGCTCTACAGCGACGGCCTGGTCGAGCGGCGGGACCGGGGCCTGCGCGACGGCGTGGCCCGGCTCCGCTCGGCGCTCGCCGCGGCACCGCCCGGCGGGAGCGCGGCCCAGGTCCGCGACGCGCTCGTCGCCGCGCTGGTCGACGGGCACCAGGAGGACGACGTGTGCCTCCTCGTCGTGCAGGACCCGGCGACCGACTGACTCTTCAGTCAGTCGGCTGACCGGTGGGTCGGTCGTCGCTGACGCCCGAGTCGGCCTGCCGTGCCGCCCACCACTCCTGCAGCAGCGCGCGGGCCGCGTCCTCGCCCAGCGGGCCGCGGTCGAGGCGCAGCTCGAGCAGGAACCGGTAGGCCTCGCCGACCACACGACCAGGGCCGATGCCGAGCGCGGCCATGATCTGCGTGCCGTCCAGGTCCGGACGGATCGACGCGAGCTCCTCCTGCTCCCGCAGGCGGGCGATGCGCACCTCGAGGTCGTCGTACGCGCGCGACAGGCGCTGGGCCTTGCGCTGGTTGCGCGTGGTGGAGTCCGACCGCGTCAGGCGGTGCAGCCGCTCGAGCAGGGGCCCGGCGTCCGTGACGTACCGGCGCACCGCCGAGTCCGTCCACTCCCCCTCGCCGTACCCGTGGAACCGCAGGTGCAGCTCGGTCAGCCGCGCGACGTCCTGCACCGTCTGCTTGTCGAACCGCAGGGCCTTGAGCCGCTTGGCCGCCATCTTCGCGCCGACGACCTCGTGGTGGTGGAAGCTCACGCCGCCGCCCTCCTCGAACCGTCGGGTGCGGGGCTTGCCGACGTCGTGCAGGAGCGCCGCCAGGCGCAGCACCAGGTCGGGGCCCGGCACCGCACCGTCCGGGCCGGTCTCCAGCGCCACGGCCTTCTCCAGCACCATGAGCGAGTGCTCGTACACGTCCTTGTGGCGGTGGTGCTCGTCGATCTCCAGCCGCAGGGCGGGCAGCTCGGGCAGCACGTGGTCCGCCAGGCCGGTGTCGACCAGCACCTCCAGGCCGGCCCGCGGGTGCTCCGCGAGCAGCAGCTTGGTCAGCTCGTCCCGCACCCGCTCGGCGGACACGATCGTGATGCGCTCGGCCATGTCGACGATCGCGGCCCGTGCGTCGTCGTCGAGCCGGAAGCCCAGCTGGGCCACGAACCGCGCCGCGCGCATCATGCGCAGGGGGTCGTCGTCGAAGGACTGCCGCGGGTCCACCGGTGTGCGCAGCACCCGGCGCGCGAGGTCGCCGAGCCCGTCGAACGGGTCGACGAACACCAGGTCGGGCACCCGCAGCGCCATCGCGTTCACCGTGAAGTCGCGCCGCGACAGGTCGCCCTCCAGGGTGTCGCCGAACGCGACGACGGGCTTGCGGGAGGTCGGGTCGTACTCGTCGGTGCGGTAGGTCGTCACCTCGACCACGACGTCGGCCGACGCGGCGCCGTGCCGCCCGGCGAACCGGCGCGCCCCGACCGTGCCGAACTCGCGGCCGATGTCCCAGTGCGCATCGCCCCACGCCGCCAGCAGCGGCTCCGCCTGGTCCGGCGACGCCGACGTCGCGAAGTCCAGGTCGTTGCTGGTCCGCCCGAGGAAGGCGTCGCGCACCGGACCGCCGACCAGGGCCAGCTCGTGCCCCTGCTCCCGGAACCGCTCCCCCAGCGCGAGGGCGTCGGGCGCGACGGTCGCGAGGACCTCGATGGCACGGCGCTGCAGCTGGTTCAGGGCAGGACGGTGGTCGTCAGGGCTGGTGGGCACCGCACCAGGGTGCCAGAGGTGCACGGCCCGACCGGCACCAGATCGGCCCGCGCACCGGCGATCCGGCGGTGGTGGACTCGTTACAGTTGTCCGCATGCCCAGCGCCGCCCGCCCGCCCGTGCCCGGGCGCGTGCCGGCGCCCCCGGGCGGCCACCCCCTGCGGATCGACCCCTCGCGGCTCACCCAGCGTCCCGCCCCGGCAGCCATGCCCGTCGTGGACGAGACCTCCGCGGGCGGCCTCGTCGTCACCCGTCGGCACGGGCTGTACGAGGCGGCCGTGATCGCCCGTCGCAACCGCGCGGGCCGCCTCGAGTGGTGCCTGCCGAAGGGCCACCTCGAGGGCGACGAGACCCCCGAGCAGGCCGCGGTCCGCGAGATCGCCGAGGAGACCGGCATCACCGGCCGCGTCCTGCGCCGCCTCGGCGTCATCGACTACTGGTTCTCCGGCGACGAGCACCGCGTGCACAAGGTCGTGCACCACTTCCTGCTCGGCGCCGTGCACGGCGAGCTCACGGTCGAGAACGACCCGGACGGCGAGGCCGAGGACGTCGAGTGGGTCGCCGTCGCCGCGCTCCCCGAGCGGCTGGCCTACCCGAACGAGCGCCGTCTGGCCGACACCGCCCGCACGGTGCTCGGCGACGACGCATGACGCCGACGCCCTCGGTCCGGCGCCGCCCGACGGCCCTGCGCCTGCTCGCCGGGGCGGCGGTGCTCGCGGTCGGCCTGCTCGGCGCGGCCGCGCCCGCCCAGCCGGCGTCCGCGACCACCGCGGGCACCGCCGCCGCGAGCACGACGCGTGCGCTGCCCGTCACGGTGCAGGTGCTCGACGTCGCGCCGACCGTCCTGCGGCCGGGCCAGGACCTCGTGGTCCGCGTCCGCCTGACCAACGACGGCACGACGACGATCGAGCGCCCCGGTGCCACCGTCCGGATCGAACGGATCCGCCCGGGCACCCGCGCGGAGCTGCAGGCGTGGCTCGACTCCCCCACCGACGCGGGCGGCCGGGTCGGCGCCTACGTGTCGGCCGCGACCTCCGACGTGCCGCTGGCACCCGGCGCGCAGACCGAGCTGGTCGCCACCGTGCGCGCCCAGGACGTCGGCCTCCTGGACCGCCCCGACGTCTGGGGGGCGCGCGGCCTGGCTGTCGAGGCCACCGACGGCGGCACCCGCGTCGGCCTCCAGCGCACCTTCGTGCTGTGGGCGCCCGAGGGGCAGTACACGCAGGCCCGCGTGTCCGTGGTCGCCCCGGTCGTCGGCGCCGCGACCGTGCCCGACGGCGTCGACGTCGACGCGCCCGGCCCCACCGCCGCGGACCTCACCGCCCCCGACGGCCGGCTGACGACGCTGCTCGACGCGGTCCGGCCGTTCGACGACGTCGCCCTCGCCGTCGACCCCGCGCTGCTCGCGGACGTGGCGAAGCCGCCCGCCGGCGACGAGACCCCGCCCGCACCGGACGACGACGCCACGGCCGGCCCGACGCAGGAACCCACGGCGACCGGCCCGGCCGGCACCGCCGCGCCCGGCGACGACGCCACCCCGGACCCGGGCGACGGCAGCGACGACCCCGTCCCGGGCGTCTCGCCCGCCTGGGCCGACGACCTGCGCTCGCTCGCCGCAGGACGCGACGTCGTCGCCCTGCCGTGGTCCGACCCCGACCTGGCCGCGCTCGCCCACGCCGGCGACACCGGGCTGCTCACCGCCGCGACCGACGCCACCTCCGCGGGCGTCGACGCCCTGGGGCTCACGGGCGCCCGTACGGACGTGCTGCTGGCACCGGGTCCCAGCACCGACCAGCCCACCGCCGAGCTCGCCGCCGAGGCCGGGGCCGAGGTGCTCGTCACCGCCGCAGGCGACCTCGCCGCCACCGGGGACGTCACCGTGGGCGCGCGGTCCGAGGTCACGACCGGCACCGGCACGCTGACCGCCCTCACCCCGGACCCGGTGCTGTCGCAGCTGCTCACCGACCCGACCGTGCTCGACCCCGCCGCGACGTCGGCGACCGCCCTGGCCCGCACCCTGGCGGAGCTGTCCGTCATCGCACGCGCCGGCACGCTGGCCCCGCCGCACGTGCTCGTGACCACGCCCCGCGCGTGGGAGGCCGACCCCGACCTGGTCGCCGCCGTGCTCACGGGCGTCCAGGAGGCACCGTGGTCGCGCACGACGCCGCTGACCGCGCTGCTCGGCACCACGTCGGGCACGGAGCAGCGGACCCCCCTGCCCGTGTCGACCACGGCCGAGACCGAGCTCGGGCCCGAGCAGGTCCGCCGCCTCGACGACGCACGCTCGGCGGCGATCGACTTCGCCCAGGTCAGCGACGACGCGACCGACCTGCTCGCGGGCCTCGACGAGGCGGTCCTCGCGCCGCTGTCGGTGGCGTGGCGGTCGGACGTCGGTGCACGTCAGACGCTCGTCGACGGGGTGGTCGCCGCCGTCGACGCGCGCCGGACCGGGCTGTCCATCGCTCCTCTGAGCACGCAGCGGATCATCAGCGCGAGCGGGGACCTGCGGTTCTCGGTCCGCAACGAGCTGGACGTGCCGGCGTCCGTGCGGATCGTCGCGAGCCCGCGCAAGGCGTGCCTGCGCACCGAGCCGAGCGAGCTCGTCACGCTCGAGCCCGGCGCCGAGCAGGTCGTGCCCGTACCGCTGCACGCCGTCGCCAACTGCGAGGTGCAGGTCGAGGCGGTCGTCACCACCTCGGCGGGCACCCCCGTGTCGCCGACGCTGACGTTCCAGGCGAGCGTCACGCCGACCATCGAGTCCGTGGGCACCGCCGTCGTCGGCGTGCTCCTGCTGGTCGGTCTCGTGCTGGGCATCGTCCGCACGGTCCGCCGGGGGCAGAGCGCGCGCCGCGGTGCGCGGCTCGTGCACGAGTCGGACGCCCGATCGCTGCCGGTGCTCGGCGGCATCCCGGAGGACGAGAAGTGAGCGAGGCGACGGTGTCCCAGAGCCCCCGAGGCGGTCTGTTCCGCGGTGCCGCCCTGATGGCGTCGGGCACCGCCGTGTCCCGCGCGCTGGGGTTCGTGCGCACGATGGTGCTGGTCGCGGCCGTCGGCGTCACCGGTCAGGCCGCCGACGCGTTCGCCGTGGCCAACAAGCTGCCCAACGTGCTCTACATGCTGCTCGCCGGCGGGGCGCTCAACGCGGTCCTCGTGCCGCAGGTGGTGCGGGCCTACAAGCGGGACGCCGGCCAGGAGTACGTCGACCGGCTGCTCACGCTCGGGTTCGCGCTGCTCGCCGGCTCGACGCTCCTGCTCACCGTCGCGTCGCCGCTGCTCGTGCGGCTCTACGCCGACCCGGGCGACCCCGCGCAGGTCGCGCTCGCCACCGCGTTCGCCTACTGGTGCGTGCCGCAGATGTTCTTCTACGGCGTCTACGGGCTGCTCGGGCAGGTGCTCAACGCCCGCGGGTCGTTCGGCCCGTACATGTGGGCGCCCGTGGTCAACAACGTCGTCTCCATCGTCGGCTTCCTGCTGTTCATCGCCGTGTTCGGCGGGGCGACGAACCCCGACGTGAGCAGCGCCGCCGGGTGGAGCGGGCTGCAGATCGGGTTGCTCGCGGGTGCTGCGACCCTCGGCATCGTCGCCCAGGCGCTGGTGCTGGTCCCCGCCCTGCGCGCGACGGGCGTGAGCTACCGGCCGCGCTGGGGGCTGCGCGGGTCGGGCCTGGGGCGTGCGGGGTCCGTCGCCACGTGGACCTTCGCCGGCCTCGCGATCGGTCAGATCGGCTACGTCGTCGTCTCCCGGGTCGCGTCGGCCGCGCCCCAGGGCTCCACGACGGTCGCCGGCAACGCGGCCTACGACCTGGCGTTCGTCCTTTTCATGCTGCCGCACTCGCTGGTCACGGTGTCCCTCGCGACCGCCCTGTTCACCCGGCTCTCGGCGCAGGCGACCGACAGGGACGCGGACGCCGCACGCGCGACCTTCTCGGTCGGCGTGCGGGTCGTCGGGGTGTTCACGCTGGTGGCGACCGCCCTGCTCGTGGTCCTCGCCGAGCCGCTCACCCGCATCGTCCTGCTCGGCGGGGCCGGGGTCGACGCGGCGGCACCGGTCGTGGCGGCGATGGCCGTGGGGCTCCCCGCGTTCGGGGCGTGGTCGATGTGCCAGCGCGTCTTCTACGCCTACGAGGACGCGAAGGGCATGGTGCCGATCCAGGTCGTCATGGCCGCCGTCGTCGTGGGCGGCACGTACCTGGGCCGGGCTCTGCTGCCGAGCAGCGGCTGGGTCGTCGGGATCGGGCTGGCGATGAGCGCGTCGTACGTCGTCGGGGCCGCGCTGGCGATGCTGCGCCTGCGCGGGCACCTGGGCACGGTCGACGCCCCGGCCATCGTCAGGACGCACCTGCTCGCGGGCCTGGCCGCGGCCGCCGCGTTCGGCGCCGGGTGGGGTGCGCGCCGCCTCCTGGACGACGTGCTGGGCAGCGGCGTCGGCGACGCGGCCCTCGAGTGCCTGGCCGTCTCGGCGGCCGTGGGTCTGGTGTACCTCGCCGCGCTGCGCCTGCTCCGGGTCCGCGAGCTCGACCTGCTGGCGGGTCCGCTGCTGCGCAAGCTCGGCCGTGGGGGCTCCCGACCCGTCTAGCATGGCCCCGCACGCGCCGTGCACATCGGTGGTCGCTCGAACGGAGGTGGGACGTGGTCGACGTCGTCGGACGGGGGACCGTGCTCGCGGGGCGGTACCGCGTGCTGGACCCGCTGCCCACCGACCTGGACGGCGTCGACGTGTGGCAGGCGACCGACCAGATCCTCGACCGCGGCGTGCGCGTGCGCGTCCTGGGCTCCGGCGCCGTCGCCCCGGCCCTGGACGCCGCCCGCCGTGCAGCGCTCGTCACCGACCCCCGGCTCGTGCGCGTGCTCGACGTCGGCACCCACGAGGGCGTCGGCTACGTCATCACCGAGCAGATCACCGGCGTGACGCTGGCCCAGCTCGTCGAGCGCGGCCCGCTGACCCCGGAGCAGGCACGTGCCGTCGTCGGCGAGGCCGCGGCCGCGCTCGAGGTCGCCCGCCGCCGCGGGGTCCACCACCTCGCGCTGCGCCCTTCGGTCGTGCACGTCTCCACCGACGGGCGCGTGCTCGTGTCCGGCCTGGCGCTGGACGCCGCGCTCGTCGGCAGCCCCGTCGGCGACGCGCGCGCGACCAGCCGTGCGGACACCGTCGACCTCGTGCGCGTGCTGTACACGGCGCTGACCGGCCGCTGGCCGATGTTCCACGACGACACGACCCCCGTGCGCGACCTGCAGCCCGCGCCGGTGCTCGACGGCTCCCCCGTGCCGCCCGCCGAGATCGTCATGGGCGTGCCCAACGACCTCGACACGCTGTGCAGCGTGACCCTCGGCCCGTACGAGGACGGCCCGCACTCCCCGGCCGAGCTCGTGCGCGAGCTGGAGCCGTGGGGCGAGATCCGCATCGGGCAGCCCGTCGAGCAGCCCACGGCCGCCTACGCGGCCACCGACCCGGCGGCGACGATGGTCGCCCCGCCCGTCGCTCCCCCGCAGCCCGTGCGCGTCGCACGGCAGTCGGTGCGGGCGGCGTTCGACGAGCTGCCTCCCGGCGCCGCCCGGCCGGGCACCCCGCCGCCGGCCGCCCCCGCCCGCAGCACGGGCCTGCCCGCCGCCAGCTGGACGGACACGCAGACGGGCGCCTTCGCCCCGCCGGAGGTGCCCGCGTCCCTGCCGCCCGTCGCCGCCGGCCGCCCCACGGGTCCCCAGCAGCGCACCGCCGGTCCGCCCGCCGCGATCCCGCCCGGCGGCGACGACGGCCAGGGCTGGGGTCCCGGGGCCCCCGGCAACGGCGACCCGTTCCCGTTCGCCGACGACGACCAGCCGCGCGAGAGCAAGTTCGACCCGACCGCGCTGGTCCTCGTCGTGGTGGGCGTCGTGCTGCTCGTCGGGCTCGTCTTCGCCGCGAGCTCGCTGTTCGCGGGCACCGGCGACCGGACGGCCGACCCGGCCGGCGGGACGTCGACCCAGCCGCAGGACCCGGGCACGGACGAGAGCCCCTCGTCCGAGGAGTCGCCGGAGCCGTCCGAGCCCGCCGTCCCGACCGACCCGCCCGCGATCGCCTCGATCCGCTCGATCGACCCGAACAGCCCGGAGGGTGAGAAGGAGGAGCTCGTCCCGCTCGCGATCGACAACGACCCGAGCACCTTCTGGTACACGTTCACGTACAACCGCCCGGACTTCGGCGGGCTCAAGCCGGCCGTCGGGCTCGAGGTGACGCTCCGCGACACCGCCCTCGTGAGCTCTGTGACGCTCGGCGTGAACGGCACCGGCGGCAACGTCGAGGTGCGGGCCACGACCATGGCCGCGCCGACGGAGGGCGAGGTCCTGGCCTCGGGCACGCTGGGTGCCCAGACGGTGCTGGAGTTCGACGAGCCGGTCGAGGCCGGCTCGCTCGTGCTGTGGTTCACCGAGCTGCCGACCAACTCCGAGGGCAAGTTCCGGCTCGAGGTCAACGACGTCAAGGTCGGCTGACGCCTGCCGTCCACCGGGGCGTCGCCGTCCCGGAACACACGGCGCCTACGATCGGTTGACGAGGCCAGGACCACCGACCACCGCCGCCCGCCGCCGCGGGCACCGACCGACCGAGGGACCCCGTGACCGCTGAGACGACCCAGACCCCCCGCACCGACGCCGTCGTCCGCGACGTCGTGATCGTCGGCTCCGGTCCCGCGGGCTACACCGCGGCGATCTACGCCGCCCGCGCCGGGCTCGCCCCCGTCGTCGTGGCCGGCTCCGTCACCGCCGGCGGCGCGCTCATGAACACCACCGAGGTGGAGAACTTCCCCGGCTTCCCCGACGGCGTCCAGGGCCCCGAGCTCATGGACTCCCTGCAGAAGCAGGCCGAGAAGTTCGGCGCCGAGGTGCTCTGGGACGACGCGACCTCGCTGGACCTCACGGGCGACGTCAAGGTCGTCACCACCGGCTCCGGCGACGTCTACCGTGCACGCTCCGTGATCCTGTCGACCGGCTCCGCGTACCGCGAGCTGGGCCTGGAGGACGAGAAGCGCCTGTCCGGTCACGGCGTCTCGTGGTGCGCCACCTGCGACGGCTTCTTCTTCCGCGACCAGGAGATCGTCGTCGTCGGCGGCGGCGACTCCGCGGTCGAGGAGGCGACGTTCCTCACGCGCTTCGGCCGCCGCGTGACGATGGTCCACCGCCGCGACACGCTCCGGGCCTCGAAGATCATGGCGGACCGCGCCGCGGCGGACCCGAAGATCGAGTTCGCGTGGAACTCCGAGGTCGTCGCGATCCACGGCCAGGACAAGGTCACCGGGCTCACGCTGCGCGACACGGTCACGGGCGAGACCCGCGAGATCGAGGCCGGCGGCGTGTTCGTCGCGATCGGCCACGTGCCGCGCACCGAGCTGCTGGTCGGCCAGGTCGAGCTCGACGAGAACGGCTACGTCGTCGTCCAGGGCCGCACCACGCTGACCAACATCCCCGGCGTGTTCGCCGCCGGCGACGTCGTGGACCACCGCTACCGCCAGGCCATCACGGCCGCCGGCTCCGGCTGCGCCGCCGCGCTCGACGCCCAGCACTACCTGTCCGGCCTGGTCGCGGACGTCGTGGACCCGCAGGTGCCCGGCGAGGCGCTCGTGACGACCGGCGCGGAGGTGGTCGCGTGAGCGTCGTCGACGTCACCGACGCGACCTTCGGCACCGAGGTCCTCGCGTCCGACCTGCCCGTCGTCGTGGACTTCTGGGCGACCTGGTGCGGCCCGTGCCGCATGGTCTCCCCCGTGCTCGACGAGCTCGCCGACGAGTACGAGGGCCGGGTCCGCGTCGTGAAGGTCGACACGGACGCCAACCCGGCGCTCACCGAGCAGTTCCACGTGCAGTCGATCCCGTTCATCGGCTTCTTCGTGGGCGGCGAGATGGTCGACTCCGTCATCGGGGCACGCCCCAAGGCGGCGTTCCGGGAGAAGATCGAGGAGATCGTCCCGGATCGGACCCCGCCGGCCTGACACCGGGCATGGAACGGTCGGTCGTCGCCCGGGTGTGGCGTGCCACACTCGGGGGATGACCTCCGTGCCCGAGCCCGACCGCAAGACGTCGGGACCCACCCCCACGTCCGCGGCCGCCACCGGCACCCGTCTCGACCCCTGGTTCGGCGCCTACGCCGAGCGCACGCACGGCATGCGCGCCTCCGAGATCCGCGCCCTGTTCGCCGTGGCCAACCGGCCCGAGGTGGTCTCGCTGGCGGGCGGCATGCCGTACCTCGACCGGCTGCCCCTCGACGTGCTGGCCGACATCGCCCAGCGGGTCGTCGCGCAGCGCGGCCTCGTGGCGCTGCAGTACGGGTCGGGGCAGGGCGACCCGACGCTGCGCGAGCAGATCCTCGAGGTCATGCGGCTCCAGGGCATCGACGCCCACCCGGACGACGTGGTCGTCACCACCGGCTCCCAGCAGGCGTTGGACCTGGTCACGCGCGTGTTCTGCGACCCGGGCGACGTCGTGGTCGCCGAGGCGCCGTCGTACGTCGGTGCGCTGGGCGTGTTCCGGGCGTACCAGGCCGACGTCGTGCACGTGCCGATCGACGAGCACGGTCTCGTGCCCGAGGCCCTCGACGAGACGCTGACCGCGCTCGCCGCTGCGGGCCGTCGCGCGAAGCTGCTGTACACCGTGCCGAACTTCCACAACCCCGCAGGGGTCTCGCTCGCCCTCGAGCGGCGTCCCCGCGTGCTCGAGGTCTGCCGGCGGCACGGCGTCCTCGTCGTCGAGGACGACCCGTACGGGCTGCTCGGCTTCGAGGGCGACCCGCGCCCCGCGCTGCGCTCCATGGACGACGAGGGCGTGCTGTACCTCGGCTCCTTCTCCAAGACGTTCGCCCCGGGCTACCGCGTCGGCTGGGTGGTGGCGCCGCACGCCGTCCGCGAGAAGCTCGTGCTGGCCAGCGAGTCCGCGATCCTCTCCCCGTCGAACGCGTCGCAGCTCACCGTCTCGACGTACCTGCAGACCTGCGACTGGCGCGCCCAGATCAAGGACTACCGCGAGATGTACCGGGAGCGGCGCGACGCCATGGTCGGCGCGCTCGCCGAGCTCATGCCCACCGCCTCGTGGACGGTGCCCGACGGCGGCTTCTACACGTGGGTCCGCCTGCCCGACGGCCTCGACGCCCGCGAGATGCTGCCCCGCGCGGTGACGGCCCTGGTCGCGTACGTCCCGGGGACGGCCTTCTACTTCGACGGCCGGGGCGCCGACCACATGCGGCTCTCGTTCTGCTACCCCACGCCTGAGCGGATCCGCGAGGGTGTGCGCCGGCTCGCCGGTGTCGTCGCAGGTGAGAGCGAGCTCGTCGACCTCTTCGGCCCCGGGACGCACCGGGCCGACCACGACGTGCAGACCCCCGGACCGGACGTGTCCTAACGTGGACGCCCCTGCTCGCGCCCCCCGCGTGGCCGTCCTGGCCGGCGGCCTGTCCCACGAGCGCGACGTCTCGCTGCGCAGCGGGCGTCGCGTCGCCGAGGCCCTGCGCTCGACGGGTGCCGAGGTCAGCGTGCACGACGTGGACGCCGACCTCGTCCCCGCGCTGCGCCAGCTCTCCCCCGACGTCGTCTGGCCCGTGCTGCACGGCGCCAGCGGCGAGGACGGATCGGTCCGTGACGTCGTGCGGATGATGGGGCTGCGGGTGCTCGGGACGGGTCCGCGCGCGTCCCGTGTGGCCTGGAGCAAGCCGATCGCCAAGACGGTCGTGGCTCGCGAGGGCGTCGCGACTCCGGACTTCGCGACGCTGCCGCAGTCGCTGTTCCGCGAGCTCGGCGCGGGAGCGGTCCTCGACATGCTGGTCGCGCGCCTCGGGCTTCCCCTCGTCGTCAAGCCCTCACGCGGCGGCTCCGCGCTCGGTGTCACGCTTGTCGAGCGGCGCGAGGACCTGCCGCAGGCCATGATCGCGTGCTTCTCGTACACCGACACGGCCCTCGTGGAGCGGGCGGTCGTCGGCGTCGAGGTGGCGGTGAGCGTGCTGGACACCGGCGACGGGCCGTTCGCGCTGCCGCCGGTCGAGATCGTGACCGACGGGCCGTACGACTACGACGCCCGCTACAACGCCGGCCGGACGCGGTACTTCGCACCCGCGCGGCTCGACGAGGCGACGACACGGGCCGTGCAGGACGTCGCGGTGCGCGCGCACGAGGCGCTCGGCCTCGAGCGGTTGTCGCGCACCGACCTCGTCGTCGACCCGGCGGGGACGCCGTGGTTCCTCGAGGTCAACGTCGCGCCGGGCATGACGGAGACGTCCCTGCTGCCCCAGTCGGCCGTCGCCGCAGGTCACGGGCTCGGGACGCTCTACCGCGCGCTGGTCGACGCGGCGGTGAGAGCGCCCGTCGCCACCGACTGAGGCGTCGGTCAGCACGCTGCCGCTGGTCAAGACGCTCTCAACGGGCGGCGACCGGCCCTCGCCCGTCGGGCCGACCGGGTGCCGCGCCGCCGCGGATCAGCCGCGGAGCAGACCCGGGTCGTCCGGCGCGAGCGTGTTGAGGATGCGGTTCAGGTCCTGCACGGATGCGAACTCCACGGTGAGGCGACCGCGCGTCTTGCCGAGGTCCACCTTGACGCGGGTCTCGAACCGGTCCGAGAGGCGCCCGGCCAGCTCGTCGAGCGCCTCGTTGCGCACCCCTGCCCGCGGCCGGGGGCGGCGGGTCGGCGCGGTCTCGTCACCGCCGAGCGCGACGATCTCCTCGACGGCGCGCACCGACAACCCTTCGGCCACGATCCGCTGAGCGAGCCTCTCGATGGCTGCCCCGTCGCTCAGGCCGAGCAGCGCACGCGCGTGACCTGCCGAGATGACGCCGGCAGCGACGCGACGCTGGACCAGGGGCGGCAGACGCAGCAGGCGCAGCGTGTTCGAGATCTGGGGCCGCGACCGGTGGATCCGCGTGGCCAGCTCGTCGTGCGTGCAGCCGAAGTCGTCGAGCAGCTGCTGGTAGGCGGCCGCCTCCTCGAGCGGGTTGAGCTGCGCGCGGTGCAGGTTCTCCAGGAGGGCGTCCCGGAGCATGTCCGCGTCGTCCGTCTCGCGGATGATCGCCGGGATGGTCTCCAGCCCCGCCTGCTGGGTGGCGCGCCACCGGCGCTCACCCATGATGAGCTCGTAGCCGTCACCCACGTCGCGGACGACGATCGGCTGGAGCACGCCGAGCTCGCGGATCGAGCCGACCAGCTCCTCCAGCGCGTCGTCGTCGAAGACCTGCCGCGGCTGGCGCGCGTTCGCCCGGATCGCGTCCACGGGCAGCTCGGCGAACCGGGCACCCGGCACGGGCACGAGGTCGGCGACGTCCGCCTTCCAGTCGTCGGACGCGGGCGCCGCCACGTGGCCGTCGTCGCCGGTGCTGACTGTGCCCTCGGCCGATCCGCTGACCTGCGACGACACCGCCGCACCGTCGGTCGCCCGGGCGGCCTCCACCGTCGCTGCTGCGGTCCCGGACGCGGCGTCCGGGTGCTCGGTGCCATCGGCCGCTCCCCCGTGGCGCGCCTGGTCGACGTCGGCCACCCGGTCTGCGGCCGCGGTGACGTCGTCGTCGGCCGCGACCGGGCCGGACTCGGCCGTGCCCGCACGACTCTCCGCCCCGTGGTCCGGGCTGGTCTCCTGCGCACGGTCAGGCGTGGTCTCGTCGGGAGCGGCACCGCCCGGCGTGACCTGCCCCGCGTTCCCGTCCGTGCTCGCCGCAGCGTCGGCGGAGGGCTCGGTCGCCTCGACGGCCGCCTGCTCCTGCGCCGCCTGCGCCGCGGCCGCGGCCTTGCGGTTGTCGGGGAAGAAGACGTCGACGGGCCGGTCGGCACCGGTGCTCCGGCTGCCGTCGAGCCCCGTGGGGATCAGTGCACCGAGCCCTCGGCCCAGTCCACGGCGCTTCTCGCTCACATGTCCTCCTGCGTCGCGGCCGGGGCTGCGGTCGCACCGACGGTCTCGATCGTGCCGCCGGCTCCGGGCGCAGCGCGCTCGGCCAGCTCCCGGGCTGCCTCGAGGTAGGCGAGCGCCCCGGACGACCCGGCGTCGTAGGTCATCACGGTCTGGCCGTAGCTCGGCGCCTCGGAGATGCGCACCGACCGCGGCACGGTGGTCCGCAGCGTCCGTTCGGGGAAGTGCGTCCGCACCTCGTCCGCCACCTGCTGGGCCAGGTTGGTCCGCGCGTCGTACATGGTCAGCAGGATCGTCGACACCTCGAGCGCGGGATTCAGGTGCGCCTGGATGAGGTCGATCGTCTTGAGCAGCTGGGAGAGACCCTCGAGCGCGTAGTACTCGCACTGAATCGGGATCAGCACCTCACGTGCCACGACGAACGCGTTGACGGTGAGCAGACCGAGACTCGGGGGGCAGTCCACGAACACGTAGTCGATCGGCTCGTGCCCGTTGTCGCTGCGCCACTGGAGGTACTGCTCGAGGGCGGTGCGCAGCCGCGTCTCGCGGGCCACCATGGAGACCAGCTCGATCTCCGCGCCCGACAGGTCGATCGTGGCCGGCAGGCACCAGAGGCCGGGCACCTCGGGGCTCTCCTGGACCGCGCCGTGCATCGGCGCACCGTCCACGAGCACCTCGTAGATCGAGGGCGTCCCCGCACGGTGCTCGATGCCCAGCGCCGTCGAGGCGTTGCCCTGGGGGTCGTTGTCGAGCACGAGCACCTGCAGGCCGGCCTGCGCGAGCGCAGCGGCGAGGTTCACCGTCGTCGTCGTCTTGCCGACGCCACCCTTCTGGTTCGCCACGGTGATGACGCGCGTCGCGGGCGGGCGCGGGAACCGTCGGCCGCGCAGCTCGATCCGGCGGCGCGCGTCGAGCTGGAGCTCGGCCATCAGCGGGGTGT
This sequence comes from Cellulomonas oligotrophica, assembly GCF_013409875.1. Taxonomy (GTDB): domain Bacteria; phylum Actinomycetota; class Actinomycetes; order Actinomycetales; family Cellulomonadaceae; genus Cellulomonas; species Cellulomonas oligotrophica. Next base: position 2,430,427 of record NZ_JACCBK010000001.1, read on the forward strand.
CCGCGTCCGCGGCGGGCAGGCTCTGCACGAGGGCGGCCCGACGGGCGTCGTCCGCGTCGATCGATGCGTTCATGCTGGTCACAGGCTCAGGGCTGTTCGCGTCGACCAGGCTCCCGGCCTCACGGTCGACCTCGGCAGCGCGGGCCGCGTCTCCTCTGTCCGTCTCGCTGGGGGACGTTCCCACGAGGCGCCCGGGCTGCAGCGCAGCGGGGGCGTCGTGCGATCCGCCATGGTCGCCCGGCGGGGGCGGCGTGATCGCCGGCTCCGACCCGTCGAGCGGAGCCTCAGTCTGCCATGCGTAGGCCGCTCCGAGCTGGGCCACCGAGACCGGCTGCGGACGCCCGCCGGTCCGTCGCGGACGGGCGTCCCCCGACGCCCCGGCCGGGCTCTCCAGAGCCTCACCCGCGCTGCCTGTGACGGCATGAGCACCGGTTTCACGTGGAACATCACCACCGGCTGCCCGCGTGCCTGCGTCGGCGGCGCTCGTTTCACGTGGAACGTCGGCGACCACGCCGGCGCGAGACCCATCCCGAAGGGCCTCCTCGCTCGGCACTGCGTCCCCCTGAACCGCGGGATCCGGCTCCGCCGCGTCGCGCGCACCGTCGCTCGGTACGGCACCGACCGCGCCCGGGGAGCGTGGCATCACGGCATCCGCTACAGCGGCACCCGCCGGTGCAGCGTCAGGCGCTGGAGCCACAGGCGCTGCGGCATCAGGAACTCGGGCATCAGGAACTCGGGCATCAGGAACTCGGGCATCAGGAACGACGGCATCAAGCGCTGCGGCGTCAGGAGATGCCGTCCCCGGTGCGGCGTCGTCCGGGAACACGCGGGCCGTAGCAGATGCGCCGCGGGCAGCGTCTGAACCCTCGTCCCGAGCGACCTGTGCTCTGTCGTCCGGCTGCCCACGAACTGCGCCGGGACGGCTGTCCGGGGTGCCCGGCTCGGCCGTGGGCCGTGGCGTTTCACGTGAAACACCGAACTCCACAGACTCACGGGTCCAGCGCTGGGCGCCTCCGGTGTCCTGGTACCGGGGCGAGGCGTCCTCCCCCGCACTTCCCCGGTCGAGTCCCTCCTGGGGCGTGCCGGTCCCGTCGCCACCGCCGACGGGCCAGGACTGCACCACGCCCGGCAGGTCCGTGCGCGCCGGGGGTTCGTCGATCAGCGCCCGCGTCGTCGGACCCTCGCCGCTCCGGAGCCCGGCTGCCCGGGACTCACCGCCCCGAAGCCCGCTGCCGTCGACCACCTCGTCCGACGCGCGACCGCTCTGATCGCCTGGACCACCCGCTGCATCCCGCTCGTCCCAGTGGTCGGGCGCGGCAGCTCCGCCCGCAGCCGGACCCGGAGCTGGGGCCCCGATCGAGCCGGGAGCGTCGCCTTCCTGTCCCCCGGCGCCAGGCACGGTGACACCCTGCGTGAAGGACGTCGCCGCAGCGGAGGGCGTCCCGCGGCCCGAGGCGGTACGGGCATCCGCCTCCCGGAGGCGCTGAGCCTCTTGAGCGAGCCGCTCCTGCTCCTGCCGCTTCTTCCTACCGAACACGACCGGGCCTCCCCCGCTCGGCGGTGACCACACGCGCGGCCGCGACTCCCTGGATCGTCTCGGACGCGCGCACCTGTGCTCCGATCATGCCCGTCTCCTTCGCCGCGCGCGTCGCGGCGAGCACCTCGTCGTCGGCCCGCTCTCCCTTGAGCGCGACGAGGGTCCCGCCGGCCCTGAGGATCGGAGCGGTCCAGCGGTAGAGCTTGTCGAGCGAGGCGACCGCGCGGACGGTCACCGCGTCGGCCACGCCCTCGTCCATCTCCTGCGCGCGTCCGCGCCGGATCTCGACGTTCGCGAGCCCCGTGGCGGACACCACGTCGCCGAGCCAGACGACACGGCGCTCCATCGGCTCGAGGAGGACGACAGCCGCCTCGGGCAGCATGGCCGCGGCGACGATGCCAGGCAGTCCGGCCCCGGAGCCGACGTCGACGATGACGCCACGCTGCGGGAGGAACGGCACGACCGCCGCAGAGTTGAGCAGGTGCCGCTCCCAGAGGCGTGGCACCTCGCGCGGCCCGATGAGGCCGCGGAGCTCGCCCTCGGTGACCAGCATCCGGTGGAAGCCCTCGACCGCAGGCCACGCCGGGCCGAAGAACGTCTCGAGCCGTGGGTCACCGATCCAAGGATCGACCTCGACGTCGTCGATCCCGTCGTTCGTCGACGCCACGACCACGCATCCTCCTCGGTTCCACGTGAAACACCATTCCACGTCTCGGGGTGCAGCGACGGACGCAGCACGACGTTCGCTCACGGTACCCCGCAGTGCAACGCAGCCCCGGCGCCACGCGCGCGCGACGCGCCAGGTGGGCGAATGGTCCGATCTCTGCGTCGACCGATGGCCGCCCGGGCTGCAGTCCGGCCGTTCCACGTGGAACATCCGCCGTGCACCCGGCTGCGCCGGCCTCGGCGGTGAGGCGCGACCTCGTCGGTGAGGCACGCTCCCCTGGTCGCGCTCCCTGGACGCCCGCAGGCGCGCCGGAACCCCGTTGTTTCACGTGGAACGGGGGTGCCCGCATGTTCCACGGAGAACGGGGATGCCCGCCCGCCCCGCCGGCCTTGCCGCCTTCACCCTCCTGGCGCGGCGCTCCAGGACCTCCTAGCCCTACCCCGCGACGAGCCGTTTCACGTGGAACATCGTCCGCGAGGTGAGCGTCTCACGACGAAGGCGGGCGCCCCTGTCGGGGGCACCCGCCTTCGTCTGCCTGGAGCGCGAGGTCACGCCGGGTGGATCACCACGTGACGATCGGGCTCGACGCCGTCCGAGTCGCTCACCAGACCAGCGGCGGCAACGGCGTCGTGCACGACCTTGCGCTCGAACGGGTTCATGGGACGCAGTGCCACGGGGGCACCTTCGGATCGCACCCGACCGATCGCCTCCTCGGCGATCGCGACGAGCTCAGTCCGCCGCGCCGCCCGGTGACCGGCGACGTCGAGCATCAGGCGGCTGCGCTCCCCCGTGCGGGCCTGGACCGCGAGCCTCGTCAGCTCCTGGAGCGCGTCCAGCACCTCGCCGTGCGGGCCGACGAGGCGCCGCAGGCTGCGGTCCTCCGACTCGTCCGAGACGATCTCGACCGCGGCCCGTCCGTGCTCCACGTCGATCTCGATGTCACCGTCGACGTCGACGATGTCCAGGAGCTCCTCGAGGTAGTCGGCGGCGATCTCGCCCTCCTCCTCGAGGCGCTTCACGTCTGCGGCCACCTCGGGCTGCGTCGCACCCATGTCATCTCCGTTTCGTCGCGCCTGCGCGCTCTGGTCCGTCGTCACGTCAGCGCCCGCCGGTGGGCGTCGTGCCGTCGTCGCCCGCGGTCGGTCCCGCGTCGTCACTGCCGTTCGCGTCGGTCCCCGGGCCCTGTCCGGCGGCGGTCTGCGGACGTCCCTTCGCACGGTCCTTGCGCTTCGGCTGCTGCCGCTGGCCGCTGCGGGGCCGCTCCTCGATCACGGCGGTGGTGCCCTCGACGGTCTCGGCGACCTCGCCACGGGAGGCGGCCTTGCGGGCCTTGCGGGCCTTGAGCGCCGCCTCCGCCGCGGAGCCGGGCGCCGGCATGCGCCGGATCGTGTAGAACTGCTGGCCCATCGACCACAGGTTCGTGGTGGTCCAGTAGATGAGCACGCCGATCGGGAAGTTCACGCCCGAGAACGCGAAGATCAGCGGCAGGACGTAGAGCAGCACCTTCTGCTGCTGGGCCATCGGGCCCTCGAGCGCCGCCGGCGGCATGTTCTTCATCGTCAGCTGCCGCTGCGTGAGGAACGTGGTCGCCGACATAGCGATGATGAGCACGACGGTCACCAGCTGGATCTGCCACACGCCGTTCGCCTGCATGAACGTGCCTGCGAGGGGCGCCCCGAAGATCGTCGCCTGCTCGGCCTGCGCCGCCAGCTCCTGCGTCATCGGGCCGATCGCGTCGGCACGCGGGTAGGTGCCCTCGGCCAGCCGCGGGAGCTCGTACAGCACGCGGAACAGCGCGAAGAAGATCGGCGACTGCAGCAGCAGCGGCAGGCAGGACGCGAACGGGTTCGTGCCGTGCTTGCGGTAGAGCTCCATCATCTCGCGGCTCTGCGCCTCGCGGGAGGCCGGGTCGGTGCGCCCCTTGTACTTCTTCTGCAGCGCCTGCATCTCGGGCTGGATGAGCTGCATCCCCCGCGAGGCCTTGATCTGCTTGAAGAAGAGCGGGATCAGCAGGATCCGGATCACGATGACGAGCCCGACGATGGACAGCGCCCAGGCGGCACCGCCCGCGGGGTCGAGGCCGGCGGCGCTGAGCAGGTCGTGGAACTGCACCATGATCCAGGCGACCACCGCCATGATCGGGAACAGCAGGCCGTCCATCCAGTCCATGAAGAAGGCTCCTCGGAGCTCAGTGAGCGGGCGTGGCCGCGTCGTGGTGGCGGTGCGCAGGGCGCGCCGGTGGAACGTCGTCGACGCCGCCGGGGTTCCAGGGGTGGCAGCGCAGCAGCCGGCGGATCGCCAGCCACGTGCCTCGCAGCGCGCCGTGCCGCTGGACGGCGACGACCGCGTACTGCGAGCAGGAAGGGTAGAAGCGGCAGGTCGGCGGCGTCATCGGCGACACCACGACCTGGTAGACCCGCAGCAGCGCCAGCAGCAGCGTCGCAGGGATCCGGCGGACCACGGTCACCGCGCGGCGCACGGTCATCGCCGCCACGTCATCGCCCGTGCCCCGTGGCACGCCGTGCGGCGCGGTCGCGCGCCCGGCCGAGCCCGCCGTCGAGGTCTCGCGCCAGCTGGTCCGACGTCGCCGTCGACGCGGCGCTCTGAGCCCGGACGACGACGAGCGTGCCCGCGTCGAGCGAGTCCAGCCGCGGCCGGACGAGCGCCCGCAGCCGACGCTTCACGCGGTTGCGGACCACGGCGTTCCCGACGGCCTTGGACACGACAAGACCGACCACCGGCGGGCCGGGGTCGGTCGTGGTCGTGAGGTGCACGACGAGTGTGTCGCGTCCGGCGCGCGCCCCGCGACGCACCGTCTGCTCGAAGTCGGCAGACCGGCGCATCCGGTGCGCTGCGGGGAGCACCGGGCGGGGTGTCAGGCCGAGAGCTCGGCGCGCCCCTTGCGGCGGCGCGCCGCGAGGATGGCGCGGCCGGCTCGCGTGCGCATGCGCAGGCGGAAGCCGTGGGTCTTGGCGCGGCGCCGGTTGTTCGGCTGGAAGGTGCGCTTGGTCACGACGGTCTCCAAGGTCTCGGTACGGCCGCCCAGGGGTGCGCGACCAGGTCCATGTGCCGGTCGACCGCTCCGGGAACCCGTTGCCGAAGCAGGGGCTGGCGTCTGGGCGCGCCGAGAGGAGCCGTCAGGAGGCTGGGCCACGTTACGCGAGCCGTCGCTGGCCGGTCAAACGCGGACGGTGTGACCGAGTCGACGATCGGCTGACCTGCGGCGCTCCCCGACCGCGCCCCGCGCCGCGACCTGCCCGGACGTGCGGTTCGACTCACCCGTGCGCGGGCTTCTTCACCCACCCCGCGGGGTCTAGCATCGGTCCTCGTCACCCTGGGGGGGCTCGCGCGGCCCGCGCACGACGTGCCACCCTGGGCGGCGCCCGACCGGTCGGTGGTGCGGAGCCGGGCCACCGGTCGACCGCCGACCCGGAGCGCCTCCGCTACAGCCCGGAACGGCGCTCGTCGGCGAACGCACAGGTGTGGACAACTTTGTGGACAACGCCGGGCGGTGCCACACTCGCAGCCCGCTGGACGAGCACCCCGAGGTAGGACGTGTCACAGGACGAAGAACCCGCCCGCGTGTGGGGGCACGTCGTGCAGACCCTCGAGGCGAGCCCGGACATCACGCCGCGACAGCTCGCGTTCGTCCGTCTGGCCCACCCGCTGGGCATCCTCGACGGGACGATGATCCTCGCCGTCGGCAACGACCTGACCAAGGAGTACCTCGAGACGCGCGTGCGCGACGAGGTCACCGGTGCGCTCAGCCAGGCGCTGGACCGCGAGGCCCGGTTCGCGATCACCGTCGACCCCGAGATCGCCAGCGACGTCCCGCCCGCGCTGCGGGTCGTCCCCGCTCCCCCGGTCCGTGCGTCCGACGCGCTCGCGTCCGAGCGCGGGGCCCCGGGTCGGCTGGGCCACGACGGGCACGACGGCTCGCACGACGGCCGCAACGGTCAGCAGCACCTCTCCCAGCAGCATCCCGGCCAGCCGAGGCAGCTCCACGGGCGCGACGACGCGTTCGACGACGATGCCCGCCACGACGGTCGTGGACCGATGCCCGGCGACCGTGCGTCCCTGCGCGCCGTCGAGGACCTCAGCGCCGCGCGGCGCACGGCGGCCGCCGAGCCGGCGCGTCTGAACCCGAAGTACCTCTTCGAGACCTTCGTCATCGGGTCCTCGAACCGCTTCGCCCACGCGGCGGCGGTCGCGGTGGCCGAGGCCCCGGCCAAGGCCTACAACCCGCTGTTCATCTACGGGGACTCGGGGCTCGGCAAGACGCACCTGCTGCACGCCATCGGCCACTACGCGCAGAACCTCTACCCGGCCGTGCGCGTGCGCTACGTGAACTCCGAGGAGTTCACCAACGACTTCATCAACTCCATCTCCGAGGGACGGGCGGGCGCCTTCCAGCGCCGGTACCGCGAGGTGGACGTCCTCCTCATCGACGACATCCAGTTCCTGCAGGGCAAGGAACAGACGATGGAGGAGTTCTTCCACACCTTCAACACGCTGCACAACGCGAACAAGCAGGTCGTGATCACCTCCGACGTGCCGCCGAAGCAGCTCAACGGCTTCGAGGACCGGATGCGCTCGCGCTTCGAGTGGGGCCTCATCACCGACGTGCAGCCTCCGGACCTCGAGACCCGCATCGCGATCCTGCGCAAGAAGGCGGCGAGCGAGCGCCTGCAGGCCCCGCACGACGTGCTGGAGTACATCGCGTCGAAGATCTCGACGAACATCCGCGAGCTCGAGGGTGCGCTCATCCGGGTCACCGCGTTCGCGAACCTCAACCGGCAGCAGGTCGACGTGACGCTCGCGGAGATCGTCCTCAAGGACCTCATCACCGACGACCAGACGCAGGAGATCACCGCGACGACGGTGATCGGGCAGACCGCCGCCTACTTCGGTCTGAGCATCGAGGACCTGTGCGGCTCGAGCCGCTCCCGCGTGCTGGTGACCGCCCGGCAGATCGCCATGTACCTGTGCCGCGAGCTGACCGACCTGTCGCTGCCCAAGATCGGGCAGGCCTTCGGCGGCCGCGACCACACCACCGTCATGCACGCGAACCGCAAGATCCGCGAGCTCATGGCCGAGCGCCGGTCGATCTACAACCAGGTCACGGAGCTGACGAACCGGATCAAGCAGCAGCACCGCGGCTGATCCGCCGCCTCCGTGCCCCGACCCGTCGTCCACCGGGAGCGGGTGTTTATCCACAGGTTTCCCCACGGCCTGGGGACGAAGGTCACACCTCGGGATCGTGCTGCCTGCGCCATCCTGCGCTCCGTCGTCCCCGTCGCCGCTCCGGCCTGACCTGGGGCGATGCCAGCCTGCTGTCGACGTCGACACCGCGCGAGCCCCGACGGGCGACGCCCTGCACCCCCTCCCCGGGAGAACACGGGATGTCCGCAGCAGGAACGCGCTACCAGCAGAAATCGGGCATGGGATGACTACTCACACCTGTGCACAGACCTGTGGACGACGGTGGATGACCCCCTCCGTTCCTGTGGAGGGCACATGCCTCATCTGGGGACGGTTGGGGACGAGTCGCGCGCCGTCCCCAGGCGTCCACCGACGAGCCCTCGTCACCCACAGGTCAGCTCCACAGGCAAAAGTGGGCCTGACCTGCGGAAAGACACGAAATCCACAGAACTCACAGGCCCTATGACGATGACGGAACATAGAGATGAAGGGGGCAGACCACCGACGTTGGGCCGGCGACCGACGACGCGCAGGCCGGGGTCGACCACCTGCGCTGCGGGGCAGGGGACGTCGCGTAGTCTTCGCAGGAGCCTGGTGAGCGGTGGGACGGTGCCCCGCACGGGCGACGACGACGAGGGGTGACGCATGAGGTTCCGGGTCGATCGTGACGTGCTCGCCGACGCCGTCACGTGGACCGCACGCAGCCTCCCCACACGGCCGCCCGTCCCGGTGCTGGCCGGTGTCCGCATCGAGGCGGACACGACGGGGACCATCCAGCTCTCGAGCTTCGACTACGAGGTCTCGGCGCGTGCGCAGCTCCCCGCCGACGTCAGCGAGCCCGGCACCGTCCTGGTCTCCGGGCGTCTGCTGGCCGAGATCTCCCGCGCGCTGCCGGCCAAGCCGGTCGACGTGGTGCTGGACGGCACGAAGGTCCAGGTCACGTGCGGGGCGAGCCGCTTCACGCTGCTGACGATGCCGGTCGAGGACTACCCGGCGCTCCCCGTGATGCCGCCCGTGACGGGCACCGTGGACGGCGAGCACCTGACCCACGCCGTCGCGCAGGTCTCGGTCGCCGCGAGCCGCGACGACACCCTGCCGCTGCTCACCGGCGTCCGCGTCGAGATCGAGGGCGAGAAGGTCACGCTGCTGGCCACGGACCGGTACCGGCTCGCCCTGCGCGAGATGACCTGGAAGCCCGCGACGCCCGACCTGTCCGCCGTGGCCCTGGTCCGGGCGCGCACGCTGTCCGACGCGGCGAAGTCGCTCGGCGGTGCGGGCTCGGTGTCCGTGGCGCTGTCCACCGGCGGGGGCGTCGACCTCATCGGCTTCGAGGCCGGGGGCCGCCAGAGCACGAGCCTGCTCGTCGACGGCGACTACCCCGCGGTGCGACGGCTGTTCCCCGACGAGACGCCGATCCACGCGATCGTCCACCGCCAGCAGCTGGCCGAGGCCGCCAAGCGCGTCGCGCTGGTCGCGGAGCGCAACACCCCGATCCGGCTGTCGTTCGCCGAGGGGCAGCTGGTGCTCGACGCCGGCCAGGGCGACGACGCGCAGGCGTCCGAGGCGCTCGAGTCGACGCTCGTCGGCGAGGACATCTCGGTCGCGTTCAACCCGCAGTTCCTGCTGGACGGGCTCGGCGCGCTGGACACGACGTTCGTCCGGCTGTCGTTCACGCACCCGAACAAGCCGGTGGAGTTCACGGGTCAGGAGTCGCTCGACGGCGACGACCTCAAGGACTACCGCTACCTGCTGGTCCCGATCCGCTTCGCGAGCTGAGGCCGGGCCCCGTCCGTCGGGGCCCGCACGAGGAGTCCTCGCCGCCCGGGCGACCGCCCCCGGGCTGAGGCACAGTGGTGCACGGTGCGACGGCGCACGACCGGCGGAACCGCGCACGACGAGAGGGCGAAGCATGCACATCGGACTGGTCGGCCTGGGCAAGATGGGTGCGAACATGCGTGAGCGGATGCGCCGCGCGGGCATCGAGGTGACCGGCTTCGACCGGAACCCCGAGGTCACGGACGTGCCGACGCTCGAGGCGCTCGTGCAGGCGCTGCCCGCCGGTGAGCGCGTCGTGTGGGTCATGGTCCCCGCCGGCGAGGTGACTGACGCGGTAGTCACCGACCTCGCGGGCCTCCTGGCCCCCGGCGACCTGGTCATCGACGGCGGCAACTCGTACTACCAGGACGACGCGGGCCACGCCGCGCTGCTCGCGGAGCACGGCGTCGGGTTCGTCGACGCCGGCGTCTCGGGAGGCGTCTGGGGCCTGGAGAACGGCTACGGCCTCATGGTCGGCGGCGCGCCCGACGACGTGGCGCGCGCGATGCCCGTGTTCGACGCCCTGCGGCCCGAGGGCGAGCGCGCCGACGGGTTCGTGCACGCGGGGCCGGTGGGTGCCGGGCACTACGCCAAGATGGTGCACAACGGCATCGAGTACGGCCTCATGCAGGCCTACGCCGAGGGGTACGAGCTCCTCGCGGCGAAGGACCTCGTCACGGACGTCCAGGCGACGATGCGGGCCTGGAGCAAGGGCACCGTCGTGCGCTCCTGGCTGCTCGACCTGCTCGTGCAGGCCCTGGAGCAGGACCCGGCGTTCACGGAGATCGACGACTGGGTCGAGGACTCCGGCGAGGGGCGCTGGACGGTCGACGAGGCCATCGAGCTGGCCGTGCCCGCCCCCGTCATCGCGGCGTCGCTGTTCGCACGGTTCTCGTCGCGGCAGGGCGAGTCCCCCGCGATGAAGGCCGTCGCCGCGCTGCGCCAGCAGTTCGGCGGGCACGCCGTGCGCGCCGCGGGCGCCGACACGGTCACGCCCGCGGCACCGCCGACCTCGGAGGCCTGAGCCGCCCGTGCACGTCGCCCACCTCTCGCTCACCGACTTCCGGTCGTACCACCAGGTCGAGCTGCCGCTCGAGCCGGGGATCACCGCGCTGGTCGGCCCGAACGGGCAGGGCAAGACGAACCTCGTCGAGGCCGTCGGGTACGTCGCGACGCTGGGCAGCCACCGCGTGCCCAGCGACGCGGCGCTCGTGCGGCACGGCGCGAGCCGGGCGGTCGTGCGCGCGAAGGTCGTGCGCGAGGCGCGGAGCACGCTCGTCGAGGTCGAGGTCACCCCGGGCAAGGCCAACCGCGCGCGGGTCAACGGCGGCTCGCCGGGGCGCGCGCGCGACGTGCTCGGCATCCTGCGCACGGTGCTGTTCGCGCCTGAGGACCTCGCGCTCGTCAAGGGCGACCCGGACGGCCGCCGGCGGTTCCTCGACGACCTGCTGGTCCAGCTGACCCCGCGGATCGCCGGGGTGATCGGCGACCACGACCGGGTCCTGCGGCAGCGGTCCGCGCTGCTCAAGAGCGCCGGGGCCGCCGTCCGCGGCTCGCGCAGCGGGTCAGACCTGCGCACGCTCGACGTCTGGGACGCCAAGCTCGCGCAGGTCGGCGCCCAGCTCGTCGTCGCTCGTCGCGCGCTGGTGGCCGCGCTGCGACCCCGCGCGACGGACGCCTACCGCCAGGTCAGCTCGGGGCAGAGCGAGCTCGGGCTGGTCTACCGCACGTCGCTGGAGGCGGCCCTCGACCTCGACCCGGAGGCCGCCGCCGAGCCGGCGCCCGCCTCGCTCGTCGAGGCCCAGCTGCTCGAGGCGATGGGGCGGCTGCGCAGCAAGGAGATCGAGCGCGGCGTGTGCCTCGTGGGCCCGCACCGCGACGACCTCGTCCTGAGCCTGGGCGAGCTGCCCGCCAAGGGCTACGCGAGCCACGGCGAGTCCTGGTCGGTGGCGCTGGCGCTGCGCCTCGGCTCGTACGGGCTGCTCACGCACGGCGTCGAGGAGACGGACGCCTGGTCCGCCGACTGGGGCCCGGACGGCGAGCCGGTGCTCGTGCTCGACGACGTCTTCGCCGAGCTCGACACGCGCCGCCGCGCCCGCCTCGCCGAGCTGGTCTCGGCGGCCGGGCAGGTGCTGGTGACGGCCGCCGTGCCCCAGGACGTGCCCGAGCCCCTGGCCGGCGCACGCGTCGACGTCATGGGCGGCGAGGTCACCCGTGTCCTCTGACGGCCGCCCGGGCCGGCGTGGGCCGGACCCGCAGGACGAGGACCCGTCGGGCGCCCTGATCCCCCGCCCGCCCGTCGTCCCCGACGGCGTGCCCGTGGGCGAGCTGGTCGACCTGACCCCGCCCGAGCAGGTCGCCCGTGCGGCGCTCGCGCGGGCGAAGGCGGCAGCCCGCGCCCGCGGGCTGTACCCCGGGGCAGCACCCCGCGGCCGCGCGACGCCGGCGGTGTCCAGCGGCGCCCGCCCTGGCGCCCGCGACCCGCAGCTGCTGGGTGCCACGGCGCAGTCCCTGGCCCGTGACCTGGGATGGGAGCCCGGGCTGGTGGTCGGCGAGGTGCAGCACCGGTGGCGCGAGCTCGTGGGTCGGGACGTGGCCGAGCACTGCGAGTTCGTCTCCCTGGAGCAGGGCCTGCTGACGCTGCGCGCGGACTCCACGACCTGGGCCGCGACCGTCCGGATGTACAGCCCGACCATGCTCGCCCGGTTCTCCGAGGCGTTCGGCGAAGACACGGTGCTCGAGGTCAAGGTGCTCGGCCCGAGCACCCCGGGGTTCGGTCGCGGACCGCGCCGGGTCCAGGGGCGCGGCCCGCGCGACACGTGGGGCTGAGCGTTCGCGCACAGGGCACGGCGAGGGAAACGGTGCGCAAGGTGGTGACCGGGTAGACTAGGGAGGTCATTCCAGGCGTCTGCGGGCCCGTGAGAGACGAGAACTCCAGCCTCATGGGGTGATCCGGTCTCCCGGCGACGCGCAGCCGCTCACGACGCGCCCCGCGCGCGCCCAGCACCGAGGAGAAGCGTCGCCCGTGGCCGACCAGAGCACCTCTCGCGAACCGCAGGACTCGGACGAGGGGAACGCCGCAGTCGCCGCTCCGGCCGCAGGGTCGGGCAGCTCGCCCGCACCGGGCTCGTACGACGCCAGCGCGATCACCGTCCTCGAGGGCCTCGAGGCCGTCCGCAAGCGTCCGGGCATGTACATCGGGTCGACCGGTGAGCGGGGCCTGCACCACCTCGTCTACGAGGTCGTCGACAACTCCGTCGACGAGGCGCTGGCCGGCTACTGCGACACGATCGAGGTGACGCTGCTGGCCGACGGCGGCGTCCGCGTGACCGACAACGGGCGCGGCATCCCCGTCGAGGTGCACCCGACCGAGGGTCGTCCGACGGTCGAGGTCGTCATGACGATCCTGCACGCCGGCGGCAAGTTCGGCGGTGCCGGCTACGCGGTGTCGGGCGGCCTGCACGGCGTCGGCATCTCCGTCGTCAACGCGCTGTCGCGCCGGGTCGAGACGCGCGTCAAGCGGGACGGGTTCCTCTGGCAGCAGGACTTCGCGGACGGCGGCAAGCCGGTCGGCGAGCTGCAGAAGGGCGGCGCGACCGACGAGACCGGGACGTCGCAGACGTTCTGGGCCGACCCCACGATCTTCGAGACGGTCGAGTACGACTTCGAGACGCTGCGCTCGCGCTTCCAGCAGTACGCGTTCCTCAACAAGGGCCTGAAGATCTCGCTCACCGACGAGCGCCCGCAGCACACCGGCACCGAGGACGAGGTCGCCGGCACGGGCACCGCGGCGACGTCGGCGGCGCGCACGATCACCTACAAGTACGACGGCGGGCTCGTCGACTACGTCAAGCACCTGGTCGCGGCCAAGAAGGTCGAGCTCGTGCACCCCGACGTCATCGACTTCGAGGCCGAGGACACCTCCCGGCGCATCGCCGTCGAGATCGCGCTGCAGTGGACGACCGCGTACTCCGAGTCCGTGCACACGTTCGCCAACACGATCTCGACGACCGAGGGCGGCACGCACGAGGAGGGCTTCCGTGCGGCCATGACGGCGCTCATCAACCGCTACGGGCGCGACAAGGGGATCCTCAAGGACAAGGACGAGAACCTCACGGGCGACGACATCCGTGAGGGGCTGACCGCGGTGATCTCGGTCAAGCTCGGCGAGCCGCAGTTCGAGGGCCAGACGAAGACGAAGCTCGGCAACACCGAGGCCAAGACGTACGTGCAGCGCGTGGTGCACGAGCAGCTCGGCGACTGGCTGGACTCGCACCCGTCCGAGGCCAAGGACGTCATCCGCAAGTCCATGCAGGCGGCCGCCGCGCGCCTGGCCGCCCGCAAGGCGCGCGAGGCCACCCGCCGCAAGGGGCTTCTCGAGTCGCACTCGATGCCGGGCAAGCTCAAGGACTGCCAGTCCAACAACCCCGCCGAGTGCGAGGTCTTCATCGTCGAGGGCGACTCCGCCGGCGGCTCCGCGGTGCGCGGGCGCAACCCGCGCACGCAGGCGATCCTGCCGATCCGCGGCAAGATCCTCAACGTCGAGCGGGCCCGGCTCGACCGCGCGCTCGGCAACCAGGAGGTCCAGGCGCTGATCACGGCCTTCGGGACGGGCATCGGCGAGGACTTCGACCTGTCCAAGCTGCGGTACCACAAGATCGTGCTGATGGCCGACGCCGACGTCGACGGCCAGCACATCCGCACGCTGCTGCTGACGCTGCTGTTCCGCTACATGCCCGAGCTCATCACGCACGGGCACGTGTACATGGCGCAGCCGCCGCTGTACCGCATCAAGTGGACCAACGCGGACCACGACTACGTGTACTCGGACCGTGAGCGCGACGCGTTCGTCACCGAGGGCCGGGCCAACGGCAAGCGCCTGCCCAAGGAGAACGCGATCCAGCGGTACAAGGGTCTGGGCGAGATGGACTACACGGAGCTCTGGGAGACCACCATGGCCCCCGAGCACCGCACGCTGCTGCAGGTGACGCTCGACGAGGCCGCGGCCGCCGACGAGATCTTCTCGGTGCTCATGGGTGAGGACGTGGAGTCCCGCCGGGCGTTCATCCAGCGCAACGCCAAGGACGTGCGCTTCCTCGACATCTGACGCACGCCGCCGGCCCCGGCCGGCGCGCACGACGCGCAACTGACGGACCTGGTGAGTGGAGTGACCCGCACGTGACCGAGACACCCGGCGAGATCGAGCACGGCCGCATCGACCAGATCGACCTGCAGCTGGAGATGCAGCGGTCGTACCTGGACTACGCGATGGCCGTGATCGTGGGCCGCGCCCTGCCCGACGTGCGTGACGGCCTCAAGCCCGTCCACCGGCGCGTGCTGTACGCCATGTACGACGGCGGCTACCGGCCCGACCGCCAGTTCTCCAAGTGCTCGCGCGTCGTCGGCGACGTCATGGGCAAGTACCACCCGCACGGCGACACGGCGATCTACGACGCCCTCGTCCGCCTCGTGCAGGACTGGTCGATGCGCTACCCGCTGGTGTGGGGCCAGGGCAACTTCGGCTCCCCCGGCGACGACCCGGCGGCCGCCCCGCGGTACACCGAGTGCAAGATGGCGCCGCTGGCCATGGAGATGGTCCGCGACATCGACGAGGACTCCGTCGACTTCCAGGACAACTACGACGGGCACACGCAGGAGCCCGTCGTCCTGCCGTCGCGCTTCCCGAACCTGCTGGTCAACGGCTCGGCAGGCATCGCGGTCGGCATGGCGACGAACATCCCGCCGCACAACCTGCGCGAGGTCGCCGCCGGCGTGCAGTGGCACCTGGACCACCCCGAGGCGTCCCGCGAGGAGCTGCTCGAGGCGCTCCTGGAGCGGATCAAGGGCCCCGACTTCCCGACGGCGGCGACCATCCTGGGCCGGCGCGGCATCGAGGACGCGTACCGCACGGGCCGCGGCTCGATCACGATGCGTGCCGTGGTCGAGGTCGAGGAGATCCAGAACCGCCAGTGCCTCGTCGTCACCGAGCTGCCGTACCAGGTGAACCCGGACTCGCTGGCGAAGAAGATCGCCGACCTCGTCCGTGACGCCAAGGTGCAGGGCATCGCCGACATCCGCGACGAGACCTCGGGCCGCACGGGCCAGCGCCTGGTCATCGTGCTCAAGCGCGACGCGGTCGCCAAGGTCGTGCTGAACAACCTGTACAAGCACACGCAGCTGCAGGACACGTTCGGCGCGAACATGCTCGCCCTCGTCGACGGGGTGCCGCGCACGCTGAGCATCGACGCGTTCGTGCGGCACTGGACCGCGCACCAGATCGAGGTCATCCAGCGTCGGACGCGGTTCCGCCTGCGCCGCGCCGAGGAAGAGATCCACATCTACCGCGGCTACCTCAAGGCGCTGGACGCGCTGGACGAGGTCATCGCGCTCATCCGCCGCTCCCCCGACGCCGAGTCGGCGCGCAACGGGCTGATGGACCTGCTCGAGATCGACGAGCAGCAGGCGCAGGCGATCCTCAACCTGCAGCTGCGCCGCCTGGCCGCGCTGCAGCGGCAGGAGATCCTCCAGAGGCACGCCGAGCTCGAGGCCCGCATCGTCGCGCTCAACGCGATCCTCGAGTCGCCCGAGCGCCAGCGCCAGATCGTCAGCGAGGAGCTCGCGACGGTCGTCGACAAGTTCGGCGACGAGCGCCGGACGCACATCCTGCCGTTCGACGGCGAGGTGAACGTCGAGGACCTCATCGCCGAGGAGGAGGTCGTCGTCACGATCACCCGCGGCGGCTACGCCAAGCGCACGCGGGTCGACGCCTACCGCGCCCAGCGCCGTGGCGGCAAGGGGGTGCGCGGCGCCCAGCTGCGCGAGGACGACATCGTCGACCACTTCTTCGTCACCACCACGCACCACTGGCTGCTGTTCTTCACCAACCTCGGCCGCGTGTACCGGGCCAAGGGCTACGAGCTGCCCGAGGGCGGCCGTGACGCCAAGGGCCAGCACGTGGCGAACCTGCTGGCGTTCCAGCCGGGCGAGCAGATCGCCCAGGTGCTGGACCTGCGCGACTACGAGCAGGCCGAGCACCTGGTGCTCGCGACCCGCCGCGGGCTGGTGAAGAAGACCCGTCTGAGCGAGTACGACTCCAACCGCTCGGGCGGCGTCATCGCGATCAACCTGCGCGAGGACGAGGAGGGCCGGCCCGACGAGCTCGTCTCGGCCCGTCTCGTGGACTCCGACCAGGACGTCATGCTGGTCTCCCGCCAGGGGCAGTCCCTGCGCTTCACCGCCTCGGACGAGTCGCTGCGCCCCATGGGCCGCGCGACCAGCGGCGTCACCGGCATGAAGTTCCGCGGTGACGACGACCTGCTGGCCATGGACGTCGTCCGCGAGGACGCGTACCTGTTCACGGTCACCGAGGGCGGCATCGCCAAGCGCACCGCGCTGACGGTGGAGAACTACCGCCAGCAGGGCCGCGGCGGCCTGGGCATCAAGGTCGCCAACCTGCCCGAGGCGAACGGCGACCTCGTCGGCGCCCTGGTCACGGACCTGGACGACGAGGTGCTCGTCATCATGGAGCGCGGCAAGATCGTGCGCTCCGCGACCGCCGAGGTGAAGGCCACGGGCCGCACCACCCAGGGCGTCATCTTCGCCAAGCCCGACAACGGCGACAGGATCATCGCGGTTGCCCGCAACAGTGAGCGACACCTGGGCGACGATGCCGGTACCGTGGGCGAGAACGGTCAGAACACCGACGGAGCCGACGTCCCCGACACGTCGACGACCCCGACCGGAGCGGTGACCGACGACACCGGCCACCGAACCGCGGAGGACGCATGAGCGAGACCCCCCCTTCGATCCCCCCGCGCAAGCGGCCGACCCCGCCTGCCGGCGGGTCCGGGGCGCGCCCCGGAGGCTCGACGGGCACCGAGACCGTGAAGGACGCCGAGCGTCCCGCGGCGTCGGAGAAGTCGGACGACGGGGCGTGGTCGGCGGGCTCCTCGACGCCTCCGACGTACACGGCACGGACGTCGACGACGGGTCGCAGCACCGGCGGCACGTCGAGCGGCACCTCGAAGACGACGTCCACCCCGACGGGTTCGTCGGGCGAGGACCGCCGCGTCATCGGCACGGTCGAGGACCCGCTCCCCGCCGGCTCCGAGGCCACGGGTGCCACTCCTGCGCGCGCCGACGAGCCCTCCCCGCTGGTCACCGCCGTCGACGGGACGACGGAGTGGCTGAAGAAGGCGGCGAGTTCCACCGGTGCGAGCCTCAGCCGGGCGTACGCTTCGGTGACACGCCCCCGGACCGAGGACGCCCAGATGACTGCCACGTCGGCCTCCCCGACGTCGACGCAGGAGCGCGCCGCCGCCCCGCGTCCGACGACCGGTGCCACCGCCTCGGTCCGCCCCGCCACCGGCCGCACGCCGGCTGTCGGGGCCCCGCGTCGGGTGCGGCTCGCGATCTCGCGCGTCGACCCGTGGTCGGTCATGAAGCTCGCGTTCCTGCTGTCGGTCGCGATCGGCATCATGATCGTCGTCGCGGCGGCCGTCGTGTGGTTCACGCTCGACGGCCTGCGGGTCTTCGCCGACATCGACGGCCTCATCCGCCAGATCGCGGGCACCGAGACGCCGATCGACATCATCGAGTACGTCTCGTTCCGCAAGACGATCTCGGCGGCCACGCTCGTCGCGGTCATCGACGTGTTCCTGCTGACCGCGCTCGCCACCATCGGCGCGTTCCTCTACAACATCGTGGCGTCGCTGGTCGGCGGCGTGCACGTCACCATGACGGACGAGTGAGTCGCGGCGGGCGTCGGCGGTTTGGGACCACGGCGCCCCCTGCGGTACCCTCGACCGTCGCGCACACCGGACGCCTCCCCTCGGGGTGGGTCGTCGCCGGTGGGCGCACGGCGGGCCTATAGCTCAGACGGTTAGAGCGCTTCCCTGATAAGGAAGAGGTCACAGGTTCAAGTCCTGTTAGGCCCACGCAGCACGGTGATGCCGTACCACCCCGATGACGGGAGAACGATGAAGAAGCTCCTTCTCCTGACGGCGGCCGCGGTCGTCGGATATGTCGCCTGGCAGAAGTACGTGCAGGACCGCGACGAGCGGGACCTGTGGGCCGAGGTCACCGACACCTTCGAGTGACCTCCCCGCGGCACGAGTGCCGCGACCAGGGGCCATGGCGCAATTGGTAGCGCACCTGCTTTGCAAGCAGGGGGTTAGGGGTTCGAGTCCCCTTGGCTCCACCCAGCAATCCTGAGGACCCTGGTACCTCGCCCGGCCATGATGGGCGGATGCCCGCCCCGTTGCTCGTCGCCGCCGGATGGGTGCTCGTCACTCCCACCACGCTGCCGCCGGTGCTGCGTCCCGGTCTTCCCCCGGTGATCCTCACGCTCTCCGACTGCATCCAGGAGGACCTCCCGCAGCCGCCCGGAGGCACGTGGTTCACCGACCGAGACGCCGCCGACCGGGCCCGGGCCGAGCACGCGCCGCACGCGAGCGTCGTGGGCGTCGCGCTGACGAGCGCCGGCGGCGCTGCGCTGTGCGCGCAGGCGCTCCCCGACCCGTACGGCGCGCTGGAGGTCCTCCGTCGGCAGGAACCGGTCGCCCCTGCGGAGCGGGTCCTGGGCTGGGAGGTCGTCGGCGCGGACGACTGGTTCGACCTGCACTCCTGGCACTGCCACGGGTACGCCGACGAGGTCGCCACCGCGCTCGGGATCCGCACGAACAGCCGCGGCCTGCTCGCGAGCCACGCGGAGGCGAGCACGGTCCTGCACTGGATGCTCACCCGCCCCTCGGCCGAGGCCCCGGCACCGGTCCCCTGGTTCCCGGTCGCCCTGACAGCGTCCCCCGCCGCCGACCGGGCTCTGGCTCACGCTCCACGGCCCTGATCCGTGAGGCAGAGCCCCTTCGATGGCGAGGGGGCTGCGACGTGCCACGATCAGGCCGTGGGTTCCGGCTACTTCCAGCGTGTGTGGTGGCATCACGACTGCCCCGAGGACCCCGTCGTGCTGTGGTCGCACGTCGTCGACGGCTGGGAGGTGCGCAAGGTCGACGAGTTCGCCGAAGGGCGTCTCGCCTGGGCTGACGACGAGCACGAGACGGAGACCACCGGGCTCGGCCAGGTACCGGTGCCGCCACCGGACGAGATTGCCGCCGACCCCCAGTTCACGGTCGCTCTTGTCGATGCAGAGGCCTTCGAGCAGGTCTGGCGTCGGGCCCGGGGCGACGTCTGAGTCCTGACCGTCACCCCGACGGTCGTCGAAAGGGACCTGGTGCTCGGCCTCGAAGGCTGAGGCGTGAGCCGGAGCCCGGTCGGGACCAGTGCGCCGTCCGGAGCCAGACGCTGATCGAGGGGCGAGGGGATCGTCAGCCGGGGCGGTGGGGGTTGCCGGTGACGCCGTAGCGGCGCAGGTGGAAGCGCATGCGGTCGGCGACGAAGAGCTCGGTGCCGATCTCGACCGGGCGGCTCTGGTCGTCGAGCGTGAGGCGGGAGAGGCGGACCAGCGCGGTGCCGGGGTCCACGCCGAGGAGATCGGCCTGGGCCGGGGTGGCGTACGCGACCTCGATGCTCTCGTCGGAGACGGTCGGCGTCACGCCGTAGGTCTCGCGGAAGCAGCGGTAGAGCTGGGTGAGGTCCTGGGCGTCCAGGTCGGGGAACACGGACGCGGGGGCGCGGGTGTCCTCCAGGCTCAGGCCCGTACCGTCGTCCGTGCGGCGCAGGCGCTGCAGGTGGTAGACCGACGCCCCGGCGGCCAGCCGCAGCAGCCGGCGGTCGAGAGGCCCGGCACGCACGAGCTCGACGCGCAGGACGGTCGTGACCAGTCGGACGCCCTGCACGCGGGTGATGTCCGGCAGCCCCTCGATGGTGTTGAGGTTCCGCTCGATCCGGCCGTCGGACGCGAACACCCCTCCCCCGCGGCCCAGGCGCCGGCGCACGTGCCCCGCGGCCTGCAGCAGCTCGAGGGCTTCGCGGAGGCGGGACCGGGTGATGCCGAGCTCGGCGGCCAGGCTGCGCTCGTCGCCGAGCCGGTCGCCGGGGCGCAGCTCCTGGCGGCGCATCATCGCGCGCAGGGTCGCCGCGGCGGCGACGGTCTGCTCGTGCGGCGCACCCGTCATGGCGGTCACCGTAGCGGGGCGCTCACCCCGCGACGGTGCGCAGCGCCCCGTCGAGCTCGGTGAGCAGGCGGGTCGCGTCGTCGTCGTCGAACACGAGCGGCGGCCGCAGCTTGAGGACGTTGCCTCCCCCGCCGCACACGGACGTCAGGACGCGGCGCGCGCGCAGCTCCTCGACGACGTCGAGCGCCACCTGCCGGGACGGGGTGCCGTCGGCGGGGTCGACGACCTCCAGGCCGATGTACAGACCGGCGCCGCGGACCTCCCCGACGGCCGCGTGGTCGAGTCCGCGCAGCCCGGCGAGCAGGTCGGTGCCGACGCGGTCGGCGTGCAGCTGCAGGTCCTCGTCGCGGAGGACGTCGAGCACGGCCTGCGCGGCCGCGACCGACACCGGGTTGCCGCCAAAGGTGTTGAAGTACGGCAGGTGGTCAGCGAACGCGGCCAGCACCTCGGGGCGGGCCGCCATGCCCGAGACGGGGATCCCGTTGCCCATCGGCTTGCCCGTGGTGACGAGGTCGGGGACGACGCCGTGCCGGGCGAACCCCCAGAAGGCCTGCCCGGTGCGCCCGAACCCCGGCTGCACCTCGTCCGCGACGAAGACACCCCCCGCCCGCCGCACGACCTCGACGGCGGGCGCGAGGTACCCCGCCGGGTCGGGGTAGACGCCGTCGGAGGAGAAGATCGAGTCGGCGAGCAGCGCCGCGCAGCCGTGGCCCGCCGCCTCGAGGTCGTCGACCTGGGCCTGGACCTGCGCGGCGAACCACGCGTCGAGCGGCATCCCGGCGGCAGCCGCGTGCCGCGGGTCGGGCTCGGGCACCAGGCGCACCCAGTCGGCCAGCGGCTGCGCGCTGCCGAGCGCGGGCGAGAGCTGCGACACCATCGCGGTGTTGCCGTGGTACGCCTCGGTGCTGATGATCACGCCCCGCCGGCCGGTGAACGCCTGCGCCACCCGCACCGCGAGGTCGTTGGCCTCCGAGCCGGTGCACAGCATCATCAGGCGGCCGATCTCGTCCGGCATCGTGGACAGCAGGTCCGCGGCGTAGTCGAGGACCGCGGAGTGCAGGTAGCGGGTGTGCGTGTTGAGGGTCGCGGCCTGCCGGGCGACGGCCTCGACCACCCGGGGGTGCGCGTGGCCGACGGACGCGACGTTGTTGTACACGTCGAGGTACTCGGCCCCGTCGGCGTCGTGCAGGTGCGCGCCCTGGCCGCGGACCAGGTGCACGGGGTCGCGGTAGAACAGGCGGTACGCGGACCCCAGGAGCTCCTCGCGCCGGCGCGTCATCGCGAGCGTGGCCGGGCTCAGCCCCGACGCCTCCTCGGGGCGGAAGCTGTTGGTGTCCATGATCGTCGAGCGTGTCGCCACCGTGCCGTCCTCTCCTCGTGCGCCGGTCTTCTCGCGCAGGGCCGCCCGGCTCCGCCTCGTGAGGCCCACCATCCTGCGCGGCCCGCGGGCCGGCGCCCAGAGGCGTCGGTAAACGGTTGGTCACCGTCGGGCAGCGGCACGTAAACGGCCGGTGACACGCCGTCGGCCGTGTAAAACCCCCGTTTCGTGCCCCCACGGCACCTTGTCGTGGCCCCGTCCGGCGCGGGACGCTCGCCGCGAGCCGCCCGCTCCCCTCGTCTCGACCCCCACCCGCACGCACCACCCCGGCGGACCCGAGCGAGGACCCCATGACCATCGAGACCACGACCGAACGACCCAGCCAGGACGTCTCGCTCGCCGCGTTCGCGGCCCTGTCGCGCGGCGCACCGGCGCCCTACTGGCTGCACCGCGGCGTCTGCGCGGCGTGGGGGCTAGAGCCCGAGCGGGTCGACATGCCGCTCATCACCGTCTCCGAGAACGCCACCTTCCGCCTCGACCTCGACGGCACCCCCGTCGGCGTGGTGCGGGTCAGCCAGCCCGGGTACGTCGGCGGGCCGGAGGCGATCGCGTCGGAGCTGGCCTGGCTCGGTGCGCTGCACGAGCTCGACGAGGTCAGCCTCATCTCCCCCGTGCCGACGATCCGCGGGCCGTTCACCGCCGTGGTCAAGGACACCCGCGGCAACGGCTGGGCGTGCGTCAGCACCCGCTTCATCACCGGCGAGGTGCTCGAGGACCTGCCCGACCCGGCGCAGTTCTACCGGGTGATCGGCCGGTGGAGCGCCGCCTTCCACGAGCACGCGCGCTCGTGGACGCCGCCGTTCGGGTTCACCCGTTTCACGTGGACCCTCGAGGACATGGTCGGTCCGACGTGCCGCTGGGGTCGCTGGGAGGACGCCGTCACCGACCCCGACGAGCACGCGCTGCTCGCGCAGGCGCAGGAGCGGGCGTTCGCGCTGCTCGCCGACCTGCCGCGCGACGAGCGCACCTGGGGCCTGATCCACGCGGACCTTCGCCCGTCGAACATCATGACCGACGGCGCGACGCTCACGGTGATCGACTTCGACGACTGCGGGTTCGGGTACTACCTGTACGACTACGCGGCCGCCCTGTCGTTCGTCGAGCACGAGCCGTACGCCCCGGCGATGGCCCGGGCCTGGGTCGACGGCTACACCGAGGTCGCACCGCTGACCGCCGACGACCTGCGGCACGCGAGCGCCCTGTCGATGCTGCGGCGCCTGACGATGCTCGGCTGGACGACCAACCACCGCGCCGACGCCCTCCCCGACGGCCTGCACGCCGCCCAGCTGCCCGGCACCGTCGAGGTCGCCCGGCGGTTCCTCGTCTCGCCCACGTGGCTCCTCGACTGACCTGCACCGGCTCGTCCCGCACCGGCTCGTCCTGCACCTCCCGCACGGCACGTCCCGCACCTGCGCGGCCCGCCCACCGGCGTGCCCCCTCCCGGAAGGAACCGTCATGGCTGTCACCGAACGACCCGAGGCGTCGGGCACCGCGGACGCCGACTACTTCGCCGAACGACGGCTGCGCCGCGGCGCGGCCGGCTGGGTGCTGCTCGCCGGCCTCGGCGTCTCCTACGTCATCTCCGGGGACTTCTCCGGCTGGAACCTCGGCCTGGCCCAGGGCGGCTGGGGCGGCCTGCTGATCGCGTTCGTGCTGATGGGGATCATGTACACGTGCATGGTCTTCGGGCTGGCGGAGATGTCGTCGTCGCTGCCCACGGCCGGCGCGGGCTACGGGTTCGCCCGCCGCGCGCTGGGTCGCCTCGGCGGGTTCGCGACCGGCATGGCCATCCTCATCGAGTACGCGATCGCGCCGGCGGCCATCGCGGTGTTCATCGGCGGGTACGTCGAGTCGCTCGGCCTGTTCGGGCTGACGAGCTCGTGGCCGGTGTTCCTGGCCTGCTACGTGGTGTTCATCGGCATCCACCTCGTCGGGGTCGGCGAGGCGCTCAAGGCGATGTTCGCCATCTCCGCGGTGGCCGTGGTCGCGCTGGTCGTGTTCGCCGTCGGGATGATCGGCTCGTTCGACGTCGCGAACCTCTTCGACATCGTGCCGACCGACGCCGCCGGCGCGTCGACGTTCCTGCCGTTCGGGTACTCCGGGGCCATGGCCGCGCTGGTGTTCGGCATCTGGTTCTTCCTCGCGATCGAGGGCGTGCCGCTGGCCGCCGAGGAGGCGACGGACCCCGCCAAGGACATGCCGAAGGGCATCATCGTGGCGATGGGCGTGCTCGTCGTCACCGGCGCGCTCGTCCTCGTCCTCGCCCCGGGCGGGGCCGGCAGCGCCGCGATGGGGTCGTCGGCGAGCCCGCTGCCGGACGCGCTGGAGGCGGTCGGGCAGACCGGGCTGGCGACGTTCGTCAACTACGCCGGGCTCGCCGGGCTGGTCGCGTCGTTCTTCTCGATCGTCTACGCGTACTCGCGCCAGCTGTTCGCGCTCTCGCGCGCCGGGTACCTGCCGCGGTGGCTCTCGCGCACGTCGTCGCGGCAGACGCCGCTGTGGGCGCTGGTGGTGCCCGGCACGATCGGCTTCGTGCTCGCCGTCGTCATCGCCAACGGCGACCAGCTCATCAACATCGCCGTGTTCGGGGCCGCGGTGTCGTACGTGCTGCTCAACCTCTCGCACATCGTGCTGCGCGTGCGCGAGCCCGACCTGCCGCGGGCCTACCGGACGCCCGGCGGCGTCGTCACCACGTCGGTCGCGCTCGTGCTGTCGGTCGTGGCGGTCGTCGCGACCTTCGTCGTCGACCCGGTGGCGGCAGGGATCACGGCCGCGATCTTCGTGGCGTTCCTCGCGTACTTCTGGTTCTGGAGCCGGCACCGTCTGGTGGCCAACGCGCCGGAGGAGGAGTTCGACTCGATCGCCGCGGCGGAGGCCGACCTGCGCTGACCGCACCTGTCGCGCCGGTGCCCCGTCGCCCGGGGCGCCGGCGCTGTCAGGGGCGCCGCGCCCGCGTGAGCACGTCGGCGAGCACGTCGTCGGTGTAGACG
The DNA here is from genome assembly GCF_013409875.1 of Cellulomonas oligotrophica. Classification (GTDB taxonomy): domain Bacteria; phylum Actinomycetota; class Actinomycetes; order Actinomycetales; family Cellulomonadaceae; genus Cellulomonas; species Cellulomonas oligotrophica. Next base: position 2,455,088 of record NZ_JACCBK010000001.1, read on the forward strand.
GGGACGGGACCGGGCGTGACGGGGCCGTCCTCGAGCGTCGCCCAGTGCCAGTGCGGGTGCACGACGGCCTGGTCGGCCTCGTCGGACAGGCGCAGGTCGAGCAGCACGGCGTAGCGGTACCCGAACCGGCGCTGGATGCCCTGCGACGCGGCCAGCGTGGGGACGACCGGCGCGGAGGCCGCGTCGGTGGTCAGCTCGACGAGCAGCAGGTTGTCCTCGGGGCCGAGGCGCCCGCGGCGGTGCAGGATCAGGTGCGGGGGGCGGTCGGCGTCGACGCCCAGCCGCACGGCCGGCTCGAGCGTCATGCCGGAGCGGTCGTACTCGGCGTCGGTGTCCCAGGTGTGGTCGACCGTGGCGCGCAGCGCCCAGCCGAGCTGGAACGAGACCGTGCGCTCGGACGGGCGGCTGGTGCCGGCGGCGGGCGCGAACAGCGTCCACTCGTCGACGAGCGTGGTGGTCAGCGCGATGCGCACACGGGCCTGCAGGTCGGCGAGAAGCATGGCCGGGACGCTACTCCCGTCGGGTGACCGGCAGGGAGGGACTTGGGTCCGGTTCTTGTCACGTCGAGGTCATGTATCGACCAAGTCTGACGTGGCTCGCGCCACGTCGGTCCGCCGTCTCAGCCCGTCGTCGCGAGCCCCAGCTGGTCGAGCACCGGGTCCAGCCCGTCGATCGTCACGTCGAGCCGCAGCCGGTCCGGGCGCGCGTCCCAGTCGGCGCGGTCCAGCACGTACTGCTGGCTCACGACCGGCTGCCCCTCGCGCGACTGGTGCAGCACGCCGTTCTCGCGGTAGCCGATCTTGCGGCTCACACCGCCCGAGCCCGGGTTGTCGACGAACGCCGACGACGTCGCGTGCTGCGCGCCGAACCCCTCGAACAGCAGGTGCAGGATCAGCAGGCGCATCCGCGTGCCGATGCCGCGGTGGTGGTGCGCCAGGCCCAGCCACGAGCCCGTCTCGGCGCTGCGCGTGACCGCGAACCCCTTGGCGTACATGCCCTGCGTGCCCACCGGGACGCCGTCGTGCAGCACCGCGAGCTCGATCGCCCAGTCGTCCGGGGTGGTACGCGTGCGCAGGCCCCACTGGTACGTCATCACGCTGCGCGCCACCTGCGCCGGGGTGCCGCGCGTCCACGGCACGACGAACGGCATGTAGTCCGCCGGGTGCACGCCCTGCGCCGCCAGACGGGCCAGGTCGAGCAGGGTGCGGTCGTCCGGTGCGCGCAGCTCGAGGTCCCCGCTGCGCACGCGCAGCCCGGTCAGCGGCCAGATCTCGGCGTCCGTCAGGGCGGGGTCCGTCGTCATCCGCGCAGCCTCGCGCGGACGTCCGGGCAGGTCAACCGCAAACAAGGAGCCGCGCGTCGGTGGTGGGCCCTACCGTGGGCGTGTGCCCGCTCCTGTCGTCCACACCCGTGGCCTGCGCAAGACCTTCGGCGACCTCGCGGCGGTCGACGGCATCGACGTCGACGTCGCGCCCGGCGAGTCCTTCGGCTTCCTCGGCCCCAACGGCGCCGGCAAGTCCACGACGATGCGGATGATCGGGGCCGTGTCGTCGCGCACGGCGGGCGAGCTGACGGTCCTCGGCCTCGACCCCGACACCCACGGGCCGGAGATCCGCTCCCGCCTGGGCGTCGTGCCGCAGGAGGACAACCTCGACACCGAGCTCCGCGTGCGCGACAACCTGCTCGTGTACGGCCGCTACTTCGGCCTGCCGCGGCGCACGTGCGCCGAGCGCGCCGACGAGCTCCTGGAGTTCGCGCAGCTCACCGAGAAGTCCCGCGAGAAGGTCGACAAGCTCTCCGGCGGCATGAAGCGGCGGCTGACGATCGCCCGCGCCCTCATCAACCGCCCGCGGATCCTCATGCTCGACGAGCCGACCACCGGCCTCGACCCCCAGGCCCGGCACGTGCTGTGGGACCGGCTGTTCCGCCTCAAGGAGCAGGGCACGACCCTGCTGCTGACCACGCACTACATGGACGAGGCCGAGCAGCTCTGCGACCGTCTCGTCGTCGTGGACCACGGCCGCGTCATGGCCGAGGGGTCCCCGTCGGAGCTGATCCGCGCCCACTCCACGCGCGAGGTCGTCGAGCTGCGGTTCGGGGCCTCGCGCAACGCCGAGGCCGCCGAGCGGCTGCGGACCGCCCTCGACGGGCAGGTGCAGCGCACCGAGGTGCTGCCCGACCGTGTGCTGCTCTACGCCGACGACGGCGAGGGCGTGCTCGAGCACGTCGCGCGCACCGGCCTGGAGCCCACCACCAGCCTGGTGCGCCGCTCCAGCCTCGAGGACGTGTTCCTGCGCCTCACGGGGCGGAGCCTGATCGAGTGAGCGACCAGACCCTCGTGGACGACCCCGCGGCCGACGCCCGCGCGGGCGGCGTCCTGCCGCGCCGGTTCGGCGCCTGGTACGTCGCCGAGCACCAGATCCGGTCCATGCGCGCCTACGGCTGGACGATCGTCGTCGGGTCCGTCGGCAGCCCGCTGGTGTACCTGCTCGGCATCGGGCTGGGACTGGCCGCGTTCCTCGACCAGTCCGTCGCCGACGGCGCCGACGGGCCCGTCAGCTACGTCTGGTTCGTGGCCCCCGCACTCATGGCGTCGGCGGCCGTCGGCGTCGCCATGGACGAGTTCACCTACGCCGTCATGGCGGGCTTCAAGTGGCGGCGCATGTACTGGGGGATCAACGCCTCACCGGTCTCCCCCGGTCAGCTCATGTCCGGCGTCGTCATCGCCGTGGTCGCCCGCATGCTGCTCACCGTCGTCGTCTACTACGCGCTCGTGGTGGCGTTCGGCGCCGTGGGCGACCCCGTCGCCGGCCTCGCGCTGCCGCTCGTCGGCGTGCTCGGCGGCCTCGCGTTCGGCCTGCCGCTGCTGGCCTTCACGGCGAGCCTGGCCGACGACACCGGGCAGTTCGCGGTCGTGCAGCGCTTCGTCTTCACGCCGATGTTCCTGTTCTCCGGCACCTTCTACCCGCTCGACTCCCTGCCGGGCTGGCTGCAGTGGGTCGGGTGGGTCTCGCCGCTCTGGCACGCCAGCGAGCTCGGTCGCTCCGTGAGCTACGGGTCCCCGCCCGGGGCGTGGCCCGTCGGCGTGCACGTCGCGGTGCTCCTCGTCCTGGCGGCAGGCGGCTGGGTGCTCGCCCGCCGCGCGTTCGAGACGAGGCTGCGCGGATGACCGCCACGAGCACGCCCGCCCGGCAGCGTCGCGGCGGTGTCCGCGCCCTGTGGGCCGGCAACCCCGGCGCCGTCGTCGGCCGCGGCATCCGCGCCACCCGCACCAACAACGCCGTCATCATCGCGTCCGGGTTCTTCGAGCCCGTGTTCTACCTGCTCGCCATGGGCGTCGGCCTCGGGCAGTTCGTCGGCGACGTCGACACCCCCGCCGGCCCCGTGCCGTACGCGGCGTACATCGCGCCCGCGCTGCTCGCGGTGTCGGCGATGAACGGTGCCGTCTACGACTCCACGTGGAACGTCTTCTTCAAGATGCACTTCGGCAAGCTGTACGACGCGATGCTCACCACCTCGCTCGGACCGCTCGACGTCGCGCTCGGCGAGATCGCGTTCGCCCTGCTGCGCGGCGGCCTCTACGCCGCCGGGTTCCTCACGGTCATGCAGGTCATGGGACTGAACCTGTCCTGGACCGCGGTCCTCGCCGTCCCCGCCGTGCTGCTCGTCGCCTTCGGGTTCGCCGCCGTCGGCATGGCCGTCACCAGCTACATGACGACCTTCCAGCAGATGGACTGGATCCAGATCGTCATGCTCCCGATGTTCCTGTTCTCCGCCACGTTCTACCCGCTGTCGGTCTACCCCGAGCCCGTCCAGGTGGTCATCCAGGTGTTCCCGCTCTGGCACGCCGTCGAGCTCGTCCGCGGCCTGACCCTCTCCGGGCTGTCCGCCGACCTGCTCGTCCACGTGGCGTACTTCCTGGTGATGATCGGTGCCGGCGTCGTCGTCACCACCCGTCGCCTGCGCACCCTGTTCCTCGACTGAGCGTGCCTCGACCGGGCGCTCGTCGACCGGGCGCTCCCGGGCCGGGCCGGGGCGTGCGCGAGGGGCGCCGCACTCGCGTGCGACGCCCCTCGGGCGTGTCCCTGCACCCCCGCGCGGGACACGCCGGCCGGGCGGATACGGGCCGCCCGGCGTGATCGGTCCCGACCCGGCGACTCGGAGGTCGAGCCGGGCCGGGACCCGTCAGGTCACCCGACCGTGCAGGTCGAGCCGTTGACCGTGAACGCCGTCGGGGACGGGTTCTGGCCGGTGTGCGAGCCGTTGAAGCCCAGGTCGACCGTAGCGCCCGGTGCCAGCGTGGCGTTCCACGCCGCGCCCGTGGCGGTCACCTGCGCCCCGGTCTGCGACCACGTCGCGCTCCACCCCTGCGTGACCTGCTGGCCTGCGGGGAAGGTGAACCGCAGCGTCCAGGTCAGCGGCGCCGTCCCGGTGTTCTTCAGCTTGACGTTCGCCGAGAACCCGGTGTTCCACGAGCTCGTCGCGTAGGTGACCGCGCAGCTCGCCGTGCCCGGCGTCTGGCTGGGCGTGGGGGTCGGCGTGACGGTCGGGGTGGGGGTCGGCGTCGGCGTCACGGTCGGCGTCGGCGTCGGCGTCGGCGTCGGGGTGGGGGTCGGCGTGGGCGTGGGCGTGGGGGTCGGCGTCGGCGTGGGGGTCGCCGTGCCGTCGGGCTCCGTGCCCCAGACGAGGTCGTCGCCCTCGTAGAGCGTGATCGCGGCCGTCTTCACCGGGTCGCCGGTGGCCGGCAGGCCCGTGAACGACGGGTCGTTCGCGGCCGACCACGTCGAGGACCCCGTGACCCGGAACTGGATCTCGCGGCGGTGCTGCGACTGGCCCCCGGGGTGGATGTTCTGGCCCGCGCACGCGATCTCGGCGTAGTACAGGTCGCCGCCGGCGTGCCGCACCGCGCTGGGCTGCGCACCGCACTCCGAGTAGTTGGTCGACACGGAGACCGTCGACGCCGCGGCGCCCCCGTCGAGCCGGAACCAGTACCGGATCGACGCGTCCGTCAGCGACCGGGCCGGGAAGGCGGACCGGTTGCGGATGATCGCCTTGACCTCGGTGAACGCCCCGGTCTGCGGCTGGTTGAGCTTGGCCTCGACGAACAGCTCGTCCTGGTCGGGCGTCTCCGCCGTGGGGAAGCCGGCCAGCGGCGTGCCGCCGTACTCCTCGACGAGCAGCGCGAGCGCCCCGGTGAAGCCGGCGTTGTAGTCGGTCGCGACCTCGTTGGCCACGTAGTCCTGCCGGTCGTCGACGTAGGCGTCGTTGGCCGAGCCGGGACCGCCGACGAGCGCGCCGTAGAGCACGTGCCGGTTGTCCGTCGGCGTGCTGATCGCGTCGGACCAGGAGCCGTGCGCGGTGCGGTGGTGCGGGTTCTTCGGCGGGTTGGTGCCGAAGCCCACGACGTAGGACGCGTTGCGCGGGTTGTCGCCGAGCGCGTAGTCGATCTGGCTGACGCCGAAGTCGTGGTAGCGCGCCTTGCGGGTCGTGTCGCTCGTCCAGTCCGCGTAGACGAGCGCCACGAAGGCCGTGTTCGCGGCGTACCGCAGGGAGCCCCACGTGTCGAGGACGGCCTGCCCGCCCGGCGAGTAGGGCACCCGCTGACCGTTGACGCCCACCGTCCAGTAGTCGAGCCAGCGGTTCGCGTCGTCGACGTAGACCTGCTTGCCGGTCGCCCGGGCCAGCAGCACGTACGTGCCGAACTGCTTGTTGTCCCAGGCCAGGGTCCACTTGTAGGACTTGGTCGTGCTCTGGTTCTCCGTGCCCAGGCGGGCGTACTCGGACTCCGCCTTGGCCAGGTAGGACGCCTCCCCCGTCGCTGCGTGCAGCCAGTACGCGCCCCACACGAGCTCGTCCTGGTAGCCCGACCACGAGCGGTAGTAGGACTGCGCGTCGGTGACGCAGTCGGAGTACGCGCCGCGGTACGTGTCGGCGAAGGTGTACAGCTGGCGCGCGTGCGTGAGCAGCGTGCTCGCGTAGGCCGGGTCGTCGGCCTGGAAGACCATCGACGCCGAGGCCAGCGCGGCGGCGGTCTCGGCGGCGACGTCGGAGCCGGGGCAGGACGCGGTGATCTTGTACGCCGGGCGGGCCATGGTCATGACCTCGGCCGGGCCCCACCACTTGTGGTCGTCGCCGCCGTTGCCGACCTGCACGTAGAGCTCGTTCGGCGCGGTGTGGGCCTTGACGAAGTAGTCGGTGGCCCAGCGCAGGTTGTCCTTGAGCTCGTCCATCTGCCCGGCCCGCTGGTAGCCGGCGGGGCTCTCGAGCGCGCCCCAGGCGAGCATCGTCGCGGTGTACGCCATCGGCAGGCCGAACTTCACGTGGTCGCCCGCGTCGTACCAGCCGCCGGTCAGGTCGTGGCCGACGTCGGCGCCGTCCGTCATCCCGGAGTCCCCGCGCCAGCTCACCACGAAGTCGTCCGGCAGGTCGCCCGAGCGCTGCGCCTGGTAGAAGAACATCGACTTCTGCAGCGCCTCGGCGTAGTTGTACGTGGGCGCGGCCGCGGCGCCGGTGGCGAGCGGCACGCCGAGGCCGGCGACGGCCAGGGCGGCGGCGACGGTGCCGGCCCAGAGGCGTCGTCGGGCGCGGGCAGGACGGGGCATGGCGGGGCCTTCCGTGACGGTCCACGAGCGCGTGGAGCGCTCCCACCTGCCGCCGGCGACCTCGGCGTCGTCGCGGTCAGGTCTCGCCGGATCGTCCCGACGCGCACCCCCGCAGGTCAACGCCCGAAAGGTTTAGGCCCCTGCCGCAGGCACGCAGCGGCCCCCGGCGCAGGTGCGCCGGGGGCCGCTCGGGCGTGCGGGTCAGGAGGCGTCGGTGCCCGCGTCCGGGGTCTTGGGAGCCGAGCGACGGGTGACCTTGCGGGCCGTCTCCTCGGCGACGTCCTTGGCCTCGTGCACCTTCTCCGCCAGGTCCTCCGACGCGGTGCTCAGCGCCTCGCCGGCCTTCTTCGCGGCGTCGCGGCTCTTGGTCACCGCGGCACCGGCGGCCTCGCCCACGGCGTCCGCGGCGTCACCGACGGCGTCCGTCAGGTCCTCGCGCGCGTGCTGGGCCCGCACGCGCAGCGAGTCGGCGCCCTCGGCGGGCTCCCACGGCTCGGCCCACGGGTCGGTCGTCGAGCGCGAGCGCGCCCACGCGAACGCCGCAGCGCCGGCCCCGACGAGCCCGGCGACGACGAGGAAGACCTTCGTGCCCGAGTGCGACCGGTCGGCCTTCTGCGCGGCCTTCGCGGCCTTGTGGGCCTCCTTGCCGGCGCGCTTGGCGGCCTTCTTCGCGCTCTTGGCGACCTTGCCCGAGTGCTTCGTCGCGGCCGCCGCGGCGGCGCCCGACGCGTGCTCCACGGAGGCCCCGGCCTTGGCCGCTGCCTCGTTGAGGGCGGCGACGACCTTCGGGATCAGCTCGTCGACCAGCTTGTCGTGCGCGGTGTCGATCGCCGGCGTCGCCTTCTGCGCGGCCTTCTCGACCTGCGGCGCGGTCGCCTTCACCGACTCCTTGTAGAGGTGCTCCATGCGGGGCAGGAGCCAGTCGATGAACGCCTCGACGCGCGGGGTCGTCCAGTCCTTGGCGTGCCCTGCTGCGTCCGAGGCCCTCACCGCGGCGTCCTTGGCGCCCTCCCGGGCGTGGGACGCGGCGTCGGCGAACGTCGCGCCGAGGTCCGCCGCCTGGCCCTTGAGGCGCTCGGCGTCGACGTCGATCTTCGGACGATGGGTGAAACTCATGGCCACTCCCGACGGGTCGTACGGTCCTGGGGCTGTGACCTCCCACTCTGCCACCGTGGGCCTGACTTCGCCCTTCGCACGCGCGCAGCGCGCCGACGATGGGAGACTGGGCGCATGTTCGCGACCATCCACACCTCCGCCGGTGACATCCGGGTCGAGCTCTTCGAGAACCACGCCCCGCGCACCGTCGAGAACTTCGTCGGTCTCGCCCAGGGCACCATCGAGTGGACCGACCCCACGTCCGGCCAGCCGCGCACCGACCCGCTCTACAAGGACCTCGTGTTCCACCGCGTGATCGAGGGCTTCATGATCCAGGGCGGCGACCCGCTCGGGAACGGCCGTGGCGGCCCGGGCTACACCTTCGACGACGAGATCCACCCCGAGCTCAGCTTCAACGAGCCCTACCTGCTCGCGATGGCGAACGCCGGCAAGCGCATGGACCCCGTGACCGGCAAGGTCGGTGGCACCAACGGCTCGCAGTTCTTCGTCTCCGTCGCGGCCACGACGTGGCTCAACGGCAAGCACACGATCTTCGGCAAGGTCGCCGACGACGCGAGCCGTGCGGTCGTCGACGCGATCGCGACGACGCCCGTGCGCCCCGGCGACCGTCCGGTCCAGGACGTCGTCCTCACGTCGGTCACCGTCGAGGACTGATCATCAGCACGCCCACCCCGGGCCCGTCCGTGCCCGAGCCCCCCGCCCGCCCCGTCGACCCGACGGCGGCGGGCGGCGGGCTGCCCGGGGCGGGCACCCACCCCGCGGACGCCGCCGAGCCCGTCTGCCCGCGGCACCCCGACCGCGTCGCGTACGTCCGCTGCCAGCGGTGCGCGCGCCCGGCCTGCCCGGAGTGCCAGCGCCCCGCGGCCGTGGGCGTGCACTGCATGGACTGCGTGGCCGCCGCCGCGAAGACCGTCCGCACGGGGCGCACCGTCTTCGGCGGCCGGCTGCACCAGGGCCGTCCGGTCGTGACGATCACGATCATCGCGCTGTGCGCCGCCAGCTACGTCGCCCAGCTCGCGACGGGGTGGTGGACCGACGCGTGGGCGTTCAACCCGGTGTACGGCGCCTTCGAGCCCTGGCGCTTCCTCACCGCGGCGTTCCTGCACTCTCCCGGGCAGCTCTTCCACATCCTGTTCAACATGATCGCGCTGTGGATGGTCGGCCCGTACCTCGAGCAGACGCTCGGGCGGGCGCGCTACGCCACGCTCTACCTGCTCAGCGCGATCGGCGGCTCCGTCGCCGCCGTCCTGCTCGCCCCGCTGCTGGGCTGGGACCAGTGGATGGTCGGCGCGTCGGGGGCCGTGTTCGGCCTCTTCGGTGCCGTCCTCGTGGTGCTGCGGCGCCTGGGCCGGGACGCCGGGGGGATCGTCGGCATCCTCGTGATCAACGGCGTGCTCGGGTTCGTCCTGCCGAACGTCGCCTGGCAGGCGCACCTCGGCGGGCTGCTCGTCGGCGCCGCCCTGGGTGCCGCCTACGCCTACGCCCCGCGCGAGCGCCGCACCCTCGTCGCCGTGGGGGCCACCGTCGTGGTGAGCGCCGTGCTGGTGGTCTCCACGCTCGTGGCGTACGCCGCCGTCGGCCTCGTCTGACCGCACGGCAGGGCTGACCGGCGTCGGGACGGGCCCTCGTGGCGCGCCCTGCCCGATTCGCCCGGGTATGACCGTCCCCAGGTTTGCTCACACCTGGGGAACGGCGGCCCCGGCCTGGGGAATCACAACGGTGCAACTATCCACATGCTTGTGCACGACGTGGGGACGAGGCCCCTCATCCTGTGGACGACGCTGTGGAGAAGTCCGTCACCCTGTGGACGACGACGTGCTCAGCGCCACCGCGTGAGCATGCCGAAGCCCACGATGATGAAGCCGAAGCCCACCGCGAGGTTCCACTGCCCGAGCGCCGCCACCGGGTACGCGGTGCTCGTCAGGTAGGTCGTCACCAGCCAGACCAGGCCGAAGATCATCAGGCCCAGCGACGTCGGCAGGAACCACCGCGGCAGCGGCTTCGGTGCAGACGCCTTGGTGGGCGGAGGCGTGTACGTCGCCTTCTTGCGCGACTTCGACTCGGGCACGGCGGTGCTCCTCACGTGGACTCGACGCCGGCGTGGCCCCCACGACGCGTCGTGACGGGTGCCGGTGGGCACTCGTCCGTCGCACGGGCCCCGCCCGGCGCCGGACGTGACCTAGCGTAGTGCCGTGCACCGCGCGTCCGTCGCGGTGCCGCACGCGCGCACCCGCGCGAGAGCAGCCGTGAGGGAGACGCCGGTGAACCAGCACCTGCACCGCGCCCCCGTCGCCGCGCCCCCCGACGCCGCCGCGGTGCCCCCGAGCGGTCGTGACGGCCGCTGGTGGCCCCCACGCCGGATCGCTCGCGGAGCCCTCGCCGTCGGCCTCGTGCTTGCGCTGTCGGGCCTGATGTTCACCGTCAACGCCCGTGCCTCCGCCGACGGCGGCTCGCGCCACCCGCAGAACCTCGCCGAGCTCTCCCAGCAGGAGGCCGCCACCGTCGAGCGCCTCTCGTCCGAGGTCGACACGCTGCGCGCCGCCGTCGAGCGGCTCACCGACGAGCAGAACGCCGCCGCCGGCCTCACGCCCGAGCCGGCGACCGCGGGCCAGCTCGTCGCCGGCGGGACCGTGCCCGTCACCGGGCCGGGGCTCACGGTCGTCCTCGACGACGCCCCCGTCGAGTCGCGACGCACCGACGTCAACCCCGACCTCCTCGTCGTCCACCAGCAGGACCTGCAGTCCGTCATGAACGCGCTCTGGGCGGGCGGGGCCGAGGCCATGGGCCTCATGGACCAGCGCGTCATCGCCACGAGCGCCTTCCGCTGCGTCGGCAACGTGCTGCGCCTGCACGGGCGCATCTACTCCCCGCCCTACGTCGTCCAGGCCGTCGGCGACCCCGTGCGCCTGCGCGCCGCCCTGGCCGCGTCCCCCGCCGTGGCCGGGTACGTGCGTGACGCCGGCGACCTCGGGCTGGGCTGGTCGGTCCAGGACCAGACCGCTCTCGAGCTGCCCGCCTACTCCGGCGCCACCGAGCTGACGTGGGCCGACGTCCCCGACGGCGTCGACGTGCTGCCCGGCCTCCCCGCCGACGAGGAGACCACGTGACCACCGCTGCCCCCGCCCGCACGACGCGGCGGGACCGTCCGCCCGCGCACGCCCGCGCGCCCCGTCCCGGCCGGGGCAGCTCGGTCGCCTACGGGGTGGTCGGGGTCGTCGGCGAGCTGCTCATCACCCTCGGCGTGCTCCTGCTCGGGTTCCTGCTGTGGCAGCTGTGGTGGACGGACGTCGAGGCCGACCGCGTGCAGGCCGACATCGTGCAGTCCCTGCCCTTCGAGCCGGCACCGACCGCCGACGCCGCAGCCGAGGGCCCCGACATCGCCGAGCCGCGCCGCGACGAGCCGCCGGTGGCACCCGTGCCCGCGCACGCCGAGTCGTTCGCGACGCTCCAGGTGCCCCGCTGGGCGGGTGAGCCCGAGCGGCCGATCAGCGAGGGCACGGACCGCGAGACCGTCCTCGACGTCCTCGGCATCGGCCGCTACGAGGGCACCGCGATGCCCGGCGAGGTCGGCAACTTCGCGCTCGCCGCGCACCGCGTGACCTACGGCAAGCCGTTCAACCGCATCGAGGAGCTGCAGACCGGCGACCCGCTCGTCGTCCGCACCGCGGACACCTGGTACGTGTACCGCGTCACGTCCACGCAGGTCGTCCTGCCGTCCCAGGTCGACGTCATCGCCCCGACGCCGAACCAGCCCGGCGTGGCGCCCACGGATCGGTCGATCACCCTCACGACCTGCCACCCGATGTTCTCGGCGCGCGAGCGGTACATCGTCCACGGCGTGCTGGACTACTGGGCGCCCGTGGCCGACGGCACCCCCGCCGAGCTGCTCCCGGACGCCTGACGCGTGACCACCGCGCGGACGGCGGCTGGGCACCACGACCAAGGAGGCTCATGATGTACGGATGGCTGTGGCGGCACCTGCCCGGCCCGACGCCCGTGCGCGCGGTCCTCGCGCTCGCGCTCGCGGCGGCGGTCGTCGCGGCGTGCTTCCTGTGGGTGTACCCCGCGGTCGCCCCGTACATGCCCTTCAACGAGACCACGGTGGGTGAGTGACGTGACGCGGATCCTCGTCGTCGACAACTACGACTCGTTCGTCTACACGATCGTCGGCTACCTCGACCAGCTCGGCGCCAAGACGGAGGTCGTCCGCAACGACGCCGTGCCGTCGGCCGCCGAGCGTGCGGGCTACGACGGCGTGCTCGTCTCGCCCGGCCCCGGCACCCCTGCCGACGCGGGCCAGAGCATGCAGGTCATCCGGGACTGCGCGCAGGCGGGCACGCCCATGCTCGGCGTGTGCCTGGGCCACCAGGCCCTGGGGGAGGTCTTCGGCGGCACCGTCACGCACGCCCCCGAGCTCATGCACGGCAAGACCAGCCAGGTGGAGCACGACGGCACCGGGGTGCTCGCCGGCCTGCCGTCGCCGTTCACCGCGACGCGGTACCACTCGCTCGCGGTCGTCGACGGCACGTGCTCGGACGAGCTGGTCGTCACCGCGCGCGCGAACGGCATCATCATGGGCCTGCAGCACCGTGAGCTGCCGCTGCACGGCGTGCAGTTCCACCCCGAGTCGGTGCTCACCGAGGGCGGGCACCGGCTGCTGGCCAACTGGTTGACGCTGTGCGGCGCGCAGGACGCCGTCGAGCGCTCCGTGGGCCTGCACCCGCTCGTCCGGCTCTGACGGCCCCGCGGCCCGCGCTGCGGCCGCCGCGGACCCCGACGCACGAAGGGCCCCGCGACCATGGGGTCGCGGGGCCCTTCGTCAGTCCTGGTCGGTCACCAGGGCCAGCCGGTGTCCTCGCCGTCACCCTCGGCGGGCGGCGTCGTCTCCCCGCCCCCGTTGTTGCCGGTGGAGACGTAGAGGACGATCTCCTGGTTCAGCCCGACCTCGGTGCCGCCCTGCGGCGACACGGCCGTCACCGTGTTGCGGGGGTAGCTCGTGCCGTCCTGGTCCTGGCGTCGGATGTTGTTCAGCCCGGCGTTCTGCAGCTCGCGGACGGCCTGCTCGTAGGTCATCTCGACCAGGTTCGTCGGCACGGCGGCCGTGCTCGGCGCCTCCGCCACGCCGAGGTTGATCGTCGTGCCGCGCGGCACGACGTCTCCCTCGGCCCTGTCCTGGCTCACGACGTTGCCCTCGGGCTGGTCGCGGCTCTCGACGGGCGAGCTGTTCACGCTCAGCCCGAGCGCGGAGAGCTCCTCCTGGGCCACCTCGATGTTCTTGCCGACGACGTTGGGGACGCTGACGTTGCCGCTGGCCACGAAGAGCGTCACCTGCTGGCCCGGCTCCGCGGTCTGTCCTGCCGCAGGCTCTGTCGCCAGCGCGGTACCACCGTCGACCGACGGGTCGTCGCGCTGCTCGACGCTGACGACGAGGCCCTGCGCCTCGAGCGCGGCGCGCGCCTGCTGCTCGGTGAGCCCGGCGACGTCCGTCACCTCGACCGAGCCCGGGCCCGTCGAGACCGTGACGACGACGACGTCGCCGTCCTCGGCCTGCGCACCCGCCTCGGGGTCGGTGCTGACGACCAGGCCCTCCGCGACCGAGTCGTCGGCTGCCTCGGCCCGCCGCGTCTCGAAGCCGAGCGCCGTGAGCTCGGCGACCGCGTCGTCGTACTCCATCTCGACGACGTCCGGCACGGCGATCGTCTCCGGCTCCTCGGGCTGGTTGCCCTGGACGAGCATCCAGATGATCCCGACGACGGCCAGCACGGCGATGATCGAGAGCACCCAGACCAGCCAGGGGCGCTTGTTCTCGTCCTCGTCGTCCTCGCCGTCGGTCGTGGCGGTGGCCAGCTGCGTGCCGCCCCACGGCTGCATCGCCGGCGGCATGGCCTGCGTCGCGTCCGCGGCGGGCAGCGGCGCCATGAGCTGCGTCGTCTCGGCGCCGCCCAGGGGAGCCACGGCGGCACCGACGGCGGGCGCGCCCACGGCCTGCCCGCGCAGCATCGCCTCGAGGTCGGCACGGAACTCCGCGGCCGATGAGTAGCGGGCGTCGCGCTCCTTGGCCAGCGCCTTCAGCGTGATGCGGTCCAGCGTCTCGGGGACGTCGGACGCGATCGAGCTCGGCACCGGCGGGATCTCGCGCACGTGCTGGTAGGCGACGGCGACGGGGGAGTCGCCGATGAACGGCGGCCGGCCCGTGAGCATCTCGAACAGCAGGCAGCCGCTGGAGTACAGGTCGGAGCGGGCGTCGACCTGCTCGCCGCGGGCCTGCTCGGGCGACAGGTACTGCGCGGTGCCGATCACGGCCTGCGTCTGCGTCATCGTCGCCGCGGAGTCCGCGACGGCGCGCGCGATGCCGAAGTCCATGACCTTGACGGCGCCCGTCGGGGTGATCATGACGTTGGCGGGCTTGATGTCGCGGTGCACGATCCCCGCGTGGTGCGAGTACTCCAGCGCCGAGAGGACGCCCGCGGCGATCTCGACGGCCTCCTCGATCGGCACGGCGTGCCCGTCGCGCAGGATGTCGCGGACCGTGTGGCCCTCGACGTACTCCATGACGATGAACGGCACGTGCGACACCACGCCGGTGGGCTCGGTGATGACGTCCTCACCGGTGTCGTACACCGCGACGATCGCGGGGTGGTTCAGGGCTGCCGCCGACTGCGCCTCGCGCCGGAACCTGTTCTGGAACGAGGGGTCCCGGGCCAGGTCGGAGCGCAGGATCTTGATCGCGACGGTGCGGCCGAGCCGCGTGTCGTGGCCGATGTGCACCTCGGCCATGCCGCCGCGCCCGATCAGCTCGCCGACCTCGTACCGTGCGGCAAGGATGCGGGATGCGTGATCCACCACTAGGCGTCCTTCACTTCCGTCGCTCGCGGCGCACGGGCGTCCGCCCACGTCCGGCCTACCTGGTCGCTGCCCGCGGCCGCCTGCGCCTGCTCCGGGCAGATCATCCCATCCGACCAGCGTGCACGAGGGTACTGGTCGGACGTGCCGCAGGGGAGCACGACCGGTCTCGTGACGGTCACGGTTGCGGCCGTCGGCGTCATCGACGTGCCTGCCGGGCCGTCCGCACCGATCATCCGGTCCGCCAGCAGCGCGCCCAGCAGGGTGACGAGGACGAGGATCAGGACGGCCACCGGCAGCCGCACGCGGTACCCGCCGACCCCGACCTCGCGGGGGAGGCGGTCGCGCCACGACCGCGGCGGTCCCTGCTGCGACGCCCGGTGCGCACCGCCGGAGACCGGGGGCGCCGCACGGCGGCCGCTGGGCCGGGACGGCTCGCCGCGGCCGGCCCGCTCGCGCCGGGTCGACGGCTGGTACGACGGCGGCACGGGGTCGCCGGGGTGCGGGGCCGCGGGGCGACCCGCCACGGGAGCGGGTGCGCCCTCCGGCTTGCGCCCGGCCGGTTCGCCGCGCCGCCCGTCCGCCGCACGCCGCGGCGTCGAGGTGAAGACGGGGATCCCGCCCGCCGGAGTCCGCGGAGCCATCCGGTCGAGCAGCTCGGCGAGCTCCTCGCCCGACGCGGGCCGCTCGGTCGGCTCCTTCGACAGCAGGCGCATCACCAGGGCGCCGAGCTTCTTGTCGGCGTGCGAGGGCAGGGGCGGCACGGGGTCGTTGACGTGCGCGACCGCGATGTCCACGGCCGTCGGGCCGGTGAACGGGCGGTGCCCGGCCATGGCCTCGTACGCGACGACGCCGAGCGAGTACAGGTCGGACAGCGGCGTGGCCGCCTTGCCGACGGCCTGCTCGGGGGACAGGTACTGGGCGGTGCCCATGACCATGCCCGTGGCGGTCATCGTCTTCTGGTCGGTGGCCAGCGAGACGCCGAAGTCGGTGATCTTCACCTTGCCCTGGCGCGCGAGCAGGATGTTGCCCGGCTTGACGTCGCGGTGCACCACGCCCGCGACGTGCGCGGCGTGCAGGCCGCGGGCCGACTGGGCGAGGATCGGCACGAGGGCGCGGGGCTTGAGCACGGGCTCGCGCTCGAGCAGGTCGCTCAGCGGCTCGCCGACGACGAGCTCCATGACGAGGTACGCCGACCCGTCCTGCTCGCCGTAGTCGAACAGCGCGGCGATGTTGGGGTGCGACAGGGCCGCGGAGTTGCGCGCCTCGGTGCGGAACCGCTCGAGGAACCCCGCGTCGCCGGCGTACTCCTCGCGCAGCACCTTGACCGCGACGGGCCGGGCCAGGGCGTCGTCCTTGGCCTCCCAGACCTCGCCCATCCCGCCCACGGCGATGCGTCGCAGCAGCCGGTACCGGCCGTCCCCGAGCGCCACACCATGCGTCGTCCTCATCCGCCGAGCACCGCCTCCATGACGGCGCGCGCGATGGGCGCGGCCACCTGACCACCGGTCGCCTCGTTGCCGAGCGACCCCCCGTTCTCGACCAGCACCGCGACCGCGACCTGCGGGTCGTCGGCGGGTGCGAACGAGGTGAACCACGCGTGCGGGGGCTGACCCTCGACGGTCTGCGCCGTGCCCGTCTTGCCCGCCACGCGCACGCCCGAGATCTGCGCGGACGTCGCGGTGCCGTCCTCGACGACGCCGACCATCATCTCGGTGAGCGCGTCGGCGTTCTCCTCCGACAGGGGGCGCGAGTACCGCTCGGGGTCGGTCTCGGAGACGACCGTGAGGTCGGCGGAGCGGACGGTGTCGACCAGGTACGGCCGCATGAGCTCCCCGTCGTTGGCGATCGCCGCGACGACCATGGCCATCTGCAGCGGCGTGGCCTGCACGTCGCGCTGCCCGATCGCAGACTGGGCGAGCGACGGCGGGTCGAGCTCGGAGGGGAACACGCTGCCGGTCACGGGCAGCGGCACGGTCAGCGAGTCGTCGCCGAACCCGAAGCGCTCGGCCTGCTCGGCGATCGCGTCCTCGCCGAGGTCGAGGCCCAGCTGGGCGAACGACGTGTTGCACGAGACGCGCAGCGCGTTCGCCAGCGTCACGGGGTCGCTGCCGCAGCCGCCCCCGCCGAAGTTGCCGATCGTCGACGACGTCTGCGGGATGTCGAGCTCGACGGGCGCGGGCAGCTCGGTCGCGCTCGTGTAGTCGCCGCTCTCGAGCGCGGCCGCGGCCGTGACCAGCTTGAACGTCGAGCCGGGGGCGTACCGCTCCTGGGTGGCGTTGCTGCGCAGCGGGTTGCCGTCCGCGACGCTGAGCAGGTTGTACGCCGCCGACGCGTCGCTCGTGGAGTGCACGGCGAGCTCGTTCGGGTCGAACCCGGGCGTGGACACCAGGGCGAGGATCCGGCCCGTGGACGGCTCGATCGCCACGACGGCGCCCTGCTGGTCGCCGAGCCCGGCCCGGGCGGCCTCCTGGGCGGCGGGCAGGATCGTCGTCTCGACCGCGGCGCCCTCGGGGGTCCGACCGGTGAGCAGGTCCCGCACGCGCGTGAAGAACAGCTGGTCCGAGTCGCCCGTGAGGACCTCGTTCGAGGCCTTCTCGAGCTGGCTGCGGCCGTTGACCACCGAGTAGAACCCGGTGACCGCGGAGTACAGCTCGCCGTTCGCGTAGCTGCGCTGGTACCCGAACGGGTCGTCGACGGGCGTCGACGACGCGATCGCCTCGCCGGCCACGACGATGGGCCCGCGGGCGTTGTTGTACTCGCGGTACAGGGTGCGGGAGTTGCGGGTGTCGTTGTTCAGCGCGTCGGCCTGCACGTACTGCACCCACGTGGCGCTTCCCATGAGGGCCACCATGAGGGCCAGCATGATCGTGGCCAGGCGGCGGACCGGGGTGTTCACCGTCCGTCACCTCCGATCCACTGCGTGTGCTGGTCGTCCGGGCCCTCGGCGGGGCGCGCGCTGCGGCGCACGGGCCCGGTCGCCGGCCCGGCCACCGGTGCGGGTGCCTGCGGGGTGCCGCCGCGCGGCGTGCTCGTCCGGGGGACGCCCAGCCGCGGGGTCCCGGCGCGGGGCGTGCCGGCCTGGGGCGTCCCGGGCGGGGGGCCGCCGAGGCCCTCGATCAGCGACGTCTCGTCGTCCGACCCGCCGCGGTCCTCGCGGCGGCTGTCGCCGGACCCGTCGCCGCGCCCGGCGACCTCCGTGGCCGCGGCCACGGGGACGCCGCTGTCGGGCGTCAGCACCGGGGTCATCGCGGGTGCCGGCCGGCGGGCCTCGTCCGAGATCCGCAGCAGCAGCGCCACGATCACCCAGTTCGCGACGAGGGAGGAGCCGCCGTACGCGAGGAACGGCGTCGTCAGACCGGTCAGCGGGATGAGGCGCGTGACGCCGCCGACGACGATGAACAGCTGCAGGGCGACGACGAAGGACAGGCCGCCGGCCATGAGCTTGCCGAAGCCGTCGCGGACGCCAATGGCGGTGCGCATGCCGCGCTGGAACAGGATCGTGTACAGCACGAGGATCGCGAGCAGCCCGGTGAGCCCGAGCTCCTCGCCCATCGAGGCGATGATGAAGTCTGACTCGGCGTACGGCACGATGTCCGGCCGCCCCTGGCCCCACCCGGTGCCGAACAGCCCGCCGTTGGCCATGCCGAACAGCCCGCGCACGAGCTGGCCGGAGCCGCCGGGGTCGCGGTCGTAGATCTCGGGGTCGAGCGCGTGCAGCCACACGTCGAACCGGGCCGCCACGTGGCCGAACGTCGACGCGGCCGCCGCGGCGCCGCCGACGAACAGCAGCATGCCGATGACGATCCAGCTCGTGCGCTCGGTGGCCACGTACAGCATCGCGACGAACAGGCCGAAGAACAGCAGGGACGTGCCCAGGTCGCGCTGGAGCACCAGGACGACCAGCGACACCGCCCACACGATGATGATCGGCCCGAGGTCGCGCGCACGCGGCAGCTGCAGCCCGAGCACCTTCTTGCCGGCCAGCGCGAGCGTGTCGCGGTGCGTGACGAGGTACCCGGCGAAGAACACGGCGAACGCGATCTTCGCGAACTCCGCCGG
Organism: Cellulomonas oligotrophica; assembly: GCF_013409875.1. Lineage (GTDB taxonomy): Bacteria > Actinomycetota > Actinomycetes > Actinomycetales > Cellulomonadaceae > Cellulomonas > Cellulomonas oligotrophica. Next base: position 2,473,711 of record NZ_JACCBK010000001.1, read on the forward strand.
CTGCATGCCCGCCGGGCCGAGCGACACCCAGATGCGGGCACCGTTGATCTCCGTGCCGATCGGGGTGAGCGGCAGGAGCACCAGCACCAGGCCCGCGACCATCGCCGTGTACATGTACCGGCGCAGCGTGCGGTGGTCGCGCAGCACGAGCAGCACGGTGATCGCCAGGCCCACGCTGATGGCCGCCCAGATGAGCTGCTTGTCCGCGAAGTCGGACGTGCGGCCGCGCTCGGCGTACGCGATCGAGATGCGGTAGATCATCGCCAGGCCGATGCCGTTGAGCGCGACGACGACCGGCAGGATCACCGGGTCGGCGTACGGCGCGCGCAGGCGCAGCACCACGTGCACGGCCAGCGCGAGCACGGTCGTGCCGACGGCGTACGCGATGACGTGCTGGGGGACCTCGCCGGTCATGCCGAGGCCCGCGAGCACGTACCCGGCGATGCCGAGGCCGAGCGCGGGCACGAGCAGCACGAGCTCGGTGCCGCGTCCCGCCCGCACCCGGTGGGGCTGGATGCTGGCCATCATGACTCCGTCTTGTCCGCGGGTGCGCTCGCCCCGGCGGGCGCGGCGTCCGCGGCGGGGGTGCTCTTCGGGGTGGGCGACGGCGTGGGCGTCGGCCTCGGGGTCGCGGTGGGCTCCGCGGTGGCCGTCGGCTCGGGCTCGACGACCGCGGCCTCGGCGTCCTCGGCGAGCGTCGCGACCAGTGCGCGCGCCTCGTCGAGGTTCGCCGCGCTGATCGTCGCCGCCACGCGCTCCTGCACGTAGGCGGGCAGGTCGGCGACGACCACGTCGCTGGTCTCGACGACGTCGGCCAGCTCCAGCGGGCCGAGGGTCTGCGGGATGCCGCGGAACACCGCGACGCTCCCCTCGGACGCGCCGACGAAGTACTGGTCCTGCGTCCACACGTACGTCAGGGCGGTCAGCCCGACGACACCGAGGATCGCGAGCACCCAGGTCACGACGATGCCCACGCGGCGCGGCGGCGGCGCGAGCTCCTCGTCCTCGACCGCGCCGTGCAGCACCAGCTCCGCACCGGTGGCCGCCGCCTGGGCGGGCACAGCCTCGATCTCGCCCGTGCCGCGCTGGGTCAGCCACGCGGCGCGCGCCGCGGGACCGTCGGCCGCGGCGGTGGGCCGGCGGCGGGAGATCGCGGCGGCGCCCACGACTGTCGCCGCGGTGCCGGGCAGGGCGCCGTCCGGCAGGTCGTCGAGCTCGACGACGTCGGCGAGCACCACGGACACGTTGTCGCCCCCGCCGGCCCGCAGCGCGAGCTGCACCAGCCGGTCGGCGCACACGTCGACGTCCGCGATGGTCGCGAGCGTCTCCTCGATGGTCTCCGCCGAGACGAAGCCCGACAGGCCGTCGGAGCACAGCAGCCACCGGTCGCCGACGCGGGCCTCGCGCACGGACAGGTCGGCGGTGACCTCGGCGTCGAAGTCGCCCAGGACCCGCATGACGACCGACCGCTGCGGGTGGTGCTCGGCCTCCTCGGGCGTGATCTTGCCCGTGTCGACGAGGTGCTGGACGAACGTGTGGTCCGTCGTGACCTGCGCGAGGTGCCCCTCGCGGAACAGGTACCCGCGCGAGTCGCCGAGGTGCACCATCGCGAGCTTGTTGCCGGCGCGCAGGATCGCGGTGACGGTCGTGCCCATGCCGGCCAGGTCGGGGTCGGCCTGGCTGCGGGCGATGATCTCGGCGCGCGCGTCGTCGAGCGCGACCTCGAGCTCGTCGAGCGCGTCGTCGGGCCCGTGGGACTCGCCGTCGAGCGGGGCGAACGCGGCCACGGCCACGGACGACGCGACGTCGCCCCCCGCGTGCCCGCCCATGCCGTCGGCGACGACGAGCAGGTGCGGACCGGCGTACGCCGAGTCCTGGTTGTCGCTGCGGACGAGACCGACGTCCGAGCGCGCCGCGTAGCGCAGGGCGACCGTCACCGGCTACCTCTGCAGCTCGAGGACGCTCTGCCCCACCCGCACGGGCGTGCCGTTCGGCACCGGGGTGGGGGCGTCCACGCGCTGCTCCGCGACGAACGTCCCGTTGGTCGAGCCGAGGTCCTCGACGTACCACTGCTCACCCTGCGGGAACAGGCGCGCGTGGCGCGAGGAGGAGTAGTCGTCGTCGAGCACCAGCGTGCAGCTCGGGGCGCGGCCGATGAGGATCGACGACCCGCTCAGGGGGATCGTCGTGCCGCGCAGCGGCCCCTCGGTGACGACGAGCCGGCTCGGGCCGGCGCTGCGGCTGGACCGGCGCGACGTGCGCGTCGGCGGCTCGGCGGGCGTCGGCGCGGCGGGTGCGGCCGGGGGCGCGCCGACCTCGACGGGCGCGGACGCCGAGGCGGGCCGCGGGGGAGGGCCGCCCGGGCGGCGGCGGTCCACGATGCGCGTGCCGTACAGGTCGCGCCGCAGCACCGTGATCGCGGACAGCACGAGCAGCCAGAGCAGCGCGAGGTAGCCCAGGCGCAGAAGGGTGACGGTCAGCTCGCTCATGCGCGTGTCGTCACTCGTCCCCGTCGGCGTCGCCGCCGGTCCAGAAGAGGATGCGCGTGCGTCCGATGGTCAGCGTGTTGCCGTCCAGCAGCGTCGCGGCGGGCACCTGGTGGCCCTCGACGTACAGCCCGTTGGTCGAGCCCATGTCCGAGGCCACGACGCCGTCGGGCGTCACGCGGATCTCGAGGTGGCGCCGGGAGACGCCGGGGTCGTCGACGATGATGTCGGCCTCCGAGCCGCGGCCGATGACCGTGACGGGGCCGGTGAGGATGTAGCGCTGGCCGTCGATGTCGACCAGCGGGTGCCGCGGGCTGGGTGCCGCGCTCGTCGCGGGCGCCACCGCCCCGCGCACCGTCGCGCTGTGGACGGCGAACCGCCCGGCCTCCTGCGTGGTGTTCTCGGAGAACGAGACCGTCACGGGGCCCACGAACGCGTAGTGCTGCTCGCCGGCGTGCGTCGTGACGTTGGCCGCGAGCTCCTCGGCGAGGGCCTCGGCGCCCCACGCCTCGACCTGGTCGTAGTCGGGCGTCGACAGCTCGATGGTGAACTCGTTGGGCACCACGGTGCGGTCACGGCCGACGACCGCCGCACGGTCGTCGAGCTCACGACGCAGCGCGTCGGCCATCTCGATCGGCTTGACCTCCGACCGGAAGGCGCGCGCGAACGCGTTGTTGACCACGCGCTCGACGCCGTTCTCGAACTTGTCGAGGAACCCCACGCTCACCTCCTCCCGCCGGTCCGGCCCGGTCCACGCCCCGTCCCGCCCCGGCGTGCTCGTCGGACCGTCGGTGCCAGGTGCCACGACGTTCCGGGGTCGATGGTATCCGCGACCCCGCCCCTGCACGGCATCTCGGACACCTGGACATGTGTCGAGATCCTGTGCGTGAACCGTAGAACTCCGCGCCCGCGCGCGCGAGGGACCTCGGTGACCATCCTCACCTCGCCCCGCCCCTCCCGCCGACCTGTCTCGCCCGTCTGCCGCCGACCCCGTCATCGGTGACGCCCGTCGTCCCCCTCGCGTCATCGACGACGGGGTCGGCACCCGCGGGCGGGTCCGGTCGGGGTGCGGGCGGGCCGGGAGGTGGTCGGCTCGGCCGGGAGGCCGTGCTAACGTTCTACACCGCGCGCGAGTGGCGGAACGGCAGACGCGCTGGCTTCAGGTGCCAGTGTCCGAAAGGGCGTGCGGGTTCAAATCCCGCCTCGCGCACACAGCAGCAGCTCGGCGACGAGCGGCTCACGCAGTCACGAAGCTCCCGGTCAGGTCTCTGACCGGGAGCTTCGTCGTTGCGGGGTGGTGCCATGATGGTGGCTCCCGACGATGGCCCACGTGCGCCGCGAAGCACGACACGATGAACATCACGCCCGGAGGGGCCGCCCTCGTCCGCCGGTGAACGGCCCGCAGGTGCGGGTCCGCACCCCGCACGACCTGCGCCGTGAACGACGCCGGCGCCCGCGCTCCTGCTGGGACCACCTCGTCGCCGCGCCCCTGTGGCCGCTGCACGGCGCCAACCTCGGCACCTTGCTGCGCACGTGCGACGCCGTCGGTGCGTGCCTCGCCGTCCCGCGGCTGCCGTGGGTCCCCGAGGCCCTGGAGCGCGGCAACACCCTGCGCCACCCCGCGTGCGTCCACTGGACGGGGAACCCGATCCGCTGGCTGCAGCGCCAGCGCGACCGCGGCTCCGCGGTCGTGGGCGTCGAGCTCGCCGAGGAGTCCGTCCGCCTCGCCGACCTGCCCGCGGCGCGGCGGCGCACGGTCATGGTGCTCGGCCACGAGCAGACCGGCATCCCCGGCGAGGCGCTGGACCTGCTGGACCTCGCCGTGGAGATCCCCATGGTGGGCACGGGCTCGAGCCTCAACGTCGCCGTCGCGGGCTCGCTGGTGCTGTACCGGCTCGCGGGGCTGGGGTGACAGGGGCGGTCGTGCCCAGGGGGCCTTGACGTGACGGGTCCGGCGGGCCTGCGGTGGTGCCGGTGGTCCGGGCGGCGGAGGATCGCGGGATGACGTCGTCGGTCCAGCCGCTGCGCACCGGGGCCCGCGGGCTCGTGGCCGCGTTCCTCGTCTCCGGGACGGTGCACCTGGTGCGCCCCGAGGTCTTCGAGCCGATCGTGCCGCGCGGCCTGCCCGAGCCGCGGGGCCTGGTGGTCTGGTCGGGAGTGGCCGAGCTGGTGTGCGCGACGGGGATGCTCGTGCCGCGGACGCGGCGTGCGGCCGGGGCGGCTGGTGCTGCGCTGCTGGTGGGGGTGTTCCCCGCCAACGTGCAGATGGCCGTCAGTGCGGTCCGTGCGGCCCGTCGGCGCCCGACACCGCGCCGGTGGGCGGTCGCGGTGCTGACACTCGCACGACTGCCGCTGCAGTGGCCGCTGGTCGTGTGGTCCGCACGCGCAGGCAGGTGATCGTGCTCAGTGGCGGGTGCGGTGCTTCCAGTAGCCGCAGAACGTGATCTGGTCGCGGGACGCGCCGGTGGACACCCAGTGCCGGCGTGCGCCCGTGGCCAGGGCCGACTCGCCTGCCGCCCAGCCGTACCAGGTCGGGGTCGGGGCCGTGGTGGTCGCGCGCACGTGGTCCAGCGCGAGGCTGCCGGGCGGGCGCGGGTCGTCGCCGCGCACCAGCCAGCGCACGTCGACGCCGACCGGCGCGTCGAGGTCCTGGCGGTCGTCGGCGTGCGGGACCTCGACGACGGCGGTGCCGACGGCGTCGGCGTCCAGGGACGCGAGCACTCCCGCGACGGCGGGCAGGGCGGTCTCGTCGGCGACGAGGGTGACCTGCGTGGTGCCGGCGGGCGGGACGAAGAGGATGCCCTCGTCGATGATCGCCACGTGGTCACCGGCGCGGCACGTGCTCGCCCAGGTCGCCGCCGGCCCGGCTGTGCCGTCCTCGGCGGAGCCGTGCAGCACCAGGTCGACGTCGAGCTCCGGGCCGGACGGCCCGTCGGGGCGGTACGCGCGGACCGTGTAGCTGCGGATCACCGGGCGCGACGTCGACGACGTCATGAGGTGGCGCAGGTACGTGAAGGTGTCGAGGCGGTCGGGCACGTGGTCGAGGGAGTCCGCGCTGACCGGCAGGAACAGCCGGAACCACTGGTCGAACCCCAGCGGGCGGAAGTGCTCGACGTCGCCGCCGCCCAGCGTGACCCGCGCGAACGCCGGGGAGACCCGGGCGGTGCGCAGCACCTCGAGCGTCAACGACCGTGAGGTCTCCGGCTTGACCCGTGCGAGCTGCTGCCTGGCCATCGTCGCCCCTCCGCCACGTCCGGCGCCGGCGGCCCCGTCCTGCTGGAGGTGAGGCTACCCTCACCCGGCGCGCGGCGGGTGAGGGGGCCGCACGCCGGACGGGCAGCAGTCAGACGGGACGGCGGTGCCGACGGGCCGACCACGCCCCCGCGACGAGGAACGCACCCCCGGCGAGCAGCGCGAGCGCCGCCGCACCCCCGTCCCGGGCGTCGTAGCCCGTGGCCGCGAGCCCGACGGAGCCACCGCCGAGCCGGACCACCGAGGACGACGCGCCCGTGGCGCCGAGGGTGAGCGTGGCCGAGGTGGTGCCGTCCGGGGTCTCGACGCGGTAGCTGCCCGCGGGCAGGCCCGAGACCGTCACGCGCCCGTCCACCGCGGTGACCGGGATGACGGCGTCGTCCGCCGTGGTGAAGCGGTCGTCCTGGCCCGCCCACCGCAGGAGCACGGTGCCGTCGAGCGGTGCACCCGCGGGGCTCAGGACCTCGAGGTCGGCGGTGGCGTTGCCGGCCAGCGCGACCTGCGCGTCCGCCTCGCCGCCCTCCGGCACGCTCACCATCGCGGTCGCGTCGGCGCGTCCCTCGGAGTCCCACGTGACGTCGAGCGCCGCGGGCTGCTGCACGTCGACCGTGTACATGCCGACGGGGAGCGCCGTGAAGGTGAACGTGCCGCTCGCGTCGGTGAGCCGGCTCGTCACGAGCGTGCGCGTGAGCGCGTGGCGGGCCGAGGCGACCCGTCCCGACCCGGCGGCACCCGTCCCGTCGAGCTCGACCGCGTACAGGTCGACGCGCGCGCCCGGCAGGCCGACCTCGCTGCTGCCCGAGCGCGTGCCGTCACGGTCCAGGTCGAGCCACACGGCGCCGGTCAGGCGCTGCGTCCCGTCCCGCGTCGGCGTCGGCGTGGGCACGGTGCTCGGGCTCGGGGTCGGGCTGGGCGTGGGGGAGGGCGTGACGGTCGGTGCAGGTGTCGGCGTGGGTGTCGCGGTCGGGGTCGGCGTCGGTGTGGGGGTCGGCGTCGCGGTGGGAGTCGGATCAGGGGTGGGCGTCGGTGTGGGCTCGGGAGTGGGGTCCGGCGTCGGGTCCGGTGTGGGATCGGGTGTCGGTGTCGCCTCGGGGGTCGGCGTGGGTTCCGGGGTGGGCTCGGGCGTCGGGGTCGCGGTCGGCTCCGGCGTGGGCTCCGGCGTGGTCTCAGGAGTGGGGTCCGGCGTGGGCTCCGGTGTCGGGTCCGGCGTGGGCTCGGGCGTCGGGTCCGGCGTGGGCTCGGGCGTGGGTGTCGGGGTCGGTTCGGGCGTGACGCCGAGCGTCGCGTCCTCGTCTGCCTGCACGGCCGGGTCCGAGCCGGTGTAGGTCAGCGCCGCGAGGTCGGCCGGGGCGGGGTCGCCCGCGGCACCCTGCTCCTGAAGGTCGGCGACGACCTCGTCGCGGGGGACGCCGGCCTCGCGCTGCACGTTGTAGAACTCGGCCGGTGCCATCGCACGGCACGACCCGGGCAGCGTGCCCGACCAGTTGAGCCCCGGGTAGTTGGGGCTGAACGGCGGGATGACGTCGCCCCAGTCCTTGGCGTGGCTGTCGTAGTAGCCGGGGGTGCTGACGAACACGGGCCCCTGGTGCCCGCCGTGCCCGTTGCTGTTGCCAGAGCCCATGCCGTTGTTGCCCGTGACCGACGACGTGGCGACGGTGATGAGCCGGTACGGGTTCGTCACCGAGCGCGTCCGGTGGCACATGGTCACCTTGTCGGGCCTGGGCGCGCCCGACGCGACGACGGGTGGGAGGACGACCGCGACGGCGGTCAGCGTCAGTGCGGCGGCGAGCGCGCGCGGGAGGGCTCTCATCGGGTCCCCTGCTTCGTGTCCGTCGGGGCCCGGGTGGCGCCGTTCTGGGGTGTCCATCGGTCCGGCTCGCGCGTGCGAGCGCGCCGAAGGGGATGAAGCCGCAGGTGAAGCGGTGACCATTGCACCCGAACGGGTGACGACCGTTACCGTTCCGATATGTAAGGGTGGTTCACGAATTCATGTGCCGGTGCGCCGGCACGCCGCCGCGCGCCGCACCAGGGACGGTCCCGCGCACGGTGGACCGCCGCGGGGCGCACCCGCGGTTCCGCTCGGGGGGCGAGAGGAACGATGATGCGCAGGATCACGAGATGGGCCGCCACGGCTGCCGCAGGAGCGCTGGCGGCCGTCGCCGTCGCCGGCCTGGCGGCACCGGCCCAGGCGGTCGGCCCCGACACGCTGCCGATCACGGTCGCCAACCAGTCCGGGCTGGGCGACGACGTCCACCTGTACGTGCTCGGCACCGACCTGGCGTCCGGCAAGCTGGGCTGGGTCGACGCCGGGGGCACGTTCCACGCGTGGCCGGCGGGCAGCAACCCGCCGTCGCCCGCGCCCGACGCGTCGATCGCCGGCGCCGCGACCGGCGGCAGCACCACCGTCCGCGTCCCCCGCGGGTTCTCGGGCCGCATCTACTTCTCGTTCGGCGAGAAGCTGCCGTTCTCCCTCACGACGGGCGGGCTCGTGCAGCCCGCCCCCTGGGCCGCGGGCGACCCGACGCAGGACATCCTGTTCGACTGGTCCGAGCTGACGTACAACGACGCGGGCCTGTGGATCAACAGCTCGCAGGTCGACATGTTCGGCGTCCCGCACGCGGTGTCCGTCACGGGCGCCGACGGCGAGACCGCCACCACGGGTCAGGTCGTCGCGGGCGGTCGCGACGCCGTCGTCCAGGCCCTCCAGGCCGACCCGGCGTGGGCGAAGACCGTGGTCACACGCGACGACGGCACCGTCCTGCGGGTGCTCGCCCCGGGCAAGGCCGCATCGGCCGGGCTCCTGAGCACGACGTTCCTCGACGCGTACATCGCGTCGGCGTGGTCGGCGTACAGCAGCCGCGACCTGGTGGTCACCCCGTTCCTCGACCGGCCGCAGGTCCGGTACACCGGGCGCACCTCCGGCACCACGATGCGCTTCACCGACAGCTCCGGCGCGCAGGTCGCGACCTTCCAGCGCCCCTCGTCGTCCGACGTCTGGGGCTGCGACGGCGCCCTGCACGCCCCCAACGACGCCGTGGTGGGGCCGATCGCCCGCACGCTGTGCGCCGCGCTCTTCCGCGGCACGCTCGGGACGAGCACCACCGAGCCCGTCACGGACGCCACGAAGTTCTACGCCTCGACGCCGGCCAACCTGTACGGCAGGACCGTGCACGCCGCGATGGCCGACGGTCGGGCGTACGCGTTCGCGTTCGACGACGTCGGCGCCTTCGAGTCGCTCGTGCACGACGGCGACCCCCGCAGCGCGCGCCTCGACCTCTCGCCGCTCACCGGTGCCGGGACCGGCGGCGGTGACAACGGCGGTGACAACGGCGGCGGGGACGGCGGAGGTGGCGACGACGGCGGCTCGGACGACGACGCCGGCACCGTCGCGCTCGTCAGCGACTGGAACGGCAAGTGCCTCGACGTGCCCGCGTGGAGCTTCGGCGACGGCGTGCGCGTCCAGACGTGGGACTGCACCGGCGGCACCAACCAGCAGTGGGAGATGGTCGACGGCACGATCCGCACGCAGAACGGCAAGTGCCTCGACGTCGCGTGGGGCGCGGTCGGCGACGGCGCACCCGTGCAGATCGCGACGTGCTCGGGCAACGCCGCCCAGCAGTGGGTCCTGTCGGACGCCGGCGACCTGGTGAACCCGCAGGCCGACAAGTGCCTCGACATCACCGACTGGAACGCCGCCAACGGCGCCCGCCTGCAGATCTGGACCTGCGCCGGCACCGCCAACCAGAAGTGGTCGCGCGTCTGACCCGACCCGCACCGACCCGCAGGCCCGCCCCGTCCGCCCGGGGCGGGCCTGCGTGCGTCCGGGACCCGCGGGGGACCACCCGTCTGCCGTCCCCGTGCAGGCAGGGACGGCGCACGGGTGACGCACCGACCCTCGCGCGGGTGAACTCCGGGGGAAACACCTCCTGGACGCTCGCCCTGGACGGTGACCAGCCGATGTCGTAGGCGATGGGGTCTCCTCATCGACGACGACAGGAGGAGCGGGTGCTCGAGCCGGCGGCATGGCTGGTGGCGTCGGCGGTCGCCGCGGAGGTGCTGCGCCGGCGCTCCCGCAGCGGCGAGCCCGACGCGGTCGTCTGGGCGTGGCTCTGGCGCGCCGCCCTCGTCGTGGTCGCGATGCTGGCGGTCGAGACGGTGCTGGTGGGCGTCGGCGCGCGGCTCGCTCTGTCGGGTGCGGCGCTCGGTGCCGGGTCGGTCCTCGCCACGCTCGCCGTGTACCGCGGGCTCGTGCACTGGAACCGCGACGTCACGCTCACCGCGACGCCGGGCGACTGGTCGAACGGGGTGTCGGCGCTGCTCACCGGCGTCGCGCTCGCCGAGGTGATCGGCGTACGGGTCAGCCCGCCCGGCGCCGACCCGTGGGCGCTGCACGGCATGGCCGTCCAGGTCGGCGCGCTCGTCGTCGTGCTCGGCACCGCCACCACGATCCTCGCGATCAGCGGCCTCGCGCGCCGCGTCGTGCCCGCGACCCTCATCGCCCTCGTGTGGGTCGTCGTGGTCGTCGACGGCTGGCGCGAGGTGCGGGCGCTGCTCACCGACGGGTCGTCCGAGCGGCTCGTGCTCGCCGCCGCCTGGGGCGGGCTCGCCGTCTGCGCCGCCGCCATCAGCACGGTGCGCGTGAGCGCGGACCAGCGCCGTGACGCGTCGTCCGTCGCGACGGCCGTGGGCGCGGTCGTCGTGCTGTTCGCCTCCCTCGTGCTCGTCGTCGTCGACGCGGCCGTGCCCGGCGGCCCCAGCCCCGCGACGTTCACGCTCAGCCTGCTCGCCGGCCTCATCGCCGCGACCCGCCTGACCCGGCTCGTCGGCGAGCTCGCCGACCTCGCGGACTCCCGGGTCGAGGCCCGCACCGACATGCTCACCGGCGTCGCCAACCGCCGCGCACTCGTCGAGGCGGTCGAGGCGACCTACGCCCTGGAGAGCAGCACGTCGCTGCTGGTCATCGACCTCGACGGGTTCAAGAACGTCAACGACCGCCTCGGCCACGCCGGCGGCGACGAGGTCATCCGGCAGGTCGCCGACCGCCTGCGCCGGCACCTGCCCGCCGACGCGCTGCTCGCCCGGTTCGGCGGCGACGAGTTCGCGATCGTCCTGCGCGGCACCGGCCTGGACGACGCGACCCGCACGGCCCACGACGTCATCGCGCTGCTGGCCGTGCCCGTCGAGGTCCGCGCGCAGCGCCTCGGGCTCGGCGCCAGCGTCGGGGTGGCGTCCAACGAGCTCGCCGACCACGGCATCGACCTGGTCCGCCGCGCCGACACCGCCATGTACATGGCCAAGCGAGCCGGCGGCGGCGTGCGCACCTACGACGCCGCCGTCGACGACGAGGTCCAGCGCCGGCACCTGCTGCTGGAGGACCTGCGCGGCGTCCTGCTCGACGAGCCCGGCGCGGCCCGCGGCGCCCTCGTCGTCCACTACCAGCCGCAGGTCGACGTGGTCACGGACGCGGTCGTCGGCGCCGAGGCGCTCGTGCGCTGGCGGCACCCCGTGCTCGGGCTGCTGCCGCCGATGGAGTTCCTCCCGCTCGCCGAGGAGGCGGGTCTCATGCCGGCGCTGACGGCGCACGTGCTGCGCACCGCCGCCCGCGACGCCGCCCGCTGGCCCGCGCACGTGCGCCTCGCGGTCAACGTGTCCGCCACCTGCCTGTCCCACCCCGGCCTGCTCGGCGCCGTCGAGCAGGCCCTCGCCGCGTCGGACCTCGCGGCCGACCGCCTCGTCGTCGAGGTCACCGAGACCAGCCTCATGCGCGACCCCGAGGTCGCCGGCGACACCATGCGACGCCTGCGCGAGCGGGACGTCGTCGTGTCCATCGACGACTACGGCACCGGCTACGCCTCGCTGGCGTACCTGCACGACCTGCCCGCGCACGAGCTCAAGCTCGACCGCAGCTTCACGGTCCGCCTGGCCACCGACGCCCGCACGCGCGCGATCGTGTCCGGCACCATCGCGATCGCCCACCGGCTCGGCGTCGAGGTCCTCGCCGAGGGCGTCGAGGACGCACCCACGCTCGAGGTGCTCCGCCAGCTCGGCTGCGACCGGTGGCAGGGCTTCCTGCGGGCCCCCGCCGTCCCCGTCGACGACCTCGTGGCCGGCTTCTCCGCCGCCCCCGCCGTCCCGTCACCCCGCACCGGGGACAACGTCCTCCAGCAGCGCGCCTGACGTCGGCGTCGCCGATCGACGACGCCGCTTGACGCACCGGGCTCAGCGCAGCAGTGCGACTCCGCCGTCGGAGGTCACCCCCAGCAGCCGGCCGTGGACCCAGGTGAGGTCGAGCACACCTGTCAGGGTCGTCGACCAGGCCGGACGCCCGTCGTCCGACGCGAACGCCTCGAGTGTCACCGCCCCACCCGGCGCGGCCTCGCCCCGCCGCACCACGACCCGGCCGTCGGTCATCAGCAGCGCCGGGGCCGACGAGCTCCACGTGCCGCGGACCTCCCACACGACGGTGCCGTCGGGCTCGACCACCGCCGTCCGCTTCCCGTCGCCCACCACGACGCGCCCGTCGAGCACCGCGACGGAGTCGGCCCCGCCGACCCCGACCCGCACCCGCTCGGTGCCGTCCGACCCCACCAGGACGACGTCCTCGCCGTGGAGCACGGGCACCACGTCGCCGAACGACCCGTCGTCGACCGGCGTCCACACCGGCGAGCCGGGGACGACGGTCGTCCCCTCCCGCGACCACAGCACGGTCGCGTCGCGACCGTCGAGGACCACCCCGTCCACGCCGTCCGCCCACCACGGCACCGACGCATCCGCGACGTGGTCCAGCACCTCCCCGGTCGACTCGTCGAGGAGCACGACACCGAACGGGGCGCCCAGGTCGAGCACGACCACGCCCGGCACGAGCGGCTGAGCCAGGAAGGGCGCCCACACGCTGCGCGGGTCGTCCGGCAGGAACGCGTCCAGCGCCGCCCGCCACCGCTCGCCCCCGTCCTGCGGGTCGAGCGCGCGGACCACGGGCGTCCCGTCCCCGTCGATGCCGACGAGGACGACCGAGGTGCCCGCCACGGACGCCGCGGCCAGTGACGGGACGTCCAGCCGCAGGCCCGGCTCGGCGGCACCGGTCGCGGTGTCCACGACCACGGCTTCCACGTGACCCGGCCTGTCCGTCGTCAGGTCGAGCGCGTCAGGGCCGGACGACGCGAGGCACACCAGGGTGCCGTCACGCGGAGGGGCGCAGCTCGTGCCGAACCATCCCGGTCCCACGCCCTCGCCCAGCACCGGCGCGGGCAGCAGCGCGGACCAGGCCTGCTCGCCCGCCCCCAGGTCGTGCGCGTCCACCCGCGACTCGCCGTCCTGGGCATAGCGCTGGACCAGCACGACCTCGTCCGTCACGGCGAACGGCCACCCGCCACCGTCCGGGCCGCTCGTCCACACGGGCTCCAGCGGGCCGTCGAGCAGCGGCAGCACACCTGGCACCTGCGCCAGCGCCGCCAGCCGCTCGCGCTCGCGGGCGTCGGTGACGTGCTGCGCCGCGCCCAGCCCGAGCGCGAGGACGAGCGGCGGCACGAGCCACCACGGGCGGAACCGGCGTCGCACCCCGCGGGCGGCGACGCCGACGGCCGCACCCGCACGCCGGGCCGTCGCGCGTGCGGCCTCGCCGTCGGTGCGCGGCCCGGGCGCGCCGGGACGGCCGTCCGCGTCGTCCTCGACGAGCTCGACCTCGACCCTGCCCGCGCGTGCCACGGGTCGACGGTAGGGCCCCGGCACCGGTCCCGGGGAGCGGTCGGGCCGGTCAGACCGTCTCGGGCCGCTTCTGCCGCGCGAACCGGGCCGGCAGGTCGTCGCCGTCCCACACCTGGACCGCGCGCCACACCGAGGCCGCGATCGGCACGGCGAGCACGGCGCCGGTGATGCCCGCGAGCACGGTGCCGGCGGTCAGCGCGACGAGGATGACCAGCGGGTGCAGCCGCAGCGAGCGGCCCATGACGACGGGCTGCAGCAGGTCGCCCTCGAGCTGGTTCACCACGACGACGATCGCGACGACGATCAGGGCCTCGACGGGTCCCAGCGCGACGAGCGCGACGAGCGCCGCGAGGATCCCGGCGAGCGTCGCCCCGACGAGGGGGATGAACGCGAGCAGGAAGACCAGCACCGACAGGGGGATGACCAGGGGCACGCCGACGATGGCGAGGCCGATCCCGATGCCGATCGCGTCGACGGCCGCGATGATCGCGGTGCCCCGCACGTACCCGCCGAGGGTGCGGACGGTGGAGTCGCCGACGCGGCGGCCGCGCGCGTACCCCGGCCCCTCGAAGGGCCGCAGCAGGAACTCCCAGATCTTCGGGCCGTCCTTCAGGAAGAAGAACAGCACGACGACCATGATGAAGAAGCCGGTCACGAAGTTGACGGTCTGCGAGACGCCCGCGATGGCGCCGGAGCCGAACGCGTCGGACTGCAGCAGTCCGGCCGCGGTGTCCTGCAGGTCGGAGATCTGCTGGTCGGTGATCTCGATCGGCAGGCCCGTGAGGTAGGTGCGCAGCTCGTCGAACCCGTCGACGGCCTGCGTCGCGAGCTCGTCCCACTGCCGCACCACCGCCCAGACCACGGCCCAGACGACCCCGGCGAGCAGCGCGACGAGCGCGAGCAGCGCGACCCAGGTGGCCAGCAGCGACGGCAGCCCGCGGCGGCGCAGCCAGCCCACGAGCGGGCTGATCGCGGCGGCCAGGACCAGGGCGACGAGCACGGGGATGACGACGAGGGTCAGCCGGGTCAGCGCGAAGACGGCGACGGCGACGACGGTGACGATCGCGAGGATCTGCACGGCCCGGGTGCCGGCGGTGCCGAACCCGTCCGACCACAGCCCACGGGTCGCGGCCGGAGCCGGTTCGGGCGTCCGCGGGGGCGGCGTCGCCGTGCGCGGCGGTGCGGCAGGCGGGCGTCGTCGTCGGCCGAGCAGTCCCATGCGTCCTCCGTCCGGGCTCGTGCGGGGCCGCACGGCTGCGACGACGCTACGGCGCGGCGGGCGAGGGCGCTCGTCGGGCGGTCGGGCCGGGTCGGTGCCGGCAGGGGCCGGACGCGCAGCGCCCCGCCCGTCAGGTGCGACGGGCGGGGCGCTGCGGGTGGTGCGGGGTGCTGCGTCAGCGACCGGCCTGCGCGGCGCGGCGGCGGACGAGGACCAGGGCGCCGCCGGCGGCGAGGGCGGCGAGAGCGGCGAGGACGCCGATCAGCGCGTTCGCACCGGTGGCGGCGAGGGACTCGCCGTCGGAGTCACCCGTTGCCGCGAGGACGTCGGACGTCGACGAGGGCGACGGCGTGGGCTCGGCGGCGGACACGTCGTCGGTCGGGGCCGGCGTCGGCTCGTCCACGTCGACGTCGTCGACCGGCGTGGGCTCGGGCGTCGGCTCGGGCGTGGGCTCGACGGTCGGCTCCGGCGTGGGGACGGGCTCGGGCTCGCCGACCTCGCCGTCGTCGACCGGGGTCGTGGGCTCGGGCGTCGGGGCAGGGGTCTCCGCCGGCGCGCACAGCGTCTCGACGTCGACGACGTCCGTGACGTCGTAGTGGCCGTAGTACGCGAGCGTGTTCTTGGTGTGGAAGCCGCCGTCGGGGGGCGTGATGTCGACCGGGATCACCGAGACGAGGTCCAGCTCGCGGCCGGCGATGCCGTTGCCCGCGAGGTCGACCTGCAGGCCGTAGGCACCGGGCTCGGCGCAGACCTCGGCGACGTCCTCGGCGGGCAGCTCGACGGGGACGACCTCGGACTCGGCGGGCAGCCGGTACGACGCCTCGTAGCGGGGCCTCTCCTCGTCGGCGGGCCAGGCCCACACGTCGTGCAGCGCGATGCGGTGTTGCGGGCCGCTGTTGGACCAGCCGGCGGGCTTGGTCGGGTCGACCTTCTTGTAGAGGTAGTACGCCGTGGCCTTCTCGCAGTCGTAGGCCGACCAGGGGATGACCTCACCCTGGCGCTTGCCGCCGCAGAGCTCGGCGGACGAGCCTCCGCCGTACCCGGAACCACCTCCCGACCCGTGGTTGTTGCCGCCGCCCGCGAACGACGCGGTGGCGGGGGCGATGACGAGGGCGGTGGACAGCAGGACGACTGACAGACGTCGAGGCACGGGACGAGCTCCTTCGGCCGCGAGAGGGGGGGACGTGCCCGCGACCTGCGACGGCCGTGGGCGCCTCGGACGATAGCGGGAGGCATCGCCAGATATCGGACTTCTCACAGAAATCGGTCAGGAACACCCGAACGGGCGCCTCGTGCAACGGCGTGTCCCCGGCGTGTCGCCGGGTGAAAACCGGACGGTCGTCCGACGAGCGCCCCGAACGGCTGCGGGACGGGGGAGGTGAACGCCCTGTTTCCGACACGCCGTGCCGCTGGCCCCGGCGGCGGGCCGCGTCGCACCCTGGTCCGATGGTCACCGAGCCGTCCCTCGCCCACGGGCGCACCTCGCGCGCGGTCTCCGACGAGGAGCACCGCTCGGCGTTCCCGCCCATCGCCTCGTACGCGTTCCTGTCCGACTGCGAGTCCAACTGCCTGGTCTCGCCGTCCGGCGCGGTCGAGTGGATGTGCGTGCCCCGGCCGGACTCGCCGTCGGTGTTCGCGGCGGTGCTCGACCGGGCGGCCGGCTCGTTCCGGGTCGGTCCGCACGGCATGCGTGTGCCGGCGGCCCGCCGGTACCTGCCGGGCACGCTCGTGCTGGAGACGACCTGGCAGACCCCGACGGGGTGGCTCGTGGTGCGCGACGCGATGGTCATGGGCCCGTGGCACAACACCGACGAGCGCTCGACGACGCACCGGCGCACGCCCACCGACCACGACGCCGAGCACGTGCTGCTGCGCACCGTGCAGTGCGTCTCGGGCACCGTGGACCTGCAGGTCGACTGCGAGCCCGCCCCCGACTACGCCCGCGGCGCCGCCGAGTGGGAGTACGTCGGCACCGGGTACCACGAGGTCCGCACGGTGCCGCAGCACGGCGTCGTCGCCCCGGCGCTGCGCCTGACGTCGAACCTGCGCTTCGGCCTCGAGGGCCGCACCGCCTCGGCCCGCACGCGCATGACCAAGGGGGACAAGGCGTTCGTGGCGCTGTCCTGGTCGCCGCTGCCCGCGCCGCGCACGTGGGACGAGGCCGCCGCGATGATGTGGCGCACGCAGGAGTACTGGCGCGAGTGGATCACGCAGGGCGTGTTCCCCGACCACCCGTGGCGCGCCTACCTGCAGCGCAGCGCCCTGACGCTCAAGGGCCTGACGTACGCCCCGACCGGTGCGCTGCTCGCGGCGGCGACGACGTCGCTGCCCGAGACTCCGGGGGGCGAGCGCAATTGGGACTACCGCTACTCGTGGATCCGGGACTCCACGTTCGCGCTGTGGGGCCTGTACACGCTCGGCCTGGACCGCGAGGCGAACGACTTCTTCGCGTTCATCCACGACGTCTGCCGCGACAACAAGGACCTGCAGATCATGTACGGCGTCGGGGGCGAGGAGCGCCTCGACGAGGACGAGCTGACCCACCTGTCCGGCTACGAGGGCGCGCGGCCGGTGCGGATCGGCAACGCCGCCTACGAGCAGCGCCAGCACGACGTGTGGGGCGCGGTGCTCGACTCGGTGTACCTGCACACGCGCTCGCGCGAGCAGCTGCCCGAGGCCCTGTGGCCGATCCTCAAGCGGCAGGTCGAGGCCGCGATCCGGCACTGGCACGAGCCGGACCGGGGGATCTGGGAGGTGCGGGGCGAGCCGCAGCACTTCACCTCGAGCAAGCTCATGTGCTGGGTCGCGCTGGACCGCGGCGCGCGCCTGGCCCGGATGCACGACGAGCACGACTTCGCCGAGCAGTGGGCGAAGATCGCCGCGGAGATCCACGCGGACATCTGCGCCAACGGCGTCGACGAGCGCGGCGTGTTCGTGCAGCGCTACGGCTCCGACGCGCTCGACGCGTCCCTGCTGCTGGTGCCGCTGCTGCGGTTCCTGCCGCCGGACGACCCGCGCGTGCGCGCGACGGTGCTGGCGGTCGCCGACGAGCTCACGGCCGACGGCCTGGTGCTGCGCTACCGGGTCGAGGAGACCGACGACGGGCTCTCCGGCGAGGAGGGCACGTTCACGATCTGCTCGTTCTGGCTGGTCAGCGCACTGGTGGAGATCGGCGAGCTGGAGCGGGGCCGTGAGCTGTGCGAGCGGCTGCTGTCGTTCGCGAGCACGCTGAACCTGTACGCGGAGGAGATCGACCCGCGCTCGGGCCGGCACCTGGGCAACTTCCCGCAGGCGTTCACGCACCTGGCGCTCATCAACGCGGTCATGCACGTGATCCGGGCCGAGGAGACGCACGGCCACGACGGCGTGCACTTCGAGCCCCCGAACCGGGGCGGCTGAGCCGTCCGTCCCGGGCCCGCGCGCGGTCGCCTCAGGGGCGCGGGCGGGCGAGCGAGCCGATCGCGGTGGCGGCGACGTCGACGGTGCGCCGCGCCCGGTCGTCGTCGCGGTCGACGAGCCAGGTGCGCACGGTCCCGTCGGCGGTGGCCAGCACGAGGGCGGCGACGTCGGCGGTCGGGGCCAGCCACACGAGGTCGGCGGTGCGCGCCCAGGTGTCGAGGCGGGCCTCGATCTCGGTGAGGTAGCGGGTCTGCTCCCAGGCCGCCGGGTCCTCCAGGTCGGGGTCCTGCCGTGCCGCGCGCACGAGCTCGTCGAGCAGGACGAGGCGGCCGGGGTCGGCGCGGACGCGGTCGAGCTGCGCGAGCAGCCCCTGGTGGAGGGCGGTGCGCACGTCGTCCGCGGCGGTCGCCGCCCCCCAGGCGGAGTCGAGCGTGCCCGTGAGCTCGCGCTCGAGCAGGGCGCGGACGAGCCCCTGCTTGGAGCCGAAGCAGTAGTGGAAGATCCCGTGCGTCACGCCCGCCCGTGCGGTCACGGCCCGGGTGGTCAGGCCGCGCAGGCCCTGCTCGCGCAGGATCTCGACGGCGGCGTCGAGCAGCTGGGCGCGGCGCTCGTCCGCCGGCCGGTGGGCGCCGCCGCCCGTCCCGCCACGCGTGCCCCGCGCCCGCGCGTCCGGGGTGCGCGCCGCGTCGTCCCGTCGTCCCGTCGTCCCGTCCATGGCGTCAGCCTACGCCGACTTGGCCACATGACTTGGTCGCATGGCCAAGATCGGGTTACGCTCGCCGCCCACCCGGACCGAGGAGACCCGCGATGATCGTCGTGACGCCCGCCGCCCCTGCCGACCTCCCCGCCGCCGCCGCCGTGCTCGCGGAGGCCTTCGAGCACGACCCCGCCCTCGCCCCCGTGGTCGGCGGCCCGGAGGGCCCGACGCGGCGCGAGCGCGTGCGCCGGATGTTCACCGGCCTCATGCGGTCGGGCCCCGCCCAGGCCGGCACGGTCGACGTCGCCCGCCGCGCCGGCGACGCGCAGATCCTCGGCGTCGCGGTGTGGGAGGAGCCCGGCGCCACGACCGGGCTGCTGGCGCAGCTCGCCCAGCTGCCCACCTTCTGGCGCGTGGACGGCCTCGCGGGCCTGCTCCGGCAGATCGCCGCCAAGCGCGCGCTCGAGGACCACCGCCCGCGCCAGCCGCACTGGTACCTGCAGGAGATCGGCGTCAGCGCCGACGCCCGGGGCCTGGGGGTCGGCACGGCGCTGCTCGCCGCGCGCCTGGCCACCGCCGACGCCGAGGGCGCGCCCGCCTACCTGGAGTCCTCGACGCCCCGCAACCGGCGGCTGTACGGCCGGCACGGATTCCTCGAGGTCGCCCCGGTGCGCGGCATGCCGGGCGCGGCGCCGATGGCGATGTGGCGGCCGGCACCGTCGGGGCGGGTCGCGTCCCGTGCCTGACGGACGTGCCTGACGGACGTGCCTGACCGACGTGCCTGACCGGCGCTCCTCACGGTGCGTGCCGGTCGAGGAACTCGTAGACCTCGGTGGAGTCGACGCCGGGGAAGACGCCGACCGGCAGCGCCGCGAGCAGGCTGGCGTGCGGGCGGGCCGCCGGGAACGCGCGGTCCGCCCACCGCTGCGCGAGCGGCTCCGGGGGGCGGCGGCAGCACGTCGGGTCCGGGCAGCGGGACACCGCGCGCGCCGTCGTCTCCCGCCCCTGGAACCACCGCACGTGCGCGAACGGCACGCCGACGCTCACCGAGAAGTGCCCCTGCGACGACCCCTGCACGCGCGAGGTGCACCAGAACGTGCCCGCCGTGGTGTCGGTGTACTGGTGGAACGGGCTCAGCCGGTCGTCGCGGGTGAACACCACCCGCGCGGTCCACTGCCGGCACACCGGCTGCCCCTCGATCGCGCCCAGCGGGTCGGACGGGAACACCACCCCGTCGTTCTCGTACGCCTTGTGCAGGGTGCCGCCCTCGTGGACCTTCATGAAGTGCACGGGCACGCCCAGGTGCCGGGTCGCGAGGTTGGTGAACCGGTGCGCCGCCGTCTCGTACGGCACCGCGAACGCGTCGCGCAGGTCCTCCACCGAGAGCCGTCGCTCGGCCTTGGCCTCCTGCAGCAGCGCCACCGCGGACGCCTCGGGCAGCATGAGCGCGGCCGCCAGGTAGTTGGCCTCGACGCGCTGCCGGAGGAAGTCGGCGTAGTCCCGCGGCTCGGTGTGCCCCAGCACGTGCGAGGCCAGCGCCTGCAGCAGCGGCGAGCGCGAGTCGTGCACGCCGGGCTCGCCGTGCGGCAGGTAGATCCGGTGGTGCGCGAGGTCGGTCACGGTCCGGGTGGAGTGCGGCAGGTCGGCCACGTGGTGCAGCGTGAAGCCCAGGTGCGCGGCGATCTCGGCGGTCGCCCGCTGCGAGAGCGGCCCGCCGCGGTGCCCCACGGCCGCGAGCAGCGTGCCGGCGTGCTCCTCCAGGTCGGGGAAGTGGTTGTCCTGCGCGCGCATCCTGGCCCGCAGCTCGGTGTTGGCGCGGCGGGCCTCCTCCGGCGTCGCGGCGTGCTCGACGAGCAGCCGCTGCACCTGGTCGACCATCGCCACGAGCGCGTCGAGCGCGTCCGTGGGCAGGGACCGCCCGACCTTGACCGGCGGCACCCCGAGCGCGGCGAGCAGGGGCCCGCGCTGCGCGCGCTCGAGCGCGACCTCGAGCGCCGCCCGCCGCGTCGGCGGCTCGGGGCGCAGCAGCTCGCGCAGGGGGACGTCGAGCGCCTGGGCCACGGCGGTGAGCTGCGACGCGCGCGGCTCGCGGTGCCCGTTCTCGAGCATGGACACCTGCGACGGCGCGCGGCCGATCGCGCGGCCGAGGTCCTCCAGCGTCATGCCGCGCGCGGTGCGCAGGTGCCGGATGCGCCGGCCGAGCACGAGCGTGTCGAGGGGGCCGTCCTGCCCACCGGCAGCGCCCTGCCCACCGGCAGCGCCCTGCCCGCCGCCGGCGCCCCGCTCGCCGGGCGTGACCCGGGCCCCAGGGCGCGGCGGGACGCCGGCGACCCGCGGGAGGGGTCGGGAGGGGCCGGGTCGGTACGCCGTCGTGACCATGTGACCACCGTCACATGGTGCCGGGCGAGTGGTCCAGACGGCACCGCCGAGAAGGACCGGCGTTCTTGCGTCCCTCGACCGAGCGGAGGACGACCCACGGCGGGCAGCGGCGAGCCGCGGCGCGAAGGACCGGAGTTCTTGACGACGCCCCAGGGGTCAGTCCGCCTGCGCGGCCCCCCAGCCGTGCCACCGGTCGACCTCGACGAGCACGCTGACCCGGGCGCGGTCCCGCACCCGGTAGGGGTTGCCCGTGTAGTGCCGCGCCAGCCGGTCGATGTCGACCAGGTCGACGTCGTCGTGGATGTCCACGACCCGGCCCTGCACGCTCACGTGCGTGTACCAGTCGTCGCCCGCCAGCGCCGTGAGGGCCACGTGCGGGTTCGCCCGCAGGTGCTTCAGGCGCGCGCGGCCCGCGTCGAGGTTGAGCAGCACGCGCCCGTCGTCCTCGAGCAGGTACCAGGTCGCCACGGTGACCGGTGCGCCGTCGGGCCGGACGGTCGCCATCACGGCGTGGTTGGGGCGGGCCAGCAGCGCCGCGACGTCGTCGGGCAGGGGAGCCTGGGGCACGGGCGGGTCCTCTCGTCGGCGGTCGGGCCCGCGGGGTGCGGGCCCGACCATCATGACCGTGGGCGCGTCACCGGAACAGCGGCCACTGCGCCCCGGCCCAGAACGCCACCGCGACGGCGCCCGCGGTCACGGCGATCACCGCGACGTCGTACCCCGTCACCTGGAGGTGGCCGACCCGCAGCCGCCGGCCCCGCCCGTCGGTGACGGCCGAGGTGAACCCCCGGGTCTCCAGCGCCTCCACGGTGGTCCGCACCGACTGCGCGGTGTTGAGGAACACCGGGTAGAACGCCAGCACCACGAGCCGCACCAGCCGCACCACCGAGCGCCAGGCGAGGAACCCGGGCGCCGGCGCCGGGGTGCGCAGCCGGTAGCTCTCCACGACGTCGCTGAACTCGTCGACGAGCAGCGGCAGCATCCGGTACCCGTAGCTGACGCCGAACGCGAGCATCGTCGGCGCACGCATCGCCAGCAGCGCGTCGGAGAGCTTCTCGGGGTCGAGCGAGACGAACGCGGCCATGCTCGCCAGCGACACCGTGCCGAGCTTGAGGGTCAGCTCGACCAGCGCGAGCACCGTCTGGGTGTCACCGCCGAAGAGCCACGCGGCGCCCGCGATGTACGCGAGCTCGAGCACCAGACCGATGCCGAACAGCCCCAGCACCAGCGGGCCGACGCGCGCGAGCAGCACGCTCACCGCCCCGACCGCGAACAGCGCCGCGAGCACCGTGAGGTTGTGCGTGAACCACGGGGCCAGCGCCAGCAGCACGTACCAGGCCAGCACCGCCCGCGGGTCCATCGCCGCGAGCACGCCGCCGCGGGTGGCGTACGCGGTGCGCACCAGCTCCAGGCGCACCCACTCCAGCGACAGGACGTCGCGGTGCTGCCGGCTCACCGGGCCACCGCCGCGACGACGTCCGTGCGGCGGGCCGCCACGGCGGCGACCAGCCCGTCGACGTCCAGCGGCACCGGGTCCAGCCCCAGCGCCAGGCCGAGCTGGGTGACCTGCGGCGGCACCAGGTGCGCGCGCGTCAGCAGGTCGGGCCGGGCGAACAGGTCCGCCGGCGGCAGGTCGGCCAGGACGTCCCCGCCCTCCAGCACGACGACGCGCGACGCCCACTCCGCGACGAGCTGCATGTCGTGCGTCGCGACCACCGTGCACGCGATCGTGCCCGCCAGGTCCGCGAGCAGCGCCGTCACGGCGTCCCGGCTCGTCACGTCGAGGCTCGCGGTCGGCTCGTCGAGCAGCAGCAGGCGCGGGCGCATCGCCAGGCCCACGGCCAGCGTGGCGCGCCGCTGCTGCCCGCCCGAGAGGGTCCGACCGTCGCGGTCCGCGAGGTCCGTCAGGTCCACGCGCGCCAGCACCCGCTCCGTCAGCTCGTCCGTGTCGGCACGGCCCCGCCCGCGCGGGAACAGCGCCACGTCCTCGCGCACGCTCGGCGTCAGCAGCATGCGGCGCGGGTCCTGGTACAGGTACGACGCGAGGTCCGCCAGGCGCGGCGCGGGCGCCGACCGGGTGTCGACGCCGTCCAGCTCGACCGTGCCCTCGCGCGGCACGTCGATGCCCGCGAGCATGCGCAGCAGCGTCGTCTTGCCCGCGCCGTTGGCGCCGACCAGCGCGACCCGCGCGCCCGCGTGCAGGTCCAGGTCGAGGCCCGGCAGCACGACGTGCAGGTCGCCGTGCACGGTGCGGCGCGCGTGCCGCACGCCCACGGCCCGCGCCACGACCTCCCGCCCGGAGACCCGCTCGGCGCCGCTGTCCGGCGTCGCCGGCGGCAGGGGCGCCGCACCGTCGGGGCCGGGCGCGGGCGGCCCCGCCAGCAGCGGGCGCAGCAGCGCCGCGGCCCGCTCGACCGTGCGCGGCGCCGCGTCCACCCCCAGTCCCTGCACCGCCCGGACCACCTGCGGCGCGGGGATCCCGTGGTCCGCGAGCTCGCCCGTGCGGGCCATCGCCTCGTCCACCGGCAGGTGCCAGCGCGGCGTCCCGTCGGCCATCAGCACCACCGACCGCGCGAACCGGGCGACGAACTCCACGTGGTGCTCGATCGTCACCACCGTCAGCCCGAGCTCGCGGTTGAGCACGAGCAGCCGCTCGTACACGTCCTCCGCGCGCGCCGGGTCCAGCTCGGCCACGGGCTCGTCGACGACGACCACGGACGGGCGCATCGCCAGCACCGACGCCAGCGCCGTCAGGTGCGCCTGCCCGCCGGACAGCTGCCACACGAACCGGTCCGCCAGGTCCGTGATGCGCAGCATCTCCATCGCCTCCGCCGCCCGCTGCCGGTGGTCGGCCATGCCGCGGTTCACCGGCCCGAACTCCAGCTCGTCGCGCACCGTGGGGCGCACGAGCTGGTGCTGGAAGTCCTGGTAGACGTACCCGACCCGCTCCGAGAGCGCCGCCACCGACGAGTCCCACGTGTCGACGCCGTCGACCCGCGCGACCCCCGCGAACTCGCCGGCCCAGTAGTGCGGCACCAGCCCGTTGAACGTCTTGCACAGCGTGGTCTTGCCCGACCCGTTGCCCCCGACCACCGCGAGCACGTCCCCGCGCTCGACCGTCAGGTCCACGTCGCGCAGCGAGTCCCGCGCGGCGCCGGGGTACCGGAAGCTCACGGCCTCCAGCGCGATGACGGGGTCGCTCACCGCGCGTCCCGCGCGGCACTGTCGGCACGGTCGGCGCCGCCCCGCCGTGCCGCGTCCCGGGCCTGGCCGCGCCGGGCCACGAGGAACGTCGCCCCGCCGACCACCACGAGCGCCGCGACCGACACCCACAGGAACCCGGTGCCGTACGTGCCGACGAAGTCCGGCTCGAACGCACCCACCGACATGTCCCACGCCTCGAGGAACGCGAACAGGAACGACGCGACCGACAGCAGCAGCGCCACCACCACGAACCACGCGCTGCGCGGCGCCGTGCCCTGCACCGGCTCGCCCGGCACCCGCGGGCGCAGGCCCAGCATCGGCTCGATCCGCCCGTGCAGCGCCGGGATCAGCCACATCGCCGGGATCGCGCCGAACAGGATGCCCGACAGGATCACGTCGACCCCCAGGCCGATGCCCTCGAGCAGCAGGATCGACTGCGGCAGGCCCTCGACGAGCTCCGCGTCCTCCACGCCGATCCACACCTTCGACAGGTCCACCAGCGCCGAGAGCACCTTGTCGATCACCACGACCGTCAGCGCCCCGAGCCAGATCTGCCCCCGGCTGCGCGGGTTGCGGATCAGCGACCCCGCCACGTACAGCGCGAGGAACATCTGCAGGAAGCCCTCGATCTCGGACAGCCCCGAGAAGTCGCCCATGAGCAGGTCGGTGAACACGATCTCGCCGAGCGGGGCGCCGAGCGCCGCCCAGAACGGGCTGAACAGCGCCACCATCGTCAGCGGCACGAACACGAAGTACGCCACCGAGACGTCCACCGGGCCCAGCGACACGTCGGGGACCACCTCGAGCAGGATGTTCGACAGCCCGAACAGGGACATCGACAGGACGAACACCATGAGCTTCTGCGGCGGCGCGAGCTCGCGCAGGCCGCCGGGCCCGGTGCCGCGCAGGGCGCCGCGGCGCTCGGCCGTGCGCTCGGTCGTGCTGTCGTCGGGGACGGCGGGGGAGCCGGTGTGCAGGGACATCGTGGCCTCCGGTCGGGGGACGGCTCGGGCGTGCAGGGACGGTCGGTCAGGTCGCATCAGGCGGGCAGGGTCAGACGCGCGACTGCCGGGGTGTGCGCGCGCAGCAGCGTGAGCAGCCCGGTCGGGTCGTCGACGACGTCGGTGGCCAGGCCGCGCGCGAGGGCCGCGTCGAGCTCGACGTCCGGCGTCGACCCGCCGCGCACCAGCACGCGCCGCCCGACCCCGCAGGCCCGCGCGGCCACCGCGTCGTTCTCGGGCTTGTCGCCCAGGAACCACGACGCGGCCGGGTCGGCGTCCGCCACGGCCAGGGCCTCCGCGACGAGCCGGCGGTCGGGCTTGCGGTGCCCGTTCTCGTCGGAGCACACCGACGCCCCGACCAGCTCGGTCAGCCCGTGCGCCGCGCACTCCGCGCGCACCGCCCGCCCGCTGACGGTGTTGGAGACGACGACCACGGGCATGCCGCGCTCGCGGGCGTGCTCCAGCAGGGCGCGCACGCCGGGGCGCAGCGCGCGGCGGCTCTTGGCGCGCCCGAACCGGTAGGTCAGGTCGTGCGCCTCCGCGCGCAGCACCGCGCGGCGCCGGTCGTCGAGCGCGGCACCGACCACGTCGACCCAGAAGGTCACGGCGTCGACCTCGCGCAGCGGGGCGCCGTCGAGGGCGGCACCGCGGCGCTCGCGCTTGAGCGCCGCGTACCGGGAGCGCCCGTCGGCGAGCAGGCGGGCGACGTCCAGGCCGTCGG
Organism: Cellulomonas oligotrophica; assembly: GCF_013409875.1. Taxonomy (GTDB): domain Bacteria; phylum Actinomycetota; class Actinomycetes; order Actinomycetales; family Cellulomonadaceae; genus Cellulomonas; species Cellulomonas oligotrophica. The sequence continues at coordinate 2,499,773 of NZ_JACCBK010000001.1, forward strand.
CGTGCGCGTCGAGCAGGCGGCGCAGGTGGTCGACGAACGCGTCGAGCGCCACGGGGTCGGGCACGGACGTGGAGATGACGCCGCCGTGGTCGATGAGCAGCGCGCCGCGGGACGGGCCGGCCGGCGCCGCGACGGGCGCCGCCGGGGCGTCCGTGGCGAGGGCGCGCTCCAGCAGGTCCGCGATGCCGTCGGGGGTGTCGACCACGGCGTCGGGCACCGCGTCGACCGCGAACGGCGGGCTGTCGGTGTGGTGGCTGCGGGTCACGAGGGTCGCGCCGACCCCCGCGCGCCGCCCGGCGACGACGTCCCGGTCGAGCGTGTCGCCCACGTACCAGCACGCGTCGAGCGGCACGCCGAGCGCCTGCGCGGCCAGCGCCAGGGTGCGCGGGTCGGGCTTGCGCATGCCGACCTCGTCCGAGTACACCTGCACGCCCACGTGCCGGTCGAGCCCGTGCGCGGCCATGAGGCGGCGGTGGCTGAGGCCCGAGTGGGCGTTGGAGACGATGCCGACGCGCACGCCGTGCGCCGCGGCCAGGTCGAGCAGCCGGGGCACGCCCGGGCGCACGCGGTGCGTCGACAGGCGGCTGGTCAGCAGGTCGAGCACGTGGTCGGCCTCCGCGACGAGCACCGCGCGGGCGGCGGGCGGCAGGTCCGCGGCGACGAAGTCCCCGACGACCTCGCGGTGGTCCATCTCGCGCGGGGCGAGGCGGCGGCTGGACGCGTGCTTCCAGTGCTTGAGCGCGGTCAGCGCCGCGTCGAGCGAGGTGCGCACCCGTACCGGGTCGATGTGCTGCCCCGCGCGCGCCAGCAGCGCCACGAGCTCCGCCGTGACGTCGTCGCGCCCGCCGGGCACCTTCGACGTCTCGAACACCACGCCGCCGAAGTCGAGCAGCAGCGCGTGCGGCGCGACGTCCAGCGCGCTGCCGGGTGCGGCCGGTGCCGTCGTCGGGCGGGTCGTGGGCGTCGTCGTCACGGGCGGTCCTTCGCGTCGGTTCCGCGCGGGGCCCGGTGGCTCCGGCGGTCGACGACGACGCTAGGGAGGGCGCACGGCCGCGGGGCGACGGTCGGACGAACGACCGTGGAACGCTCCAGGACGCGGCGCTGGAGCGTTCCATCACCCGTTCGTGTTGGCCGGGCCGTCACCCGGACGACGGACCCCGGTCACCGTCCCGACGTTCTCCCGGTCCTCGGGCCGGATACCACTGACCTGTGCCGCGCACCGCCACCCACCGACCGACGATCGTCGACGTCGCGCTGACCGCCGGCGTCTCCAAGTCGGCGGTCTCGCTCGCGCTGCGCGGCGACCCCGGCGTCAGCGACGCGACCCGCCGGCGCGTGCTCGAGGCGGCTGAGGAGATCGGCTACCGGTCCAACTCGTGGGCGCGCAGCCTCGCGCGCGGGCGCAGCGGGCTGCTCGGCGTCGTCCTCACCGACCTGCACTCCGCGTTCCACACCGACGTCGCCCACGGCGTGGAGGACGCCGCCGACGAGCACGGCCTGGGCGTGCTGCTCGGCCACGGCCGCCGCGACGCCCGGACCCTCGCCGCCCGCGTCGACGCGATGCTCGGCCTCGGCGTCGACGGCCTCGTGCTGGTCACCGGCCTGCTGGACCACGACCAGCTCGCCGAGCTCGGGCGCCGTGTGCCGACCGTCGTGGTCGGCCGCCCCGACGCCGTGCCCGACGAGGTCGGTGCCGTGCACGGCGACGACGCCGCCGGCACCCGCGCCGCCCTGGAGCACCTGGTCGCGCTCGGCCACCGCCGGGTCGCGCACCTGACGTCCGCGTCGAGCGCCGCCGCCCGCGCCCGCGCCGAGGCGTTCACCGCGACCATGCGCGCCTTCGGCCTGGAGGACCGCGCCGAGGTCGTCGTCGCCGACCCCGCCACGGCCCGCGACCCGTGGGCCACGCGCACCCCGGCGCCCGCCTCCGGGACCGCCGACGCGCTGGCGGCCCTCGTGGAGCGCATCCGCGCCGGGGGCCCGGACGCCCCCACGGCGGTGTTCGCCGCCACCGACCGGCACGCCACCGCGCTGCTCGGCGCCGCCCTCGACGCGGGCGTGGCCGTGCCCGACCGCCTCAGCGTCGTCGGCTACGACAACACCGACCGTGCCGCCCAGGTCCGCCCCGCGCTGACCAGCGTCGACCAGCCCCGCCTGCACATGGGCCGCCGCGCCGTCCAGATGCTCGACGCCCAGCTCCGCGGCGCGCAGCCCCGCCACGTCGTCGTCTCCCCGGGCCTGACCGTCCGCGCCTCGACGGCACCGCCGCCGCCCTGACCGGGCCGACCACCCGACCCCGCACACGCCCGCGTCGTAGGCTCGCCCGGACAGGACGGAGGCGACCCATGTCGTTCACCACCCCTCGGGGCTCGCGGGGCGGCACACCGCCGCGGGGCCCGTTCGTGCGGTTCTTCAACCGGATCGTGTCGTGGCGCACGCGCCGCTCGGGCCGCCAGTCCTTCATGGGCATGGACGTGCTGGTGCTGCACACGATCGGCCGACGCAGCGGCGAGCCCCGCCAGACGCCGCTCGCATGGTTCCCCGGACCGGACGGCACCCGCCTCGTCGTCGCGTCGGCCGGCGGCTCGGCCGACCACCCGGCCTGGTACTACAACGTCGCCGCGCACCCCGACCAGGTCGAGGTCGAGATCGGTGGCGTGCGCACCCCCGTGACCGCCGACGAGCTGCACGGCGAGGAGCGCGCCGCCGCCTGGACGCAGATCGTCGCGACCACGGCCCAGTTCGGCCGCTACGAGCAGCGCACCGACCGCGAGATCCCCGTGGTCCGCCTCACCGCGCGCTGACCGGACCGGCCACGGACCACCCGGCGTCGCCAGCCGGCAGCCAGGCGTTCACCACGAACCGGCGGCGACGCGCACGTGCTCGTCCGGGTCGTCCTTCAGCAGCGCGCTGAGCTCGTGGTCGCCCCGCCGGTGCGCCATCACGCCCCACCGCACGACCTTCGACCGGTCGCCCGCCAGCGCGAGCACCGTGGCCCGCGGGCAGGCGAGGTTCTGCGCCACCGCGAACCGGACCTCGGCGGCCCGGTCCCCGGCCAGCCCGGCAAGGAGGTCCGGGTCCGCGGTGTACGCCGCGACCTGACGGCGGACGAGCCTCTCGGGGTCCGCCGCCAGCCGGCGGTGCACCGCCGGCTCGACGCAGATGGCCTGCTCGCGGACCCGCCGGTCCGCGTGCGCCACGACAGCATCGACGAGAGCCGGGCTCAGGGAGCGGGCGAGCTGGCCGACCGCCGCTGCGACGTCGCCGCCGAGCTCCAGCGCCCGCGCCCGGACGACGTCGCTCGCCGCCGGGTTCTGCGCCGCGTTCCACCGCACGTGGAAGTCGCGGTCGGTCAGCAGGCCCAGCAGCGTCGCGTCGGGCGTGCGGAGGTTCGCGGCGATCGCCTGACGGACCTGGCGGTCGGGGTCCGTGGCCAGCTCCGCGGCGCCGGCTGCGGTCAGGTCCGTGCCGGCGGCAGCCCGGCGTCGCTCGGCACGCGTCCCGGTCGGCGTCACGCCCGCCACCCTAGGGAGCCGGGGCCCGGAAGAGCGGCAGGGCTTGCCGGGGGCGGAAGACGGGCCGATCTTCCGGGGTGCGGGACGGTCCGGGCGGGTGCTGCGGGGTCCAGCGTGGGGGCTCCAGCCGACCCCACCGGAGGACGCGATGACCGCACCGACCGCCACCCCCACGTCCCTCGCCCCCACGGCGCCCGGCGCCGGCCGCGTCGTCGTCGACGTGCCCCGCGTGCTCCCGGGCGACCAGCGCGAGACCGCCGAGCAGATCGAGCACGCCTGGCGCACCGACCCCCGCTGGGCGGGCGTGCAGCGGCGGCACACCGGGCAGGACGTCGTCCGGCTGCGCGGCTCGGTCCGTGAGGACCCGACGCTCGCCCGGCGCGGCGCCCAGCGGCTGTGGGAGCTGCTGCACACCCGCACCCACGTGCCGGCGCTCGGCGCGCTCACCGGCAACCAGGCCGTGCAGCAGGTCAAGGCCGGTCTCGAGGCGATCTACCTGTCCGGGTGGCAGGTCGCCGCCGACGCGAACCTGTCGGGCCAGACGTACCCCGACCAGTCGCTGTACCCCGCCAACTCGGTGCCCGCCGTCGTCCGGCGCATCAACAACGCGCTGCTGCGCGCCGACCAGGTCGACGTCGCGGAGCACGGCGCCCCCACCCGCGACTGGCTCGCGCCGATCGTGGCCGACGCCGAGGCCGGGTTCGGCGGGCCGCTCAACGCCTACGAGCTCATGCACGCGATGATCGCCGCCGGTGCCGCGGGCGTGCACTGGGAGGACCAGCTCGCCGCGGAGAAGAAGTGCGGGCACCTGGGCGGCAAGGTCCTCGTCCCGACGTCGCAGCACGTGCGGACGCTGTCCGCCGCGCGGCTCGCCGCCGACGTCGCGGGCGTCCCCACCCTCGTCGTCGCCCGCACCGACGCCCTCGGCGCCGACCTGCTCACCTCCGACGTCGACGAGCGGGACCACCCGTTCCTCACCGGCGAGCGGACCGCCGAGGGGTACCACCGGGTCACCCCCGGGCTCGACGCGGTGCTCGCCCGCCAGGACGCGTACGCACCGTTCGCGGACCTGCTGTGGGTCGAGACGGCCACGCCGGACCTCGCGCTCGCGGTGGAGTTCGCCGAGCGGATCCACGAGCAGCACCCCGGCAAGCTGCTGGCGTACAACTGCTCGCCGTCGTTCCACTGGCGCTCGCACCTGACGGACGGGCAGATCGCCCGCTTCCAGCGCGAGCTCGCGGGGCACGGGTACGCGTTCCAGTTCATCACCCTCGCGGGCTTCCACGCCCTCAACCACTCGATGTTCACCCTCGCCCGCGGCTACGCCGAGCGCGGCATGAGCGCGTACGTCGAGCTCCAGGACGCCGAGATCGCGTCCGAGGCCGACGGCTACACCGCGACGCGCCACCAGCGCGAGGTGGGCACCGGCTACTTCGACCAGGTCGCCACCGCGATCGACCCCACGAGCACCACCCTCGCCCTCGCCGGCTCCACCGAGACGTCGCAGTTCCACTGACCCACGCCCTCACGAGACGGAGCACCGCCATGACCCTCGTCGACGCACCACCCCCCACCCGTACCGGACCGCGCGAGCGGCTCGTCGTCGTCGGGCCCGCCGTGCCCGGGAGCGAGACCGTCCTCACCGGGCCCGCGCTGGACTTCCTCACCGACCTGCACGCCCGGTTCGCCGGCCGCCGGCAGGAGCTGCTCACGGCCCGGCAGCGCCGCCGCGACCGGTTCGCCAACGGTGCCGACCCCGGCTTCCTGCCGATCACCGCGCACCTGCGCGCCGACCCGACGTGGCGCGTCGCGGGCCCCGGCCCCGGCCTGGAGCACCGTCGCGTCGAGATCACCGGCCCCACCGACCGCAAGACCACCGTCAACGCGCTCAACTCCGGCGCGCACGTGTGGCTGGCGGACCACGAGGACGCCATGAGCCCCACCTGGGGCAACGTCGTCTCCGGGCAGGTCAACCTGCACGACGCGATCCGCGGCCAGGTCGACTTCACCAGCCCCGAGGGCAAGGAGTACCGCGTCGGCGCCACCACCCCGACGATCGTGTTCCGCCCCCGCGGCTGGCACCTGACCGAGAAGCACGTGCGGTTCACCGACCGCGCCGGCCAGGAGTGCTCGTCGTCCGCGAGCCTCGTCGACGCCGGGCTGTACCTGTTCACCAACGCCCGGGCGCTCGTCGACTCCGGCCGCGGCCCGTACCTGTACCTGCCCAAGATCGAGGGGCACCTGGAGGCGCGGCTGTGGGACGAGGTGTTCCGCTTCACCGAGGCGTACCTCGGCCTGCCGTACGGCACGATCCGCGCGACCGTCCTCATCGAGACGATCACGGCCGCGTTCGAGATGGAGGAGATCCTCTACGAGCTGCGCGACCACTGCGCGGGCCTGAACGCCGGCCGCTGGGACTACGTGTTCAGCGTCATCAAGACGTTCCGGGCCCGCGGCACGCGGTTCGTGCTGCCCGACCGGGCGCGGGTGACGATGACGGTGCCGTTCATGCGCGCCTACACCGACCTGCTCGTCGCGACGTGCCACCGCCGGGGTGCGCAGGCGATCGGCGGCATGAGCGCCTTCATCCCGGACCGCCGCGACCCCGAGGTCACCACGCGGGCGCTCGCGCAGGTCCGCGCCGACAAGGAGCGCGAGGCCGGGCAGGGGTTCGACGGCACGTGGGTCGCGCACCCCGACCTCGTCCCCGTCGCCCGGGCGGTGTTCGACGACGCGCTCGGCGACCGGCCCGACCAGCGCGACCGGCTCCGCGAGGACGTCGCGGTCACCGCCGCCGACCTGCTCGACGTCGCGTCCGCGGGCGGCGGCGAGCCCGGGGCGGTCACCGACGGTGGCGTCCGCACGAACGTGTCGGTGGCGCTGCGGTACCTCGAGGCGTGGCTGCGCGGCACCGGCGCCGTCGCGATCGACCACCTGATGGAGGACGCGGCCACCGCCGAGATCTCCCGCTCGCAGCTGTGGCAGTGGGTGCACCAGGGCGTCACGACCGCCGAGGGCACGCACCTGGACGCGGCCGCCGTCGAGGCGGTGCTCGCCGACGTCCTCGACGGGCTGCCCCGCACGCCGGGCGACCGGTACGACGACGCCGCGGCGCTGCTGCGGGAGGTCGCGCTCGGCGAGGACTTCCCGACGTTCCTCACGGTCCCCGCGTACACCCGGCACCTGGTCACGCGCACCTGACCGGGACCGGCTCGCACGTCACCGGCCCGTCGCCGTCCCGTCGCCCGGCCGTCACCCCTGACGGCCGGGCGACGACGCGCACCGACCCTAGGCTCGCGCGGTGACCTCGCCCGCGCTCGCCCGCCGCCTCGGCCTGACCGACGCGGTCGTCGTCGGCCTGTCCGCCATGCTCGGTGCCGGGGTGTTCGCCGTGTGGGCGCCCGCCGCGCAGGCCGCCGGTGCCGGGCTGCTGGTCGGCCTCGTCGTCGCCGCCGTCGTCGCGTACGCCAACGCCACCGCGACCGCCCAGCTCGCCGCGGTGCACCCCGTCGCGGGCGGTACCTACGCCTACGGGCGTGCCGAGCTCGGGCCGTGGTGGGGGTTCGTCGCCGGATGGGGCTTCGTGATCGGCAAGACCGCGAGCTGCGCGGCCATGGCCATGACGTTCGCCGCCTACGCCGTGCCCGAGCCGTGGCAGCGCCCCGCCGCGGCGGCCGCGGTCGTCGCGCTCGTGGCCGTCGACCTCGCCGGCGTCACCCGCACCGCCCGCGTCGCCCGGGTGCTGGTCGCGCTCGTGCTCGTCGCCCTCGCCGTCGTGGTCGTGGCCGGCGCGGCGGGCGGCGCGTGGGACGTCGGCGGCCTGGCCGGCGGCGCTGCGACCGGCGGGGCGTACGGCGTGCTCCAGTCCGCCGGCCTGCTGTTCTTCGCGTTCGCCGGCTACGCGCGCATCGCCACCCTCGGCGAGGAGGTCGTCGACCCCGCCCGCACCATCCCGTGCGCGATCACCGTGGCGCTCGGCACCGTGATGGTCGTCTACGTGCTGCTCGCCGTCACGGTCCTCGGCGTGCTCGGCGCCGAGGGGGTCGCCGCGTCGTCCGCACCCGTGGCCGACGCCGTCGCCGCGACCGGGTGGACGTGGGCCGGCCCGCTCGTGCGCGTCGGGGCCGCAGCCGCGTCCCTCGGCGCCCTGCTGGCCCTGCTCGCGGGCGTCGGACGCACGTCGCTGGCCATGGCGCGCGAGCACGACCTGCCCGGGGCGCTCGCGGCCGTGCACCCGGTGCGGCAGGTCCCGCACCGGGCCACGCTCGTCGTCGGCGCCGTCGTCCTGGCGCTCGTGCTGACCGTGGACCTGCGCGGGGTCATCGGCTTCTCGTCGTTCGGGGTGCTCGTGTACTACGCGGTCGCCAACCTCGCCGCGTCCCGGCAGCGCGGCGCCGCCCGTCGCACCCCGCGCACGCTGCAGGCCGTGGGCCTCGTCGGGTGCGTCGTCCTCGTCGTCACCCTGCCCGCGCCAAGCCTGGTCGTGGGGGCTGCGGTGCTGGTCACGGGCGTGCTGGGCCGGGCCGCCCGGCTGCACCTCGCCCGCTGACCGGCTCGCTGAGCATGCGCCGCAGATCCGCGCGAAAAAGCCGTTGGCGCCTCCCCGGACGCGGCGTAGCGTCGGTCGCACACTGAAGGGAGGTGGTCCGAGACATGAAGTCTCTCCGGACGCGTGAGGTGGCTGCCCGCTAGTCGCCCGAAGCATCGGACGGATTGCTCGATCCGCTGATCGCCCCGCCGGCAACCCGGCCGGGCGGCTGGTGAATCTCCGGCAGTCACCGCAGCCCGTGGGTTGCCGCGACCTCGTCCTTCGCGGCAGGACCTCTTCCGAGGGGTCCGGCCCACGGGCTGTTGCCTGCCCGGCTCCGGCACCCCGCCCGGATGAGAGGCTGGCCCCGTGGCACTCAAGACACCCGCCGAGATCGAGCAGATGCGCCCCGCGGGGCGGTTCATCGCGTCCGTCCTGACCTCGCTGCGCGAGTACGCGCAGGTCGGCATGACGACGAACGACCTGGACGCGCACGCGCACCGCCTCATCGACGAGGCCGGTGCCCGCTCGGTGTACCTCGGCTACCACCCGAGCTTCGGCGCGATCCCGTACCCCGGGGTGCTGTGCACGTCCGTCAACGACGCGGCCCTGCACGGCCTGCCGTCGGACCTCGTGCTCCAGGACGGCGACGTGCTCAGCGTCGACATCGCCGCGGAGGTCGAGGGGTGGGTCGCCGACTCCGCGCTGACGTTCCAGCTCGGCACCCCCACGCCCGAGGCGCAGCAGCTCATCCTCACCACCGAGCGGGCTCTCGCCGCGGGCATCGCCGCCGCGCAGCCCGGTGCACGCATGGGCGACGTGTCCGCCGCGATCGGCCGCATCGGCCGGCAGGCCGGCTACGGCATCAACGCGGACTTCGGCGGCCACGGCGTCGGCCGCACCATGCACGAGGACCCGCACGTGCCGAACCTGGGACGCGCCGGCACCGGGGAGCGGCTCAAGCCGGGCCTGGTCATCGCGATCGAGCCCTGGTTCATGGCCGGCGGCGACGCGTACGTCGTCGACCCCGACGGCTGGACGATCCGCAGCGCCGACGGCTCCCTGACCGCGCACGCCGAGCACACCATCGCCATCACCAAGCGCGGCCCGGTCGTCCTCACCGCCCGCGACTGACCCTCGGCACCCGTGGACGCGCTGCCCAGTCTGCTCGTCCTGCTCCTCGGATCGGCCCTCCTCGGCATGGGCGTGCTCTCGTACACGGGCCGCCGGCGGGAGTGGGCGGCGAGCGGGCGGGCGCTGTTCGCCTCCGGGCTCGCATGCCTGCACATGGGTGGCGCGCTGATCGTCCTGGCGATAGCGGGCTTCCTCCTCGCCCTCGTCCCACCGGCCGTCCTCCGTACCCTCCTGCTCGTGACGACGGTGTGGGGGCTGGTCGGCGTCGCGGGACTTGTGTGGTGGCCGCGGGTGCTGATGCCGCGGTGGTTCCGGCTGCAGGTCGAGCACGAGCGGGCCGACCGGCGCGCGGTCCGTACGAGCCGGCGGGCCCGGCGACGGCACTGGTGGGTGACGACGCGGCGCAGGTGGGTCGCACGACTGAGGGGGACGCCATGAGCGGACGGACGGGTACGGCGGTCGCCTCGATCCCCGTGCCGGAGGGCTGGGAGGTGCTCGAGCAGACGGAGCACCGCGTGATCGTGGCGGCGCCGACCGGGTCGCCCGCGTTCCGCGCCAACGCCGTGCTGACGACGTTGCCGTCGCCCGCGCCCATCACGGACGCCTCGTCCGCGGCGCTGGCGAACGCTGTCGGGGAGCACCCGGGGGCGCTGCTAGTGAGCTGCGACGTGTGGCCCTCCGGCGCCCACCCGGGCCGCAGCCTGCTGTTCACCTACCCCGTGGGGGAGGAGTCCGAGGTGGCCGTGCAGCAGTACGTGTGGGCGACCGGGCGCCACCACGTGCACCTCGTGGCGAGCTGCGCCACCTACCAGCTGGAGGGGCACGAACCCTTCTTCCTGGACCTGGCCGCCGGCACGACGTTCGCGGAGGACGCATGACGACCGACGAGCAGGCCTCGACCTGGGCGGGGGAGCCCCTGGAGGACCTCGCGGGGCTGACGGGTGGTCGCGGGGAGCAGCGCGACGGGCCCGTCGTGCCCGACGCGGCCCTCGACCTCGTGGCGCGCGCTGACCGGCGCGGACGGGTCCCGCGGGACGCGTCCGGGTCCCCGGAGGCGCAGGCGCTGCGGGCTGCCGGGCTCCTCGACGACGGCCGCGCGCTCACCCCCTTCGGGCACGCCGTGCGCGACCACTGGCGCGCCGGCGTCACGTTCCTCGAGGCGCACGCGCGCGGGGAGCGGCCGGGGCGGCTCACCGCCTGGCCGAGCAGCCGGTCGCTGCTCGTGGCGGCGTCGGCGGGGGCCGACGAGAGTCCCGTCCCCGCCGGGCACGTGCGCCTGGGGGTGGTACCGACCAGCCGGTTCGTCTCGTACCTCGCCGCCTGGGCGGGCGTGCGACCCGCGTGGTCGTTCGACCTCGGGCCCTGGGAGGTCCCACGCGCGGACTACGAGGCCCGGCTGAGCCCGTCCGCTGACGCGCCGCCCGAGCCGCCCCCGGGCACGGGCGAGCGCGCTGCCCGTCTGTGGCGCGAGCCCTGGACCGAGATCGTGACGGTCACGCCGCAGTCGTCGCTGCGGTTCGTCGTCGCGGGCACGGCGGGCGCGCTGCGGGTCGACGTGCGCGACGACCTGGTCGCGCTCGCGGTCCTGCCGCCGCGCCTGCTCTTCCTCACGCTGGTGACGCAGACGGGCGCGGCCGTCCAGGGGCGGTGAGCGGCCTGCGTCAGCAGGTCTCGTGGACGGCGTCGGGGGCGGAGCGCGGGGAGACGTCGTAGTCGCGCAGGATCACCGACAGGTGCGGGTCGCGCGTGCCGCTGTCGGCCTGGGCGGCGCACGCCGCGGCGAACACGTCGGCGTCGTACTCGACGTCGAGGACCACGGGGTAGACGGACGTGAACACCCCGCACTCCTCCCACGCGGCGCACTCCTCGGCGACCACCAGGTCGGCGCCCAGGGCCCGCACCTGCTCCGTGAGCTCGGCGGTGTTCTTCTGCGCGAACGCCAGGCCGGCGGCGTGCGCGCGGTCGATCAGCAGCGCGGCGGTCGCCAGGGTGTCGTCCTCGTCGAGCAGACCCTCGGAGCGGGTGTAGGCGTCGAGGTTGTCGATCTCGACGGCGTCGAACCCCGCGGCGGCGCAGCCGTCGATCGTCGCGCCGACGCGTGCGGCGACGCGCTCGCGCAGCGCGGGCGTCGAGACGTCGAAGATGACCTCGTCGGGCCAGCCCGGGTCGCGCAGCGGCTCGCCGTCGACGTGCAGCACGAGCTCGGGCTCGTCGCGGATGACCTGCTCGGTGTCGCCGGGCTGGGTCTGGAAGCCGTTGACGTAGCAGACGTCGTACCGGCCCGACGGGGGCTCGGTGGAGTCGCGGATCACGACCTCGGTGCCGTCCGCGGGCTCGTCCGCGCCGCCGAGCTGGTACTCGAACACGGCACCCGACGGGGGCAGCGCGACCGGGGGAGCGGCGTCGGCGACGGGGGAGGCGTCGTCGGTGGCCGCGACGGACGTCGTGGGGGAGGCCGTGACCGGTGCGGCGGGCGGCGAGGCGACCGTGCCGGTGCCCGTCGGCGTGCCCGAGCAGCCGGCGGCCGCGAGCAGGGCGACGAGACCGACCAGCGCGCGGCGGGCCGGGACGCGTCCTGCCGGGCGGGCGCGGTGCGGGGCGGGGTGCGGGGTCATGCGGGCTCCCGGAGGTGCTCGGGGACGGCGGCGGGCGGGGTCACGCCGACGGGGTCGACGAGCAGCAGGGGGTCGGCGTCGAGGTCGACGACGCGCGAGCGGGCCGGCTCCGTCAGCGCGGTCTCGAACCGCACGGTCGCCTCCCGGCCGCGCACGTGCACGACCCACCCGCGTCCCAGTGTCGCGTGCTCGACGTCGAGGCCGGGACGGGCGTTCGTCACGTCGAGGGCGCGGCCGGACGGCGCCGGGCCGAGCGGGCGGCCCACGACGGGCCGGTCGGCGTCCGCCCGGGACGCCTCGGTGCCCGGCTCCGGCCGCACCCGGACCGCGGGCCGGGCGTCGCCCACCTCGTCGTCGAGGGCCACCGGCGCCGTACCGCGCTCGACGGCCACGCCCGGCAGGTCCAGCGCGAGCTGCGCGTGCGCGGACAGACCGTGGAACGACACCCCGAGCAGCCGCACGGGGTCGTTGATGCCCGCGGCCAGGGTCGCGCTGCGGGCGGCGTCGCGCAGGTCGGCCGCCGACGCGGTGGGCTGCGGGAACGTCACCGACCGCGTCACGGTCGAGAAGTCCGAGTACCGCACCTTCGCCACCACGGTCCGGGTGGCGCCGCCGTGCCGCTCGAGCCGTTGCAGGGCCTCGTCGACCACGTCGTCCACGGCCGCCAGCACGAGCTCGCGGCCGAACAGGTCGTGCGCGAACGTGCGCTCCGCACCGGCGGACTTGCGCTCGCTGGTCACGACGACGGGCCGGTCGTCGAGGCCACGGGCCAGCAGGAACAGGTTCGTGCCGGACGACTCGCCGAGCGTCATCGTCAGGGTGTCGAGGGGCTGGCGGCGCAGGTCGGCGACGGTGCGCACCCCGAGCCGTTCCAGCGCCGCCGCCGTGGCGGGCCCGACGCCCGGGATGGTCCGCACGTCCAGCGGCAGCAGCACGTCGTCCTCGTCCTCGGGCCGCACGACGACCAGGCCGCCGGGCTTGCGCAGGTCGGACGCGATCTTCGCGACCAGCTTGGACCGCCCGACGCCGACCGACACCGTCAGCCCGGTCCGCTCGGCGACGAGGGCGCGCACGCGCTCGCCGGCCTCCTGCGGGTCGGGGGCGCCGCCCTCGGCGAGCGCGAGGTCCGCGAACGCCTCGTCGATGCTCAGGGGCTCGACGGCCGGCGTCAGCTCGCGCAGCGTCGCCATGATGACCGCGGAGTACGCCGAGTAGGCGGCGAACCGCGGGGTCAGCACCGCGGCGGCGGGGCTCAGGCGCCGGGCGCGCGCCATGGGCATCGCCGAGCGGGCCCCGTCGCGGCGGGCCTCGTACGACGCGGTGGACACGACGCCGCGCCCCCCGACCCCGCCGACCAGCACCGGGCGGCCGCGCAGCGACGGCTTGTCGCGCTGCTCGACGGCGGCGAAGAACGCGTCGGCGTCGAGGTGCATGACCGTCGCGGCGTCGCGCACGCGCACGGCGTCCACGAGCCGCTGCACGCGGTCTGCTCCCCGGTCCACCGCACCATCCTCCGTCGCCGCGGGGACACCGCCGACCGCGGGGCCGCGAGCGGGCCGCCGCCCCGGCCTACCGGCGCACGAGGTGGCGCCACGTCTCCGGGTGCGCGCGCAGCCACGTCTCCAGGTCCTGCGGCGGGCGTCCCATGACACGCTCGACCGTGTCGCTGACCACGTCGAGCTCGCCCGCGGCGATCGCCGCGTACGAGGTCACCCAGCCGGTGACCTCCCAGTCGGGGGCGCCGTACCCGGCCCGGGACGCGTACGCCTCGTCGAGCGACTCGGGCGCGTACCGCACCGGCCGGCCCGTGACCCGACCGACGGTGTCGGCGACCTCCGCGACGGTCAGCGCGGTCGGCCCGGTCACGTCGAGCACCTGCCCGTCGTAGGCGTCGCCCGCGAGCAGCACGCCGACGACGACGTCGGACACGTCTCCGTGCCCGACGCTCGCGACCCGTCCGTCGCCCGCCGGCCCGCGGATGGTCAGGTCGTCGCCCACGAACGCCGGCCAGGCCGCGTGGTAGAGGCTGTCGCGCAGCGCGGTCCACCGCAGCCCCGACGCGGCCAGGTGCTGCTCGGTGGCCCAGTGGTCGCGCGCGAACGTGAACGTCGCGTCGGGCGCGGCGCCGAGGAACGACAGGTACACCACGCGCCGCACCCCCGCGGCGACGGCCGCGTCGATCGCGGCCCGGTGCTCGGCGACACGGTCGGCGGACTCGCGCCCGGAGACGAGGAACAGGTCGTCGGCGCCCTCCAGCGCGGCCCGCATGCCCTCGGTGTCGGCGTACCCCTGCACGCCGACGACCTCCCGGCCCGCGGCGCTGGCCATCGCCTTCGGGTCCCGCACGAGCAGCCGCTGCACCACCGGCTGCGCGTCGTCCCGCGTGCCGGCGAGCCGTTCGGCGACCCGTCGACCTACCTGCCCCGTGGCTCCCGTCACCGCGATCACACCCATGGACGGCACGCTAGACCTGAACCGTTCCACCGGCCCGCCGGGCGCCGGTGCGCCGCTCAGCCGGCCCGCACCTCGGGGCCGTCGTCCGTGCCGACGACCGTCGGCACCACCCGTGACGCGTCCACGGCCACGGCCATGTCGACGTCCTGCGGCCACCCCGTGCGCACGAGCTCACGGCCGCTGGTCGACGCCAGCACGGCCGCGGCCGCGTCGGGCGTCGCCGACCACAGCGCCGCCGCCGCGAGGGCCTCGGGCGACAGGCCCGTGCCGTGCGCGCGCAGCACCGCGGCCACCGCCCCGGCGCCCAGCAGGTCCTCCAGCGCCGGGCGCAGGCTGCCGTCGGTCCACCGCTCGCCGGCCGGGACGAGCACGACGTCGTGCGCGGGGTCCGCGTCCAGGTGCGCCGCCGCGGCCCGCGCGACCGCCGACGCGTTGCGCAGGCACCCCACGACGACCCGCGCCCCCGTCCCGGCCACCGCGTGCGTGATCGCGGCACCGTTCGGCGACGGCAGCACCAGCCGCTGCGCACCCACGTCGCGCAGGGACGCGGGTGACAGGCTCAGCCGTCCGTCCCCGCGGGGCCGGGCCAGCGCCGCCCCGGTCGCCTCCGCGAGCCGCTCCGCCTCGGCCGGGTCGGACCACGGCACCGGGAGCACCCGCGCCCCGCCCTCGCACGCCACCGTCACGGCGGTGCCGAAGGACAGCACGTCGACGACCACCGTCATCGACCGTGGCGCGTGCTCGCCGAGCAGCGCCATCGCCCCCGTGCGGCCCCACTCCATCCGCACCCGTGCCCTCACCTGATCCCCCACGCCACCATCCAACCCCACCCCGACCAGGCCTTTCGCCCGCCTCGCCGCCGAACGCGGCGCCGATCGCCCCGTGACCACCCTCGCCACAGGTCAAAGGGGGGCACAGTGGTCAGGTGACCCTCTTCGCCGAGCACCGGCCCGACTTGCGAGGCGTGCCCGACCCCGCTCTCGTCGTACGCGTCGCGGCCCCCGACGATGTCGACGCGGTCGTGTCTGTCGCGGCCACCCGGGGGGAGCGGGCACCCGGGTTCCGCGACCAGGTGGCGGCCTGGGCCCAGGACCCTGCCCGGCACGTGCTCGTGGCCGATCGACGCGGTGAGGTCGTCGGCTGGGCGATGCTCGCCCGCTGGGTCGACCCGACCGACGTGCCGGACGGCTGGTACGTCTCCGCACTGACGGTGCACCCGGCGTGGCGCCGACGCCACGCCGGTGACCGGCTCCTGCGCGCGCTGCTGACCTGCGACCTCGCCGCCGACGGACCGGTACGCAGCGTCGTCAACGCCGGCAACGGCCCCTCCCTCGCCCTGCACCGCCGGCACGGGTTCGTCGAGGTGCGTCGCGCGGCTACGCTCGCCGGGATCACCTTCGTCGGCGGCACCGGCGTGCTGCTCGCGGCGGACCGAGGAGAGCGGGGACGGGCGTGACGCAGCAGGACGTGTACCGGGTGATGACGGTCTGCACCGGCAACATCTGCCGCTCGCCGATGGCCGAGGTGGTGCTCCGCGACCGGTTCGAGGCCGCCGGCCTCGGCGACCGCGTCGTCGTCGACTCCACCGGCATCAGCGACGAGGAGCACGGCAACCCCGTGGACCGTCGCGCCCGCGCGGTGCTGCGCGCGCACGGGTACGACGACGGCACGGGCCACCACGCCCGCCAGGTCCGCGCGTCCGACCTGCTGGCCCGCGACCTGCTGCTGCCCATGACGTCGGCCCACGCCCGCGCGCTGCGCCGCCTCGCCGGCGACGACCCCGCCCTGACCGGCCGCATCCGCATGCTGCGCACCTTCGACCCCGCGGCCCCCGGCCCCGACCAGCCCGAGCACCTGCTCGACGTCGACGACCCCTGGTACGGCCCCGACGCCGGCTTCGAGACCACCCTCGCCGAGATCGAGGCCGCCGCCGACGGCATCGTCGCCCACGTCCGCGAGGCCCTCGCCGCCCGCGGCTGACCGCGACCGCGCCGAGCGAGAGGATGGGGTCATGAAGGTCGCCCGCCGTGCGCACGTGCCCCCGTTCGCCGTGATGGAGATCCTCGCCGCCGCCAACGCGCGCCGCGCCGCGGGCGAGCACGTGCTCAACCTCTGCGCGGGCGAGCCGTCCACCGGTGCGTCCGACGTGGTGCGCCAGCGGGCGGTCGACCTGCTCACCGCCGGCGACCTCGGGTACACCGAGTCGCTGGGCGCCCCCGGGCTGCGGGCCGCGATCGCCGCGCACTACGCGCACACGTACGGCGTCGACGTCGACCCCGCGCGCGTCGCCGTCACCACCGGGTCGTCCGGCGGGTTCGTGCTCGCGTTCCTCGCCGCGTTCGACGTCGGCGACCGCGTCGCCCTCGCCCGCCCCGGCTACCCCGCCTACGCGAACATCCTCACCGCCCTCGGCGTCGAGGTCGTCGACCTGCCCTGCGGCCCCGAGCAGCGGTACCAGCCGACCGTCGCCCAGCTCGAGGCCCTCGACCGGCCCGTCGACGGCCTCGTCGTCGCCAGCCCCGCCAACCCCACCGGCACGATGATCGAGCCCGACGAGCTCACCGCCCTCGCCCGCTGGTGCGGGACGCACGGGGTCCGCCTGGTCAGCGACGAGATCTACCACGGCATCACCTACCCCGACGCGAGCGGCAGCACCCCCGCCACCGCGACCGCCGCCGCGCACCTGCACGACGGCGCCGTCGTCGTGAACTCCTTCTCCAAGTACTGGGCCATGACCGGCTGGCGGCTGGGCTGGCTCGTGCTGCCCGACGACCTCGTGGGCCCCGTCGACGCGCTCGCGGGCAACGTGGCCCTGTGCCCGCCGGCGCTCGCGCAGCACGCGGGCGTCGCGGCGTTCAGCGCCGAGGGCATGGCGGCGGCCCGCGCGAACGTCGAGCGGTACGCGGCCTCGCGCGCGCTGCTGCTGGAGCGGCTGCCCGACCTGGGCTGGGACCCGGTCGCCCCGGCCGACGGCGCGTTCTACCTGTACGGCGACGTGTCCGCCTCGGGCCTGGACTCGGTGACGTGGTGCGCGCGGCTGCTCGACGAGGCGGGCGTCGCGCTGACCCCCGGCACGGACTTCGACCCGCTGCACGGCCGCGACTGGGTGCGGCTGTCGTTCGCGTCCGCGCCGGAGGTCGTCGCCGAGGCTGTCGACCGCATCGTGGCCTGGCAGCGCACCCTCTGACCGGCCCCCGGCCCGTCGCGCGGGCCGGGGACCCGGCGCCTCAGGCGGGCCCGTCGCTGCCCGCGGCGTACTCCTCGAGCGGCACGACGTCGTCCGCCCACGCGGCCAGCACGGGCTCGACGATGCGCCAGCCCTCCTCGGCCTCGGCGGCGTGCGCCGACAGGCGGGTGTCGCCGTCGATCACGGCGAGCAGGAGCTGCCCGTAGGGCGTGGGGTCCTGCCGGGCGAGCTCGGTGTCGAGCGTGACGGTCTCGAGCGCGAAGGGGTCGCCGATGCCGTTGACGTTGAGGTCGAGCGACATCCGGTCGGGGTCGAGCTGGAGACGCAGCTCGTTGCGCGCCGGGGCCTCGCCGGCGAAGACGCGGTGCGGGACCTCGCGGAACCGGACGACGATCTCCCGCCGGTCCGCGGCGAGGGCCTTGCCGGTCCGCAGCCGGAACGGCACCCCGCCCCAGCGCCACGTGTCGACGTGCAGGGTCACCTCGGCGTACGTCTCGGTGCCGCGGGCCGGGTCGACGCCGGGGGCGTCGGTGTAGGCGTCGACGGCACGTCCCGCCACGGTGCCCGCGGTGTACCGGCCGCGGCGCGTCCACCGGGCGACGTGATCGCGGTCGGGCGTGCGCACGGCACGCAGCACGTCGGCCTTGCGGGCCGCCAGGTCCGCCGGCGACGTCGACGTGGGCGGCTCCATCGCCACGTACGTCAGCAGCTGGAGCAGGTGGTTCTGCACCATGTCGCGCAGCGCACCCGACCGGTCGTAGTACGCCGCGCGGCTCTGGGCGTCGACGGTCTCGTCGAAGACGATGTCGACGGACTCGATGTGGGCGCTGCTCCACAGCGGCTCGAGGACCCGGTTGGCGAACCGCAGTCCCAGCAGGTTCAGCACGGTCTGCTTGGCCAGGAAGTGGTCGACCCGGAAAACCCCGTCCTCCGGCAGCAGCCGCCCGAGCGCGGCGTTGAGCGCGGTCGCGCCCGCGAGGTCGGAGCCGAAGGGCTTCTCGACGACGACCCGCAGGCCCGACGGCAGGTCGACCTGCGCCAGCGCCTCGACCACGGGCCGGAACAGCCCGTGGGGCAGGGCGAGGTAGAGGACCAGCGGGTCGGTGTCGTCGACCCCGGCCGCGGCGATCCCCGCCGCCAGGGTCGCCGGGTCGGTGACGTCGCCGCGCACCCACGCTGCGGCGTCGACGAGCGCCGCCACCTCCGGGTCGGGACCGTCGGGCGTGTACCGGGCCACGGCCCCGTGCACGTGCGCGCGGAAGCCCGCGGTGTCGAGGTCGTCGTTCGCGACCCCGACCAGCCGCAGCCCGCCCGGCACCGTCTGCGCGACGTGGGCCAGGCCGGGCAGCAGGTACCGGGCCGTCAGGTCGCCGGTGGCCCCGAGGACGACGACGCCCGCGGTCACCGGCGCCGCCCCGTGGTCCGGGGCGTGCGGGGCCGGCCAGGCGCGGTGCAGGTCTGGAGGTGCGTGGGGGTCATGCCTCCATCCTCATCAGGCCCGCCGCGTCCCGCGCGTCGAGTAGGTTCGTGCCAGCCGACGGAAGGAGCGGGCCATGCAGTGCCCCGTGGACCAGGCCCAGCTCGTGATGTCCGAGCGCCAGGGCGTCGAGATCGACTACTGCCCCGTGTGCCGCGGCATCTGGCTCGATCGCGGCGAGCTCGACAAGATCCTCGACCGCGCGGCGACCACGCCCGTCGGCGGTGTGGACCCCCGCGCCGTCCCCGGCGCCGCGGCCCCCGACCCCCGTCCGGTGTACGGGTCGCCCGACCCGCGTCCCGTCTACCCGGCACCCGACCCGCGCGCCACCGGCTACGACCCGCGGTACGACGACCGCCGCCGTGACCCGCGCGACCCCCGGTACGGCTACGACGGCCGCAAGCGCAAGAAGAAGGACTCCTGGCTCGAGGACATCTTCGACTTCTGACGCCGTCGCCCGATCGGGTGCCGCTGTGGACGGTCCCGGTGGGCGGGCCGACGCCGACCGCTAGGGTCCCCGCGTGGAGCTCTTCCTCGCGGTCGCCGCGGCGGCTCTCGTCTCGCTGGCCTTCGGCCACGCGTCGCGCTTCGTGGTCCTGCGGTACGGCACGTGGTCCCGCATCGCCTGCAACCTCGTCGGGATCACCCCGATGATCCTGCTGCTCGACCACCCGCGCTGGGTACCCGTGGCCTTCGCGATCGGTGCCGGCTACGCGATCGGGGCGACGTTCCCGCCTCTGACACCCCCGCGCCCGGTGCCCGAGGACGAGCCCGCCGGCCCCGCCGGGACACCCGGTCCCGCCTGACGTGACGACGCCCGACGGGCCGTCGCTGCGGCTCGGTGCGTGGGGCGGGCCGTCGCCCGTGCTCGCCGACGGGCGGCCGCGGGTCGTCTGGACGGAGACGTTCGCCGACGGGTCGGACGCCCTGCTCGTCCACGACGGTGCCCTGCTCGTCTGGCCGACGGTGGCGGCGTGCACGGCGTGGGTGTACGCGCGGACGGGCCGCGACGAGGACGCCCGGCCCGAGGTCGCGGAGCCGGTCGACGTCGACGTCACCCGCCGCTGGGTGGCCCGGGTGGGCGCACCGCCGCCGGCCGCCGCGCTGCTCGACGTCTGGAACCTGGCGACCGACGTCGCGACGACGCTCGCCCTGCCGCTCGGCGACCGCGGGCGGGTGTCCGACCGCCTGCACGCGATGCTCACCGCCGCGGTCCTGCCGCAGTACTTCCCCCGCGCCCCCGCGCGCGTCACGTGGACCCCGTACGAGCTCGACCGCCTGCGGGAGCGGGCGCTGCGCAACGCGCGGCTCGTCGCCTGGGCGCTCGACGCCGGACGGGCACCCGCAGGGTCCTGACCCGCGCGACGTCCAGTCCGTGGGTGGTGGGGACCCGGTCGGCGGGACGTGCAACGTGCGCGACACGTGCCGTCCGTAGTCTCACAGGATGGACGTGGCGGTGCTGGGGGCGACGGGTGACGTCGGGCGACAGGTGTGCACGCAGCTCGTGGAGCGGCAGCTGCTGCCGACGACGTCGCGGCTGCAGCTCGTCGGGCGCCCGGGCGGCGCGTCGGGGCGGGCGGTGCACGGCCTGCGGGCCGACCTGATCGACGCCTACGACGAGCACGCACCCATGCTCGACGTCGCGCTCGACCCCGCGGACGTCGTCGCCGACGTGGTCGTGGTGGCCGCGGGCCGCACCGTGACGCCCCGCAACGACGGGCTGCCGCCGAGCCGGGCGGGCCTGGCCGCCGACAACGCCGCGGTCTTCCGCGCCTACGCCGACGCGCTCGCCGAGCACGGGTCCGGCAGCGAGGTCGTCGTCGTGGTGTCCAACCCCGTCGAGCTGGCGGTCGCGATCATGGCCGAGCGGCTGGGTCGGCACCGCGTCATCGGCATGGGTGCGTGGCTGGACACGCTGCGGTTCCGCCGCGAGCTGGCCGTGCAGCTGGGGGTGCGCCGGCACCGCGTCGGCGGGTTCGTCGGCGGGCAGCACGGCGAGGACGCGGTGCCGCTGTGGTCGACGGTGCGGATCAGCGGCCTCGACGTCGCCGAGCGCGAACGGGCCGTCGCGCGCCTGCGCGGCCCCCGCACGCTGGGCACGTTCCCCGACGAGATCGCGGCGGCCAAGGCCGAGCTCATCGCCGTCGCGTCGCAGGACATCGGCGAGGCGTTCGCGCTCATCGACTCGTGGCCGCCGGACCTGCGCGTCGTCATGCGCCCCTTCATGACGCACCAGTCGGGTGCGAAGACCGCCACCGGCACCGCCTCGGCCACCATCGACCTGCTCGACACGATCCTCGACGGCCGCGACATCGTCGTCGCCGGTCAGGTCGTGCTCGACGGCGAGGCGACCGTCGGCGGTGCACCCGCGCACGGTGTCCTCGGCGTCCCCGTGGTGCTCGGGCCGGAGGGGTGGTCGCGCGTGCTGCTCGACCCGCTGCCGCCCGACGAGGACGCGCGGCTCGCGCAGTCCGCCGCCGCGATCGACGCCGCCACGGCGCCCTGGCTCGACCCCGTGCCGGCCGGTGCGGGGCTCCACGCACCGCAGGAGGTCCGGGCATGACCGAGGACGACGTCCGCTGGGTCGGGTTCGTGCGCGCCGAGCACCGCACGGGCAGCGTCGCGGCGCTCGCGGGCGTGTTCGCGACGCGCGGCGTGAACGTGGACTCCATGGCGACCGGAGACGTGCACGACGACGCGGGGCTGATCGTGGTGACGTTCCGCGCGGGGGACCGCCGGGCGCGGCTGCTGGCCCGCACGGTCGAGCGGCTGCCGCAGGTGCGCTCGGTGCTGGTGCGTCGTGCGGAGGACCTGGGGGTGCGCGCCGCCGCGGTGGTGCACCTGCCGGCCGGTGTGACGTTCGTGCCGCCCGCGCGGGCGGCGGTGCGGTGGTCGGGGGAGACGGGGCACGGCGAGCCGCTGCTGGTCGAGGGTCCGCTGGTCGACGTCGAGCTGACGGTCGACGCCGCGCGGGCCGCGGGGGCGACGCGCGACGCGACGGTCATCCAGCCGCCGTACGCCTGAGCACCGACGCGAAACTTTCGGCAACGGATGCCGCTTGCGGCTGTCGCGAGCTCCCGTGAGGTAGCCGCTGAGGGCCTGCTCAACCCGTTGAGAACGTCCACATGTCACCCGTACGAGTGAAGAAACGTTTCGGGCGAGGCATCGAAACTATCTGTTCGCGATCGATCTGTTGACCCCGTCGCGGCCCTGCCCCGAGGGTGAGGCGCGCCGGCCGCTGCCGGCGCTTCCACCACTGAGGAGGGATCGATGACGAACCCCGACCTGAGGACCCGACGTCGCCGGCTGGGCGCGTTCGTGGGCGGCCTGGCCGCGACTGCACTGGCGGTGACGATGGCGTTGCCGGCGGCTGCTGCGGGCAGCACGTTGCAGGCTGCTGCGGGCGAGAGCGGGCGGTACTTCGGCACCGCGATCGCGGCGAGCCGGCTGTCGGACTCGACGTACTCGACGATCGCGAACCGTGAGTTCAACATGATCACGGCCGAGAACGAGATGAAGATGGACGCCACCGAGCCGTCGCAGGGGCAGTTCAGCTACACCCAGGGCGACCGGATCGTGAACTGGGCCCGGCAGAACGGCAAGCAGGTGCGCGGTCACGCCCTGGCGTGGCACTCCCAGCAGCCGGGCTGGATGCAGAACATGTCCGGCACGGCGCTGCGCAACGCGATGCTCAACCACGTCACCCAGGTCGCCACGTACTACCGGGGCAAGATCCACTCCTGGGACGTCGTGAACGAGGCCTTCGCCGACGGCTCGTCCGGTGCCCGCCGGGACTCGAACCTGCAGCGCACGGGCAACGACTGGATCGAGGCCGCGTTCCGCGCCGCCCGCGCCGCCGACCCGAACGCCAAGCTCTGCTACAACGACTACAACACCGACAACTGGTCGCACGCCAAGACCCAGGCCGTGTACAACATGGTCCGCGACTTCAAGTCCCGCGGCGTCCCGATCGACTGCGTCGGCTTCCAGGCGCACTTCAACTCGGGCAACCCCGTCCCGTCGAACTACCACACCACGCTGTCGAACTTCGCGGCGCTGGGCGTCGACGTGCAGATCACCGAGCTCGACATCGAGGGCTCCGGCTCCTCGCAGGCGCAGCAGTACCAGGGCATCGTGCAGGCGTGCCTGGCCGTCGCCCGCTGCACGGGCATCACGGTCTGGGGCGTGCGTGACACCGACTCGTGGCGCGCCTCGGGCACCCCGCTGCTGTTCGACGGCTCGGGCAACAAGAAGGCCGCCTACACGAGCGTGCTCAACGCCCTGAACGCGGGCGGCACCACCAACCCCAACCCGACGCCGACGCCCGGCCCGACGACGCCGCCGCCCACCGGTGGCGGGAGCTGCACCGCGACGTACTCCGAGGGTGAGAAGTGGGGCGACCGGTTCAACGGCGTCGTCACGATCCGGGCCAACTCGGCCATCAACAGCTGGCGCTCGACCGTCACGGTGCGCTCGCCGCAGAAGATCATCGCGACCTGGAGCGGCACCCCGTCGTGGGACTCCTCCGGCAACGTGATGACGATGGTGCCCAACGGCAGCGGTGCGCTGGCGGCCGGTCAGACCGTGTCGTTCGGCTTCACCGTGCAGCACAACGGCAACTGGACGTGGCCGTCGGTGACCTGCTCGGCCTCCTGACGGGCTGACCTGCCGACGGGACGACGGTGACCGCTACCCCCCGCGGGCGCCGTCGTCCTGTCGGTCCGTGAAGACGGCGATCAGCTCGTCGACCTCGTGGGACGCCTCGTTCGGGTGCCGCAGCGGCCGGTGCTCCTGCACGCGGTACCGCGTCCGACGCCCGACGCGTTCGCGGCGCAGGTAGCCGGCGTCCTCGAGGTCGCGCAGCACCAGCAGGGCCGCCCGGCCGGTGATGCCGACCCGGGCCGCGAGGTCGGCCACGCGCACGTCCGGCTTGCGGGCGACCGTGAGCAGGACGTGCGCGTGGTTGGTCAGGAAGGTCCACGAGGACCGTGCCGGACGCCCGGGCGGCGTCGGTCCCGTCGCCCCGCCCGCCTCGTCGGCAGGGGGAGCGGGGGCGTCGGCCGTCCCGGGCGTGCCGGTCACCGGGGTGCGGTGGTCCGTGCGCGGCGGAACACGGGCTCGAGCATCGCGGTCTCCTCGGGGGTGGCGACGTGGAACGGCGGGTCGGTCGGCTCGGCGAGGGCGCGGCGACCCTGACCGCGCGTGGCGTACAGGCTCGCACCGATCGACACCGTGAGGATGGTCGTGATGACGGCCAGCGAGACCGACGTCGGGATGTAGAACAGGTCGATCTTGAGCAGCATCTTGACGCCGACCCAGATGAGCACGAACGACAGGCCGACCTTGAGGTAGATGAAGCGGTGCATGAGGTCGGCGAGCAGGAAGTACATCGCGCGCAGGCCCAGGATCGCGAACGCGTTGGCGGTGAACACCAGGAAGACGTCGTCGGTCACCGCGAAGATCGCCGGGATCGAGTCGACGGCGAACACGATGTCGGTGACCTCGACGAGGATCAGCACCGCGAGCAGGGGCGTGGCGAGCAGCGCACCGTTCCGGCGGACGAGCAGGCGCTGGCCGTGGAACGCGTCGGTCATCGGCACGGTCCGGCGGAACAGGCGCCACGCGCGCGAGTCCTCGGGGTTGAGGTGGTCGTTGCGGGTCCGCAGCATGCGGTAGCCGGTGTACAGCAGGAACGCGGCGAAGAGGTACAGCACCCAGCCGAAGCTCTCGATGAGGGCGGCGCCGCCGGCGATGAAGATCCCGCGGAACACGAGCGCGCCGAGCACGCCGAGGAACAGCACGCGGTGCTGCAGCTCCCGGGGCACGGCGAAGTACGTGAAGATGATCGCCCAGACGAAGACGTTGTCGACCGCCAGGGACTTCTCGATGAGGTAGCCGGCGAAGTACTGCTGGCCGGCGACGGCACCGCCGTAGTGCCACACGAGGGCGCCGAAGCCGACGCCGCAGCCCACCCAGACCGCCGACCACAGCGCGGCCTCGCGCACGTGGATGACGTGCGCACGCCGGTGCGCGAACAGGTCGATGGCCAGCATCAGCACGATCGCGCCGAGCACGGCGAGCCAGATCCACACGGGCACGTCCATGAGCACTCCTCCGGTCGTCAGCACCAACCGGAGGTCTCTCCCGACCCGCTGTGCGGGCCCGCTGCACCGGACCGCCGTCGGGGCGGCCGTCGTGACGACGCAGCGTCGGGGGATACTCCCCTCCACGTGCGAAAAGTGAACCCTGGTTCACCTGTTCCGTCAACCGGGGAGCGCCCGGCGCCCGGCGGCAAGTGGCTGCCGGGCGCCGGATGCTGCGCCGTCAGGCCACGCGGCCCTTCGGGGCCGTCTCCGCGGTCTTGGCCGCGTCGCGCTCCACGACGTCGCCGAGGACCTCGTCGATGCGGGTCATCAGCTCGGCCGGGATGCGCACGCCCGCGGCCTTGACGTTCTCCTGCACCTGCTCCGGGCGCGACGCGCCGATCAGGGCGGCGGCCACGTTGTCGTTCTGCAGCACCCACGCCACCGCGAGCTGCGCCATCGACAGGCCCAGCTCGTCCGCGACCGGCGCCAGGCCCTGCACACGGGTGAGGACGTCGTCGTTCATGAACCGCTTGATCATGTTCGCGCCGCCCTTCTCGTCCGTGGCGCGCGACCCGGCCGGCGGCTGCTGGCCCGGCTTGTACTTGCCGGTCAGCACGCCCTGCGCGACGGGCGACCAGACGATCTGCGAGACGCCGAGCTCGCGCGAGGCGGGCACGACCTCGTCCTCGATGACGCGCCACAGCATCGAGTACTGCGGCTGGCTCGAGATGAGCTGCACGCCCATCTCCTTGGCGAGGGCGTGACCGGCGCGCAGCTGGTCCGCGGTCCACTCCGAGACGCCGATGTAGAGGGCCTTGCCCTGGCGCACGATGTCGGCGAACGCCTGCATCGTCTCCTCGAGCGGGGTCTCGGTGTCGAACCGGTGCGCCTGGTAGAGGTCGACGTAGTCGGTCTGCAGGCGGGTCAGCGAGCCGTTGATCGACTCCATGACGTGCTTGCGCGACAGGCCCGTGTCGTTCTTGCCGCCGGGCCCGGTCGGCCAGTAGACCTTCGTGAAGATCTCGAGCGACTCACGCCGCTCGCCCTTGAGGGCCTCGCCCAGGACGGACTCGGCCTTGGTGTTCGCGTAGACGTCCGCGGTGTCGAACGTCGAGATGCCGGCGTCGAGCGCCGCGCGCACGCACCGCGTCGCCATGTCGTTCTCGACCTGCGAGCCGTGCGTGAGCCAGTTGCCGTAGGTGATCTCGGAGATCTTGAGACCGCTGTTGCCGAGGTAACGGAATTCCATCCCCCCATCCCAGCACCTCCCGTCCACCCGCGCGCACCCGGGCGTCACGCCCGGCCGTCAGGTGCGGGCGGCGACGACCTCGTCGGTCTGCGCGTCCCACGCGTCGGCGGCGGCGACCAGCGCCGCAGGCGTCGTGCGGAGCGTCACGGTCACGCCGGCCGAGGGGTCGGGGTGACCCGGCGGGCTCGCCTCGTGGGCCAGGTGGACCCGGACGGTGACACCGCCACCGACGTGGTGGGCGAGGCTCGTGCCGAGCACGGGCTCGAGGAACTGCTCCCGGTCCGTCGGACGGCCGGGTGTGGGCTCGACGCGCACCCGCCCGGCGGCAGCCTCGCGCAACCACCGGCCGAGCGCGCGCGCCTCGTCGAGAAGCAGCGCGGGGTCGGTGAACGACCACGCCGTCCCGTCAGGGAGCTGCACGTCGCCGCGCACGAGCAGCCAGTCCGCGTCGACGGGGTCGTCGGCGGGGGCCTCGGGGTTCTCCCACCCGACCGGTCGCAGGTCGACGACGGTTCCGTCGTCGCAGGTGAGCAGCACGGCTCCAGCATGCCGGGTCCGGCCGGCCGGTGGACGACCCGCACCCGTGGGGACGCCGCGCCGTCCTACGCCAGGAAGGTGGCGAGGGCGGGGGCGACGAGCTCCGGGTGGCCGTACTCGTCGGAGTTCTGCGTGACGCTGTGCCACTGCCCGGGCAGTTCGACGTGCCTCGCGCCCGGGATCGTCGCGGCGAGGGTCGCGACGGCCAGGCGGAGGTAGGGGCGGGTCGCGGTCCCGTCGACGAGGAGCGTGCTGGCGCGGATCGCGGCGAAGTCGTGGGCGCGGTCCGCGTTCGCGGCGACGACCACGAAGTCCTCCGGCAGCGCCTCGACCATGCGCCGGCGCTCGGGCGAGCGGAGCATGGCGCGCGAGGCGAGGGCCAGCACCGGCAGCGGCAGGCCGAACATCCACGGCGGCCCCATCTCGGCCACCTTCATCCCGATCGCCGCGGCGCGGGCGAGGTCGCCGCGGGCGACGGCGGTGACGAGCTCGTCGGCCAGGTCCAGACGCATCGAGCCGTCGACCGGCAGCGGCGGCTCGAACAGCACGAGCCTGGTGATCCGCTCGTCCTCGAGCGCGGCGCGCGCGGCGACCAGCGCGCCCGAGCTGATCCCCACGACCCGGCCGGCCCCGGTCGCGTCGAGCACGGCCCGCAGGTCGGCGACCGCGAGGGCCGGGGTGGGCGGCACCGGGAGCGGGCCGCTCGCCCCGCGGCCGCGACGGTCGAGGAGGTGGACGCGGAACCGGTCCGCCAGCAGCACGGCGAGGTCGCGCTGGCTCTGGCCCGACTGCATCGCGCCGTGCACGACCAGCACGTCGGGGCCGCTCCCGACCGACCGGAGCGCGAGGGTCGTGCCGTCCGCGGCGTCGACGGTGGTCGTGGCGAGGGGCAGGCTCATGGATTTATCTTATTGACTAAGATGATGAGGTGGCAAGATGTACCGGTGACCGAGCGTGACGAGCTGACGAGCCGGCTGCAGGTGCTCAGCGAGCAGGAGGCCACCCAGACGGCGCTCTTCCAGCAGGTGGCGGCGGCCAGGTACGGGCTCGGCGTGACCGACATGAAGGCGCTGAGCATCCTGCTGCGCGAAGGGCCCCAGACCGCGGGTGCGCTCATGGCGCGCCTGCACGTCACCTCGGGCGCCGTCACGGGCGTGGTGGACCGGCTGTCCGGGGCGGGCCTGGTGCGCCGGGAGCACGACCCGTCCGACCGTCGCCGGGTCGTCGTCTCCGTGCTGCCCGAGGGGCTCGCCGAGCGCGAGGACGTCTACGCCGGCATCGGGCAGGCGTTCCAGGAGCTCTACGCGAGCTACACGCTCGAGGAGCTGCGGTTCCTCGCCCGCCACCTGGAGCGCTCCGTCGAGATCACCACCGAGCAGACCGCGATCGTCGCGGGACGGGACTGACCCGGGCGGCACCCCCGCGATCGGTCCCGGGCGGGCAACCCGCACGACACACGGGTGCCGTACCCTGACCGCGGACCGCACAACTGAACACGCTGCTCGAACCGCGGCGGGAGAGTCCCCGTCGACGCGCCCCTCGGGGCCCGGTGCGGGGCGCCGAAGGAGCAACCCTCCCCGGGAATCTCTCAGGCCCACGTACCGCCGTGGCGAGGCAACTCTGGAAAGCGGCGCCCAGGCGCCCACCGACGGTGCAAGCCGGCGCGCCCCGGAGCCCTCCGCCCTCGCGGCGGCGGCTCATGGCGGACCGGCAAATCTCTCAGGTCGGCCGTGCGCGGCCGGATGACAGAGCGGGGAGCCCCTGACCGTTCCGGCACGCGCCGGACGACCCCTGGAGCACCCCGTGACCGACCTCGACCAGCGCCCCGCGGCGCCCGTGACGCACTCCCCGGCCGCCGCCGAGTTCGCGGACCGGCACATCGGCCCGCGCGGGGACGAGACGGCCCGCATGCTCGCGGCCGTCGGGTACGACTCCCTCGACGCGCTCGTCGACGCCGCCGTGCCCGCGTCTATCCGCACCGACCGCCCCCTCGACCTGCCCGCGGCCCGGTCCGAGGAGCAGGTGCTCGCCGACCTGCGCGCGCTCGCCGGCCGCAACCGGGTCATGCGGCAGATGATCGGCCAGGGGTACTCCGGCACCGTCACGCCCGCCGTGATCCGCCGCAACGTGCTCGAGTCGCCCGCCTGGTACACGGCCTACACGCCGTACCAGCCGGAGATCTCGCAGGGCCGGCTCGAGGCGCTGCTCAACTTCCAGACCGTCGTCTCCGACCTCACGGGCCTGGACGTGGCGAACGCGTCGCTGCTCGACGAGGCCACCGCCGTCGCCGAGGCCGTCGCGCTCATGTGGCGCGCATCCCGGGCCACCACCGGCACCGTCGTGCTCGACAGCGAGCTGTACGCGCAGTCGCTGGCCGTGACGCTCGGCCGGGCGCAGGCCGTGGGCCTGCCGGTCGTCGTCGCGGACCTGTCCGCCGGGCTGCCCGAGGTCGAGGGGCCCCTCGTCGGGGTCGTCGTGCAGCAGGTCGGCGCGTCCGGCGTGCTGCGCGACCTGCGCCCGGTCGTCGCCGCCGCCAAGGAGCGCGGTGCGCTCGTCACCGTCGCCGCGGACCTGCTGGCCCTCACGCTGGCGACGACGCCCGGCGAGCTCGGCGCCGACGTCGCCGTCGGCTCCGCGCAGCGGTTCGGCGTCCCGCTGTTCGGCGGCGGCCCGCACGCCGCGTTCATGGCCGTCCGCACCGGCCTGGAGCGCACCCTGCCCGGGCGGCTCGTCGGGGTGTCCGTCGACGCCGACGGAGCGCCCGCGTACCGGCTCGCGCTGCAGACCCGCGAGCAGCACATCCGCCGCGAGAAGGCCACCAGCAACATCTGCACCGCGCAGGCGCTGCTCGCGATCGTCGCGTCGATGTACGCCGTCTACCACGGACCCGACGGGCTGCGGCAGATCGCCCGCCGCGTGCACGGTCACGCCGCCGGCCTCGCCGACCTGCTGCGCGACGCCGGCGTCGACGTCGTCCACGCCGACTTCTTCGACACCGTCCGCACGCACGTGCCGGGCCGCGCGGCCGCCGTCGTCGCGGCCGCCGCCGCGCGCGGCGTCAACCTCTGGGCCCCCGACGCCGATCACGTCCAGGTCGCGTGCGACGAGACGACCACGGGCCAGGACCTGCTCGACGTCCTCCTCGCGTTCGCCGAGGCGGGCACCACGACGCTGCCCGACGACGACGGCCGCTTCGACCTCGGCTTCGTCGAGCCCCGCCCGGCCGACCTGCCCACGGACCTCTCCCGGACCAGCGGGTACCTCACCCACCCGGTGTTCCACCTGCACCGCTCCGAGACCGCGATGCTGCGCTACCTGCGCCGGCTGTCCGACAAGGACCTCGCGCTGGACCGCACGATGATCCCGCTCGGGTCCTGCACCATGAAGCTCA
The DNA here is from genome assembly GCF_013409875.1 of Cellulomonas oligotrophica. GTDB lineage: Bacteria > Actinomycetota > Actinomycetes > Actinomycetales > Cellulomonadaceae > Cellulomonas > Cellulomonas oligotrophica. Next base: position 2,529,946 of record NZ_JACCBK010000001.1, read on the forward strand.
ACGCGACCGTCGAGATGGAGCCCATCTCCTGGCCCGAGCTCGCGAGCATCCACCCCTACGCGCCCGCCGACCAGACGCAGGGCTACGCCGAGCTCGTCGAGGACCTGCAGGCCTGGCTCGCGGAGATCACCGGCTACGCCGCCGTGTCCGTGCAGCCCAACGCCGGGTCGCAGGGCGAGCTCGCCGGGCTGCTGGCCATCCACGCGTACCACCGGGCCAACCGCGCGCCGGGTGCGCCCGACCGCGACATCTGCCTCATCCCCGCCTCCGCCCACGGCACCAACGCGGCCTCGGCCGCGCTCGCGGGCCTCAAGGTCGTCGTCGTCGCGACGGCCCCGGACGGCGAGGTCGACCTGGCGGACCTGCACGCCAAGCTGGAGCAGCACGGCCCGCGGGTCGCGGCGATCATGATCACGTACCCGTCCACGCACGGTGTCTACGAGGAGCACGTGCGCGAGGTCTGCGACGCCGTGCACGCCGCGGGCGGCCAGGTGTACATCGACGGCGCCAACCTCAACGCGCTCGTCGGGCTCGCGCGCCCCGGCGAGATGGGCGGCGACGTGTCGCACCTCAACCTGCACAAGACGTTCTGCATCCCGCACGGCGGCGGCGGCCCGGGCGTCGGCCCGGTCGCGGTGGCCGCGCACCTCGCGCCCTACCTGCCGGGCGACCCGACGCCGGGGGCCGCGGCGGACGGCCCGGTCGCGCCCGTGTCGGCGGCGCCCTGGGGGTCGGCCGGCATCCTGCCGATCTCGTGGGCGTACGTCGCGCTCATGGGCCCGGACGGGCTGAAGCAGGCCACGGAGACGGCCGTGCTCGCCGCGAACTACCTGGCCACGCGCCTGGCGCCGCACTTCCCCGTGCTCTACACGGGCCCGAACGGCCTGGTCGCGCACGAGTGCATCCTCGACCTGCGCCCGATCACCAAGGAGACGGGCGTGACGGCCGAGGACGTGGCCAAGCGCCTCATGGACCTCGGGTTCCACGCGCCGACGCTGTCGTTCCCGGTGGCGGGCACGCTCATGGTCGAGCCGACGGAGTCGGAGGACCTGGCCGAGCTCGACCGGTTCGTCGAGGCGATGGTCGCGATCCGCGGCGAGATCGACGCGGTCGCGGACGGCACCTGGCCGCTGGCGGACTCGCCGCTGCGGAACGCCCCGCACACGGCCGCGTCGGTGGCCTCCGACGCCTGGGACCACGCCTACGGCCGCGAGCGGGCCGCCTTCCCGCTGCCCTCGCTGCGCGCCGGCAAGTACTGGCCGCCGGTCCGCCGGATCGACGGCGCGCGCGGCGACCGCAACCTCGTCTGCTCGTGCCCGCCCGTCGAGGCGTTCGCGGACGCCGACCTGTGACCGGCAACGCCGACCAGCCCACGACGACGACCGGAGACCCGATGACGCAGGACGCCCCGACCCCCGACCTGCTGTCCCCGCTGCACGACGAGCACGTGGCGCTCGACGCCGCGCTGACGTCGTTCGCCGGGTGGCAGATGCCGCTGCGGTACACGTCGGACATCGCCGAGCACACGGCGGTCCGCACGGCCGCCGGGCTGTTCGACCTGTCGCACATGGGCGAGATCGGCGTCGACGGCCCGGACGCGGGCGCGTTCCTCGACCGGGCGCTCGTCGGCAACCTCGCGGGCCTGCGGGTGCACGGTGCGCGCTACACGATGATCGTCGCCCCCGACGGCGGCGTGATCGACGACCTGGTGGTCTACCGCACCGGTGAGAGCGCGTACCTCGTCGTCGCGAACGCCTCGAACCACACGGTGGTGCTCGCCGAGCTGCGCGAGCGCGCCGCCGCGACGGGCCTGGACGTGCAGGTCGACGACCGCTCCGCCGCCACGGCGCTGATCGCGGTGCAGGGCCCGCGCGCGCTGGAGATCGCGCTCGCGCTGCCCGGCCTCGCGCCCGACCCGGCCGGCCCGGAGGGCGTCACGCTGGAGACGCTGAAGTACTACGCGTGCCTGCCCGTGCGCCTGGACGGCGAGCCGGCGCTCGTCGCCCGCACCGGGTACACGGGCGAGGACGGGTTCGAGTTCTTCCTCGCCGCCGACCGCGCCCCGGCCCTGTGGCGGGCGCTCCTCGAGCTCGGCGCCCCCCTCGGCCTGGTGCCCGCAGGGCTGTCCGCGCGCGACAGCCTGCGGCTCGAGGCGGGCATGCCGCTGTACGGCAACGAGCTGGACCGCACCACGACCCCGCACGACGCCGGCCTCGGCCGCGTGGTGCGGCTGGACAAGGTCGACGCGTCCGGCGAGCCCGTGCCGTTCGTCGGCCGCGACGCGCTCGCCGCCCGCGCCACGTCGGCCCCGGCCCGCGTGCTCGTGGGGCTGCAGGGTCTGGGCCGGCGCGCCGCGCGGCACGGGTACGCGGTGCTGGCCTCGACCGCGCCCGACGCACCCGCGGTCGGCACGGTCACGTCGGGGGCCCCGTCGCCGACGCTCGGCCACCCGGTCGCGATGGCGTACGTGACGCCCGAGGTGTCCGCGGAGGGCACCGAGCTGGCCGTCGACGTGCGCGGCCGGCGTGAACCCGTGCGCGTCGTGCCGATGCCCTTCTACCGTCGTCCTCGATGACGGACGCGCAGCACCGACGCAGCACCGCCCGACGCAGTCCTTCCCGACCCCGCCCCGCCCGACCCCAGGAGCACCGATGACCGCCGAGCTGCCCGCCCAGCTGCAGTACACCGTCGAGCACGAGTGGGTCGACCAGGCCTCGCCCGTGACCGTCGGCATCACGTCGGTCGCCGCGGACGCCCTGGGCGACATCGTCTACGTCGAGCTGCCCGCCGTCGGGGACACCGTCACCGCGGGCGCCGTGATCGGCGAGATCGAGTCGACCAAGTCCGTCTCCGAGCTCTACTCGCCGGTGACGGGCACCGTCGTCGAGGTCAACGACGCCGCCGTCGCGGACCCCTCGACGGTCAACGCCGACCCGTACGGCGCCGGCTGGCTGCTGCGCGTCGAGGTCGAGTCCACGGGGCCGCTGCTGTCGGCCGAGGAGTACGCCGCGCTGAACCCCTGACCAGCGGCCGTCCACCCGGCCCCCGGCCCCGCTCCCGCCACCCGCGGGAGCGGGGCCGTCGTGCTTGTGGCGCGGGTGGTTCTCGGGGTGAAATGAGAGGTCGATGAGAGCCGCGTCTCGCTTACCACATGAAGTTGGGCGGTAGCACCCTCCAGGCCTTGCTCCGATCGGGTGAACTACTGAACGCTTGGGGCGGCGGCATGTATCACCCGGCCGATCAGGAAGTCATCGTGGTGGCAGCGACATCGGCACCACGGGGGGGAACCGTCGGTGAAGAAAAGTCTCCGAACCCGCGTCATGGACGCGAGGGAGGCCGCTCTCATCCGGTACGCAGCCCCTGCGGGGTCGGACAGTCCGGCTCAGCCGCGCACACCGGAGGACATCATGACCATGCTGGAGACGAGCACCACCGCCACCGAGTCGCTCACCCGCCGTGAGCGCGTGGTCCTGGCCGAGCTGGCCGAGGACGTCACGCTGGAGGAGATCGCCACGCGACTCTTCGTCACCCGCAACACCGTCAAGTCGCAGGTCCGCAGCGTCTACCGCAAGATCGGCGTCTCCACCCGCACCGACGCCGTCGCGTGGGCCCGCGCCCACGGCATCCGCTGACGCGCCGCCCGGACCACGCACGACCGCACGTCCTGCACCGCTGCACGACCTGCACTGCACGCACGTCCTGCACCGCTGCACGACCTGCACGTCGGCACCGCTGCACCGTCTGCACCGCAACGCCCGTCGGGCGGCCGCGTCCCTCCGCGCGGCTGCCCGGGCCGACCGTCGTCGTCGACGTCGGCACCCCGGCGGTCCCCTGACCGCCCGGACGACGCCCGTCGTCCGTCGGGACGGGTGACCCGGCCCGCACGCCCGGGTGTCGTCGACGACACCCCGGCGTCACGCAGGGCTGGCACACTCGCCCCATGAACGATGTCCTCGTCGTCGCCGCCGCGCTGGTCGACGACCTCGACGACCCCCGTCTCCTGCTCGCCGCACGCCGGGCCACGCCCGCGAGCCTGGCCGGCCGGTGGGAGTTCCCGGGGGGCAAGGTCGAGCCCGGCGAGACGCCGGAGCTCGCGCTGCACCGCGAGATCCGCGAGGAGCTCGGCGTCCGCGTGGGGCTGGGCGTGGAGCTGCTCGGCCCTGACGCCGGGGCGTGGCGCCTGGCCGAGGGGTACGTCATGCGGGTGTGGTTCGCCGAGGTCCTCGACGGCGTGCCCGAGCCGCTCGTCGAGCACGACGAGCTGCGCTGGCTGCCCGACGGCCAGTGGCTCGACGTGCCGTGGCTCGACGCCGACGTGCCGATCGTCGAGGCGCTGGAGCGCTTCGTCGCGGCCTTCCCGTCGCGCACCGGCCCGTCCTGAGGCCTCCGACGAGCCCCGTTCGCCGTCGGCGAACCGGGGCCCGCGACCTGTTGGCACTCGGCACCTCCGAGTGCTAATCCTTGACGTGTAGCCACCCGGCGGCAGGCGCGCCGGGCGCATCCGGGTCCGCGGGCGGTCCGCGGCCCCACGTCGAGGAGGTGAGGGGTGTGGCTACTCGATTCGACCCGTTCCAGGAGATGGACCGAGTCCTCGGGCAGATGCTCGCCGCCGACCGCGCGTCGGCCGGGATGCCGATGGACCTGTACCGGGACGGCGACCACTACGTCCTGCACGTCGACCTGCCGGGCGCCGACCCGGGCACGATCGACGTCGCCGTCGAGGACCGCACGCTGACGATCCGCGCCAACCGGTCCGGGCGCACGGAGCACGACGTGCAGTGGCTCGCCAAGGAGCGCCCCGCCGGCACGTACGCCCGCCAGCTCACGGTCGGCCGCGGCCTCGCGCTCGACCGCATCAGCGCGACCTACGCCGACGGCGTGCTCACGCTCACGATCCCCGTGGCCGAGGAGGCCAAGCCGCGTCGCATCGAGGTGCAGCACGGCTCCGCCGCGACCTCGATCGAGGCGGCCCCGGCCGGTACCGCCGGCTGACGCACCGACCCCGACGCCCGGGCACCCCACGCTGGTGCCCGGGCGTCGCCGTGCCGGGGCGTCGTCGTGCTCGGCCCGGTCGCCGTGCTCAGCCCAGCGTGCCGACCAGCCGGTCGAGCCCCTCGGCGAGGACGTCCGACGACGTGGCCAGGTTCATCCGCACGAAGCCCGCGCCCTGCGTCCCGAAGGTCGGGCCCGAGTTCACGGCCAGATCGCCCTCCTGCAGCAGCACCCGCGCCGGGTCGACGTCGGGCGGCACGCACCCGCGCAGGTCCAGCCACGCGAAGTACGTCGACGCGGGCGGGGTCCACCGGGCCGCCGGCAGCCGCTCGGCGAGCGTACGGCCGACCGTCGCGACGTTGGCGCGGATCTGCTCCAGGGCGGCGTCCAGCCAGGCGCCGCCCTCGCGGTACGCGGCCACGTGCGCGACGACCCCGATCTGGCTGACCCCGTGCCCGACGATCTCCGGCATGCGTGCCAGGTCCGCCCCGGCCTCGGCGCCCGGTACGGCCACGGCCGCCTTGAGGCCCGCGAGGTTGAACGCCTTCGACGCCGAGTGCAGCGCGATCGCGTGCGGGATCGCGGTGGTCGCCGACACGAACGGCTCGTCGCCGAGCACCAGCGGGGCGTGGATCTCGTCGGACACGATCCGCACGTGGTGCCGCGCGGCCAGCTCGCCGAGCGCCGACAGCTCCGCCGCCGAGTGCAGCGTCCCCGTCGGGTTCTGCGGGTGGCACAGCAGCATCGCCCGGGCGTCGACGAACGCCGCGTCGAGCGCGTCGAGGTCGAGGCGGCCCGCCTCCGTGAGCGGGACGGCCACCACGTGCAGGCCCGCGTGCTCGAGGAACGCGCGGAACGGCGGGTACACCGGCGTCGTGATGACCACCGCGTCGCCCGGGTGGGTCAGCACGCCGAGCACCTCGACGATCCCGATCATCACGTCCGGCACCATCCGCGTGCGCGCCACGGGCACGTCCCAGCCGTGCCGCTCGAGCGCGAACTCCGCGAAGGCCTCCGCGTACCGGGTGCCGTGGTCGTAGCCGGTGTCGCCCGCGGCCATCGCGTCGTGCACGGCACGCACCACCGGCTCGGGCGCGCTGACGTCCATCTCCGCGACGAACATCGGCAGCACGTCGGGGGCGTACGTGCGCCACTTCAGGGACTGCCGTGCGCGCAGCTGCGCCAGCGGCACGTCGAACGGGGTCACCATCTGCCCGACGCTACCGGCGCCGGGGGCCGCGCGGGCAGGGTCGGGGCGCCGCGGGCGCACATCACCCGGTCGGCAGCCACCCGGACGCCCGCCACCCGCCGCCGACACCTCGACGGAGACGACGCGGGGCCCCGACCGCGCCGGTCGGGGCCCCGCGTCCGGGCCGGTCAGAGGGTCGCGCGGACCGTCCTCGTCGCCTGCACCAGGTGCTCCAGGGAGGGCGTGACCTCCTCGTAGCGGCGGGTCTTCAGGCCGCAGTCCGGGTTCACCCAGAGCTGTCCGACGTCGATGCTGCGCACCGCCGACGCCAGCAGGTCCGTGACCTCGCCCTCGCTCGGCACGCGCGGGGAGTGGATGTCGTACACGCCCGGGCCGATGCCCCGCGGGTACCCCGCGGCGGAGATGTCGCCGAGGATCTCCATCTTCGAGCGCGCCGCCTCGATGCTCGTCACGTCGGCGTCCAGGCCCTCGATCGCGTCGATGATCTCGCCGAACTCCGAGTAGCACAGGTGCGTGTGGATCTGCGTGTCGTCGCGCACGCCCGCCGTCGAGAGGCGGAACGAGCGCACCGACCAGTCGAGGTACGCGGCCTGGTCGGCCTCGCGCAGCGGCAGCAGCTCGCGCAGCGCCGGCTCGTCGACCTGCACGATCGCGATGCCGGCGGCCTCGAGGTCCGCGATCTCGTCCCGCAGCGCCAGCGCCACCTGGTTCGCCGTGTCGCCCAGCGGCTGGTCGTCGCGCACGAACGACCACGCCAGGATCGTCACCGGGCCCGTGAGCATGCCCTTCATCGGCTTGTCCGTCAGCGACTGCGCGTACTGCGCCCACGCCACCGTGATCGGCGCCGGCCGCGAGACGTCGCCCCACAGGATCGACGGGCGCGTGCACCGCGAGCCGTACGACTGCACCCAGCCGTTCTGCGTCACCGAGAACCCGTCGAGGTTCTCCGCGAAGTACTGCACCATGTCGTTGCGCTCGGGCTCGCCGTGCACCAGCACGTCCAGGCCGATGCCCTCCTGCAGCTCGACGACGCGGCGGATCTCCGCCTTCATCTCGTCCTCGTACTGCTCCGCCGTGAGATCGCCCGTGCCGAACGCCGCGCGGGCCTTGCGGATCTGCGACGTCTGCGGGAACGAGCCGATGGTCGTCGTCGGCAGCGGCGGCAGCGCCAGCCGGGCGGCCTGCGCCTCGCGGCGGGCCTCGAACGTGCCGCGGCTGAACTGCGCCTCCGTCAGGGCGGCCACGCGCTCGCGGACCTCGGGGCGGACGACGCCGGGCGCTGCCGCACGGGTGCGCAGGGCGTCGGCGGCGGCGAGCAGCTGCTCGTGCACGGCCTCGCGGCCCTCGGTCAGGCCCTCGGCGAGCGTCGCGACCTCGACGACCTTCTGGTCGGCGAACGCGAGCCACGACGCCAGGGTCGGGTCGAGGGCGGGCTCGTCGGCGACGTCGTGCGGCACGTGGAACAGCGACGTGGACGTGCCCACGGTGACGGCGGCCGCGCCAAGGCCCTCGAGCTGCTCGAGCACCGCGAGCTTCGCGTCGAGGTCGGCGCGCCACACGTTGTGGCCGTCGACGACGCCCGCGACCAGGGTCTTGGTCGACAGGCCGTCGGGTGCCGTCGTCGGGGCGGCACCGCGCACGACGTCGATCGCGACGCCCTCGACGTCGGTCGCCGCGACCACGGGCCACGCCGCGCCGAGGTCGCCGTACGGCGCCGCGAGCAGGATCGCGGGCCGCTGCGGGCGGGCCAGCTCGGTGGCGAGCACGCGGTAGGCGTGCCTGACGGCCTCGTGCAGCCGCTGCGCGGGCACGCCCGTGGAGTCGGAGACGAGCGCCGGCTCGTCGAGCTGCACCCACGTCGCCCCGGCGGCCGCGAGCTCGGTGAGCAGACGCACGTACACCGGCAGGACGTCGTCGAGGCGGTCGAGCGGGGAGAAGCCCTCGGGGGCGTCCGCGGTCGGCTTCGACAGCGCGAGGAACGTCACCGGGCCCACGACGACGGGCCGGGTCAGCACGCCCTCGGCGAGCCCCTCGGCGAGCTCGGCGACCGGGCGGTCGCTGGCGTAGCGGAACGTCGTGCCCGGGCCGATCTCCGGCACCAGGTAGTGGTAGTTCGAGTCGAACCACTTGGTCATCTCGAGCGGCAGGTCGTCCCCGCGGCCGCGCGCGACCGTGGAGTAGCCCGCCAGGTCGAGGCGGCCGTCGGCGTCCTGCAGGTCCGCGAAGCGCTCCGGCACGGCGCCGAGCAGCACCGCGGTGTCGAGCACGTGGTCGTAGAACGAGAACGCCGACGGGATCGCGGGGGCGTCCGTCGCCAGGCCCAGCCCGGCCAGGCGCGTGCGGGTGCGGCGGCGCAGGTCGGCCGCGACCTGCTCGACGTCGTCGGCAGTGCTGCGGCCGGCCCAGAACGCCTCGATGGCCTTCTTCAGCTCGCGGCGGGGGCCGATGCGGGGGTAGCCCAGCACGGAGCCGGCCGGGAACGCCGGGGTGGGCGTCGGGGTGGTGTCGCTCATGGCGTGGTTCCTCGTGGTGCGTCTGGTCGGATGGGGCGGGTGCTGCGCGCCGGGCGTGCGGGCCCGGCGGACGGGTCCGCGACGGCGGGCCCGCTGGTCGGTCGGGTCAGGGCTGCTCGGCGCCGCGGCCGCGCAGGTCGGCGCCGTCGAGCAGGTCGAGCGCAGCGCCGTGCTGGTTGAACGTGTACACGTGGACGCCGGGCGCCCCGCCGTCGAGCACGCCGTTGACCAGGTCGATGCTGGCGCGGATGCCGCGGCGGTGCCGCTCGGCCGGGTCGTCCGTGCCGTCCAGCAGGGCCAGCAGGTCCCGGGGCACGGGCACGCCCGTGAGCTCCTGCACGCGCAGCAGCCGCGCGGGGTCGGTGGTCGGCAGGATGCCGGGGACGACGGGGATCGTCACGCCCGCCTCCCGGGCCTCCGCGACGAGGCCGAGGTACGCGTCCGCCTCGTAGAACACCTGCGTGATCGCGAAGTCGGCACCCGCCTCCTGCTTGCGCAGCAGGGCCTCCACGTCCTGGGCGCGGGTGCCGCCGGTGGCCGCGTTGCCGCGCGGGAACGCGGCGACGGCCACGGAGAGCGGCCGGACGCGGGCGCGCACCGCCTGCGACGGGCTGCCCGCGCAGCGGCGGTGCTCGATCTCGCGCAGCAGCTCGACCAGCTCGGCCGCGGTCTGCAGGCCGTCCGGGTGCGGCTGCCAGTCGGCCTGGCCCGCGGGCGGGTCGCCGCGCAGGGCCAGGAACGAGCGCACCCCCTCGTCGAGGAACTCCTCGACGATCGCGGTGACCTCCTCGCGGGAGGTCCCCACGCAGGTCAGGTGCGCGATCGGGGTGAGCGCGCTCTCGTGAAGCAGGCGGCGCACGAGGCCGCGCGTGGTGGCCCGCGTGTGCCCCGAGGCGCCGTAGGTCACCGAGACGAAGTCGGGCTCTGCGGCCTCGAGCTCGCGCACCGTCGACCACAGCCGCGGGGCGGCGTCGGGGTTGCGGGGCGGGAACAGCTCGAACGAGACCGTGGGCCGGTCGAGGGCGCCGAACCGGCCGCCGCGCGTGCGTCCGGCCGGGGCGGCGTCGACGGGCGGGGCACCCGGGTTGCCGGCGAGGGGCTCGACCCCGACCACGGCGGTCATCGACGCACCGCGCAGCACGGGGCCGGCAGGTGCGTGGGGTCGTGAGGGCAAGGTCGACGCATGTCCGCTCCATCGGTCCTGGCGGAAGCACCCACACCCTCAGGCGATGAGGGGGGTTGCTGCGGCGTCGTCGAGCCAGGTCTCTCGGCCGCTCTGGATGGTTGCTGCGATCGTAGCCCGTGACCGACAGGTGGACAACGGGTTCCGACGGGTGAGATGTCGACGTTCGCTCAGCGGTCGCGGAAGGTGCACGCCGGCGGGTGCTCGGGCGTGCTTCCGGGCGGTGCGGGCAGGTGGCGGCGGGTCAGCCGCGGCGACGGCGGCGCATCGACGGCTTCGTCTCGCGCGAGCCGCGCTGGTGGGGGATGCCGAACCAGGTCGCGCGCGTCACGGCAGGCGAACCCGCGGGGACGCCGGCAAGACCGTCGCGGACGGCGGCGAGGACCTTCGGGTCCGTGTCCTCCGTGCACTGCCAGGCGTCCTGCGCAGCACGCACGGCGTCGCGTGCGTCTCGCTCGGGGTGCTCGGCCACAGGAGGCACCCTATCCGCCCGCGACCGGTGAGCCGAGGGCTCTGAGCAGGACCTTCACCCCCCACGTGCAAGATCACCCGGGCAGACCCGAGCGAACCGGACAAGTGACCAGGTGGTCGTCGACCAGCCCGCACGCCTGCATGGCCGCGTAGGCGGTCGTCGGCCCGACGAACCGGAACCCCAGGCGCTTGAGCTCGCGCGCCAGAGCGGTCGACGCCGGGGTGCGCCCTGGCACCTGCTCCGGGTCGGTCGGCGGGGGCCCCGGCGGCGGTGCGAAGGACCACAGCACCTCGTCGAGCGTGCGGCCCTGCGCGTGCAGAGCCAGCAGCGCCCGGGCGTTGGCGATCGTCGCCTCGATCTTGGCGCGGTTGCGCACGATCGACGCGTCCGCCATCAGGCGGGCCACGTCGTCGTCGTCGAACCGCGCGACCACCCGCGGGTCGAACCCGGCGAAGGCCTCCCGGAACGCCGGCCGCTTGCGCAGGATCGTGATCCACGCGAGCCCCGACTGGAACGACTCCAGCGCCACCCGCTCGAACAGCGCGTGCTCGTCGTGCACCGGCACGCCCCACTCGGTGTCGTGGTAGGCGGCATAGAGCGGGTCCCCGTCGCCGAAGCAGCGGCCGGCGACGAGAGGCAGGGCGTCGGTCATGCCCCGAGTCTGGTGCGGGCGTCCGACAACGTGCGTGCCGGGCGTGCGGTCCGTGCGCGGGGCCGCCCGACGCAGGGCTGGGGACGGCTCACGACGGGCCGTGCGCGACGTGGCGGACGGCCGCGGCCAGCCGGGCGACCGCACCCTCGACGCGCGCGTCCGCCAGGGCGCCGTAGCCCAGCACCAGCGTCCCGCGCGACGCGGCCCCGCCCGGTGCGTCGTACCTGGCCCCGGGCGCCACCGTGACGTCGAGTCGCGCGGCGGCGGCCGCGACGTCCTCGCCGTCCACGCCGTCGGGCAGGTGCAGCAGCACGTGCAGGCCCGCGTCGAGGCCGTCGACCGTGCACCCCGGCAGGTGGCGGCGCAGCGCGTCGACGAGGGCCCGGCGGCGCCGGGCGTAGCGCACCCGGCCCGCGCGCAGGTGCCGCGCGTACGCGCCGCCGGCCAGCAGCTCCGCCACCACCAGCTGCGTCAGTGTCGACGGGTCCGTGCCGTCCGCGGCGTCGAACGCGTCCCGCCACCGCGGCGGCACGACCGCCCACCCGAGACCGACCGCCGGCGACAGCGTCTTGCTCAGCGACCCCAGCAGCAGCACCCGCTCGGGCGCGAGGCCCTGCAGCGCGGCCACCGGGCGGCGGTCGTAGCGGTGCTCGGCGTCGTAGTCGTCCTCCACCACCAGCCCGTCGACCTCGCGGGCCCACCGCACCAGCGCGTCCCGGCGCTCCGGCGCGAGCGCCGCACCCGTGGGGAAGTGGTGCGCGGGCGTCACCAGCACCGCGCGTGCGCCCGTGCGCGCCGCGCGCAGCCGTGCCTGCGCCACCTCGAGACCGCCCGCGTCGACGCGCACCGGCACCGGTGCCAGGCCCGCCGAGGCCGCCACCTCCGGCAGCCGCGGCCACCCCGGGTCCTCGACCAGCACCGACCGGTGCCCGGCGGCCAGCAGCGCGCATGCGACGCGGCGCATGCCCTCGGCCGCACCGCTGGTGACCCGGACGTCGTCGGCGACCACCGCGCGGGCCGCGAGCAGGTGAGCCAGCAGCGCCGCACGCGCGCGCGGGTGCCCGCCGGGCACCGGACCGGCGAGGTCGGCGTCCGACGCGGCGTCCAGCGCCGTCCGCGTGGCGCGCACCCAGTCGGCGCGCGGCACGTGCCGCAGGTCCGGCACGCCCGGTGCCAGGTCGAACGCGCGTCGCGACGGCAGAGGAGCAGGGACCTGCCGCGCACCCCCACCCGTGCCGCCCGTGTCGGCGGGTCGGGCCGCGACCCGGGTCGCCGAGCCGGTCCGCGCCTCGAGCACCCCCTCGGCCACGAGATGCCCGTACGCCTGCGTCACCACCCAGCGCGAGACGCCGAGCATCGCGGCCAGCGCACGGCTCGGCGGCAGGGCCGCACCGGGTGCTGCGCGGCCGTCGCGCACCGCACGCCGCAGCGCCGTCTCCAGGCGCACATGCGCGGGGCCGTCGCCGCCCAGGTCCAGCAGCACGTCCCACGCCGGTGGCAGATCGGTCCGGTCAGGAGCCATCAGATCGGACGGTACTCCCGGACCGCTGCGCGCCTAGCGTCGCCAGGGACGGCACCCCGCACCAGGGTGGCGAGGGCCGTCCCCACCCCTGGAAGGAGACCCATGCGCCACCGCACGCTGAGCGACGGCCGCACCACGGTCGACGTGTCGACCCTGTGCCTCGGCACCATGTGGTTCGGCACCCGCACCGACGAGGCCACGGCCCACGCGATCCTCGACCGCTTCGTCGAGGCCGGCGGGACGTTCCTCGACACCGCCAACAACTACAACGCCTGGGGCGAGGGGTACGGGCGCGACAGCGAGGACGTGCTCGGCCGCTGGCTCGCCGACCGCGGCACCCGCGGGCAGGTGCGCCTCGCCACCAAGCTGGGCGCCGCCCCGAAGGACCCCGCGCTGCCGCTCTCGGGCACCCCGCCGACCAACTTCCAAGGTCTGTCCGCGCAGGTCGTCGCCGCCGAGGCCCGGCTCAGCCTCCAGCACCTCGGCGTCGACCGGATCGACGTCCTCTACGGCCACGTCGACGACCGCGAGACCCCGCTCGCCGAGACCGTCGGGGCGTTCGGGGCCCTCCAGGATGAGGGCCTCGTCGGCCTCAGCGGCATCTCCAACGTCGCGACCTGGCGCCTCGTCGAGGCCCGTGAGCAGGCCGCCCGCCTCGGCGTCGCACCCTATGCGGTCGTCCAGCAGCGGATGAGCTACCTGCACCCGCGCCCCGAGGTCGGCCGTGACGACGTCGCGACCCCCGACCTGCTCGACTACACGGCCTCCACCGGAGTCGACGGCCGCCCGCCGCTGGCCGTCACCGCCTACTCCCCGCTCCTCCAGGGTGCGCTGGTGCGCCCCGACAAGCCGCTGCCGGGCGGCTACGACCACCCGGGCTCGCGCGCCCGTCTCGCCGTGCTGCAGGACGTGGCCGCCGACCTGGGGGCGACGCCGCACCAGGTCGCGCTCGCCTGGTTGCTCGGCGGGGAGGTCCCCGTGCTGCCCGTCGTCGGCGCGAGCAGCGTCGAGCAGCTCGACGAGCTGCTCGGGGCGGCCGACCTCGACCTCGAGCCCGAGGTGCGTGCCCGGCTCGACGCCGCCTGACCGGTCACTCCCCGGGCACGACGACGGCGCGGTGCCGCAGGAGGGGTGCGCCCCGCCCGCGGCACCGCGCCGTCGGATCGTCTCAGCGGTGCGTCACTTCACCAGGCGCAGCGTGGCCGGGTAGCGGTACGCCCGACCCTCCTTCGCGGCGAGCCCGGCGATGATCGCGAAGACCGTCCCGGCGATCCACACGAGGAAGCCCAGCGGGAGGCCGAAGAGGGCGAGGATCGCCGTCACGATGTAAAGGCCGAACAGCGTGAGCTGGAAGTTCAGGGCCTCCAGCGCCTGGTCCTCGAGCAGCGTCCGGCGTCCGCGCACGGAAAGCCACACGACGAGGCCGGGGATGAAGTTGAACAGGATGCCGCCGAGGTGCACGAGCATCGCGTTCTGGCCGTCCTGCGCGGCACCGGCCGGCGCGGGCACCGGGGCGGGGTTGACGGGCTCGGGAGCGGCGGGGGGCTGGGGGGTGGTCATGACGACTCCGTGTCGTTCGGGCGGTCGCCGCCGCCGGGGCGGTGCGGTCGTCCGCGAGGGGGGAGCGGCGGACAACCGTCCAGCACGCCGTCCGCAACGTACCGATTCGTCCCCCCGCGCCGGACCTGCCGACTCCCACAACGCCGGGGCCCGCCCGTTGTGGGTGCACGCTTCACCCGCTCGGTCGCCACCCGGACGCCCGCTCACCCCTGCGTGCGTGCGTCGCGACGTCGTCGCAGGTCAACGGGTCGCGTCGGTGCCAGCACCGGTCACGGCACCGACGACGGACCCCGACAACCCCTCGGCCCGGGCTGCGCCCCGGGCCCGGGCGGTCAGCCGATCGCCGCCAGCGCCTTGCGGATCCGCGTCGGCGACACCGGCACCGGCGTGCCGATCTGCTGCGCGAACAGGCTCACCCGCAGCTCCTCGACCAGCCACCGCACGTCCTCCAGCGCCGCCGCCCGCACCGGGTCCGCCGGCCCCGCGGCCAGGCGTGCGCGGACCGTCGCGACCTGGTCCTCCACGTCCTGCACCTGCCACGCCAGGTCGGCGTCGCGGCGCGGGTTCTCCGCCGCCTTGACCAGCCGGTGCCGGGCCGCGCGCAGGTAGCGCGCGACGTGCGGCAGCCGGTCCGCCCCGACCTCGGCCACGAACCCGTCGTGCACCAGGCGCCCCACCTGCGCCCGCACGTCCTGCGCGGTCGCCAGCAGCGCCACGCTCGACGTGCCGCGCACCTCCGCCTCGACCTCGCGCCACGCCGTCAGCACCGTCACGACGTCGCCGACCGTGCGGTGCACGTCGTCCTCCAGCGCGTCCCGCACGGCCTCCCGCACCGCCGCATAGCCCGCCGCGTCGCGGACCGCGCTCGCGGGCCGGCCGGCCAGGGCGCGTCGCAGCAGCCGGTCGACGGACGCGAGCTGCACGTCCGCCACGAGGGCCTGGGTGGACGGCGCCGGCGACGCGGCCAGCGTCAGCGCCTGCTGCCCCGTCCACCGGGTGGTCACGCGGGCCGTCGGCAGGCCGACGTCGAGCAGCAGGAGCCGGCGCAGGCCCCGGTGCGCGGCGTCCTGGGCCACCGCGGCGTCGGCCAGCACCCGCAGCGCGACGCCCGGCGCACCGCCCACGCGCTCCTCGACGAGCGTCGGGTACGCCCGCACCACGCCGCCCGCCGCGGACGCGGCCTCGACGAGCTCGGGCAGCGGGCCCGGCAGGTCGGGCCACGTGGTCAGGCCGGTCCGCTCCAGGTCGACGCCGGGGCTGCGCGGGGCGGGGCCCGGCCGTGCGGCCCGCCCGCCGCCCGCAGCGCCGGCACCGCGCCCGTCGTCGGCACGCCGGCCGCCTGCCACGCCGTCTGTCGTACCGCCGGGGACGGCCGAGGTGCCGCCCGCGGTCATCGCCTCCTCCATCGCCGCCCGCACCGCGGTGCGCACGGCCGACGCGACCGCGTCCTGCGCCCGTGCCGCGTGCCGGCGCTGCAGCGCCAGGAGGTCCTTGCCCTCGTCGAGCACGCCGCCCGAGCGCCCGCCCTGCTCGCCGATCACCCGGAACGTCACGCGCAGGTGCGGGGGCAGCCGGTCGAGGTCGACGGCGTCCGGCGGCACCTCGACGTCCCGCAGCGCGCGCACCGCCTGGGCGAACACCTCCACGAACGACGGCGCCGCGTCGGCCGCGCGCACCGTGTCCTCCCAGGACGCGGCGTGCTCGGTCATCCACGCGTCGACCGCGCGGGCGACGTCCGGTGCGGGGACGAGCTGCACGCGCACCGGCTTGGGCAGCGCGCGGATCGTCGCGGTGAGCAGCTCGGCGCGCAGACCCGGGACCATCCAGTCGAAGCCCTCGGGCCGCACCCGCGGCAGCTGCGCGAGCGGCACGTGCACCGTGACGCCGTCGGCCTCCGTCCCGGGCTCGAACTGGTACGTCAGCGGGAACGCCAGGTCGCCCTGCGGCCACCGCGACGGGAACGCGCTCTCGTCGATCGCGTGCGCGTCGTCGCCCACGAGCAGCTCGCGCGTGAACGTCAGCAGGTCCGGGGTCGTGCGCCGCGCGTCCTTCCACCACCGGTCGAAGTGCCGCGCGGAGACGACGTCGGCCGGCACCCGCTCGTCGTAGAAGTCGAAGAGCACGTCGTCGTCGACCACGAGGTCGCGACGCCGGGCCCGCGCCTCCAGGCCCTCCGCCTCGGCGAGCAGGCGCCGGTTCTCGTGGAAGAACTGGTGGTGCGTCGTCCACTCGCCCTGCACCAGGGCGTGCCGCACGAACAGCTCGCGCGCCTGCTCGGGGTCCACCGTGGCCAGCAGCGTCCGGCGGTCGACGACGACCGGCACCCCGAACAGCAGCACCTTCTCGGTCACCATGGCCGCGCCCTGCCGCGTCGACCACGCCGGCTCCGAGTAGGTCCGCCTCACCAGGTGCGCGGCGGCCTCCTCGACCCACGCCGGGTCGACCCGCGCGACGTCCCGAGCCCACAGCCGTGACGTCTCGACGAGCTCGGCCGCCATCACCCACGACGGGGGACGACGCGCCAGCCCGGACCCGGGGAAGATCGCGAACCGTGCCCCGCGCGCACCGAGGTACTCGTTGCGGGCCCGCGCGTCGGGCTTGCGCGGCTTGCCGTCGCGGCCCTTCGGCGGGTTGCCCGCCGCCACGTCCGTGACCATCTGCATGCCGACCTGCGAGAGCAGGCCGGGGAGCATCGCGCGGTGGATCGCGTCACCGTCCCACGTCCACCGGGTCTGCACGGCCGCCGGACCGTCGACCGTGGCGGCGTCCTGGGTGGGCGCGCCCGTGGGGGTGTGCCGGCCGCCGTCGCGCCGCCCGTCCCGTCCGTGGCCCGCGGCGGCCGGGACCGCGTCGGACGCGGGCGTGGGCGCGCCCTTGGCGTCGATGTCGAGGTCCTTGGCCATCTGCCGCAGCTGCGCGACGACGTCCTGCCACTCCCGCACCCGCAGGAAGTGCAGGTGCTCGGACCGGCACATGCGGCGGAACGCCGAGCCGGACAGCTCGCGCTGCTGCTCGCGCAGGTACGTCCACAGGTTGAGGTACGACAGCAGGTCCGACGACGGGTCGGCGAACCGCCGGTGCAGGGCGTCGGCCGTCTCGCGCTGCTCGGCGGGGCGCTCGCGCGGGTCCTGGATGGACAGCGCCGCCGCGACGACGAGCACCTCGCGCGCGACGCCGCGCCGCCCGGCCTCGACGACCATGCGCGCCAGCCGCGGGTCGATGGGCAGCCGGGCGAGCGTGCGGCCGGTGTCGGTGAGCCGGGTGCGACCGCCGCGCACCTCGAGGGCGCCGAGCTCGGTGAGCAGCGCCACGCCGTCACGCACGGACCGCACGTCCGGCGGGTCGACGAACGGGAACTCCACGACCTCGTCGGGGGACGCGACCACACCCACCGCGATCATCTGCAGGATCACCGACGCGAGCGACGTGCGCAGGATCTCCGGCTCGGTGTACTCGGGGCGGCCCGCGAAGTCCTCCTCGGAGTACAGGCGGATCGCGACGCCGGGCGCGACACGCCCCGACCGGCCCGAACGCTGGTTCGCCGACGCCTGCGACACCGGCTCGATCGGCAGCCGCTGCACCTTCGTCGCCTTGGAGTACCGCGAGATGCGCGCCGTCCCCGGGTCGACCACGTACCGCACGCCCGGCACGGTCAGCGACGTCTCGGCGACGTTCGTCGCGAGGATCACGCGGCGCGTCGTGTGCGCCTCGAACACCCGGCGCTGCTCCGCGGCCGACAGGCGCGCGTACAGCGGCACGACGTCCACGGCGGCCGGGTGCCGCGGGTCGGTCACGCGCGGGCCGAGCGAGCCGCGCAGCGCGTCCTCGGCGTCGCGGATCTCGCGCTCCCCGGACAGGAACACCAGCACGTCGCCGGGCCCCTCGGCCATGAGCTCGTCGACGGCCTCGGTGATGCCGGTGACCATGTCGCGGTCCGGGCCGTCGTCGGGGCTCAGCGGCTGGTAGCGGATCTCGACGGGGTAGGTGCGGCCGCTGACCTCGACGACGGGCGCGGGCACGCCGTCCGGGTGCTCCTGCGTGGCCGGCCCGGCGAAGTGCCGGGCGAACCGGTCGGAGTCGATCGTCGCCGACGTGATGACGAGCTTGAGGTCCGGGCGCTGCGGCAGCAGCCGCGTCAGGTACCCCAGGACGAAGTCGATGTTGAGGCTGCGCTCGTGCGCCTCGTCGATGATGAGCGTGTCGTACATCCGCAGCATCGGGTCGCGCTGGATCTGCGCCAGCAGGATGCCGTCGGTCATCACCTTGACGAGCGTCGAGTCGGACGACTCGTCGGTGAACCGCACCTGGTAGCCGACGACCCCGCCGAGGGGGACGCCCAGCTCGTCGGCGATGCGCTCGGCCACCGAGCGGGCCGCGATCCGTCGGGGCTGCGTGTGGCCGATCTGGCCGGCCCGCCCGCGGCCCAGCTCCAGCGCGATCTTCGGGATCTGCGTCGTCTTGCCCGACCCCGTCTCACCGGCGACGACGACGACCTGGTGGTCGCGCAGCGCGTCGGCGATCTCCTGGCGGCGGGTCGAGACGGGGAGCTGCTCGGGGTAGGTGATCTCCGGCAGGACCACCGCGGCACGGGCCTCGGCGGCACGCGCGAGGCGGGCGTCGTCGCGGTGCGTGCCCTGGCCCCGCGCCCGGTCGCGCCCGCCACGTCGCCCGGCGCGACGGCGAGCCCCGCCGCGGGCGCCCTGCGGGGCGGCGGTCTCGGGGGCGGGGTCGGGCGTGGTCACGACCGCCCATCCTCGCAGCACCGGCCGCCGGTGCTCATCTCGATTCCTGAGCGCGGCGCTCGTGGCGCCCAGCGTCGGCCTGCTCGCCGCCTGTGCCCACCGCCCGTTCCCGCCCGTCACCGCCGGGGCCGCGGCACGATGGCACGGTGAGCACGCTGCGCTGGGACGACGTCGCCGACCTGTTCGACGCGCAGCTGGTGGGCTCGCTCCCCGACGGGTGGGTCGAGGGCGCGACCACGGTCGACGACTGGCAGAGGGTCCTCGACCTCGTCCTCACCGGGCCGTGGCGGTGGCAGGTGGACGGGAACGCGCTGCCGACCGCGGCGGAGCTCGCCGCGCGCCTCGACGAGCCCGGGTCGGAGAGGCCCCCGGTCCGGGTCGAGGTCACCCCCGAGGGCTGGGTGCTCCTGCGGTGCCTCAGCGTCGACTCGATCGACTTCGACCTGAACGTGAAGGCGTTCCAGGGGCAGGAGCGGCTGGACGCGCTGTGCGACTTCCTGCGGTCGGTCGGGCGCGCGATCGGCAGGTCCGTGTGGGTGGGGGCCGAGGGGTCGACCGCGGACAGGATGTACGGCTACGACGTCACGCTGGACTCGACGGTCCGTCGCGCAGAGCGCCCACCCTGGCGCTGAGTCGGGGAGGCCTGCTCGCACGCGCACGGAGATCTCGACCCCGCCGCGACGGCGACCCGGCCCTCACCCCTGACGGCTCCCGAGCACGTGGGCCCTGACAGGTCCAGCGTCTGCTGACGGGCTCGGCCCGCTGCGCCGACCCCGTCATCGGTCGCTCGGGGCGTGCCTGGGGCGACAGGGGATGACGGGATGGCTGGTGGTGGCGCGGGTGGGGGCGGTTGGATCGGGGCACGTGCAGGTCGGGGTGGGAGGAGTGCGGGTGCGGGGCGGAGCAGGCGGACGGGAGCGGGCGGCGCTCGTCGGGGGCGGGGTGGTGCTGCTCGGTGCGGGGTTCGGGCTCGGCACCCTCGGCGGGACCTGGTGGGACGTGGTCGGTGCGGTGCTGCGGGTGGCCGGGCTCCTCCTCGTGCTCGGCGTCGTCGTCGAGCGCTGGGTGCGTCCCGCGTCGCGCGACGACGAGCCGCTCGTGACCGTGCGCGTGACGCGGGTCGGCCCGACGCCGATCCAGACGCTCAAGGCTCTGCGCGAGCACGCACCGCGGGGGTGGTTCGTCCCGCCCGCGGAGCTCGTCGGCGCCCTCGTCCCGGTCTACGCGGCCGACCGCGCGACCCTCGACACCCGCCTGGCCCGCCTCGACGCCCGCATCGAGAACATCCCACCCGTACCCCCCACCACCCCCTGACCCCCACCCCGGCGCCGGGGTGGGGGTCAGGGATGGGGGAAGCCCTGGCGGGTCATGACGCCCCAGGTGGCGGGGCGGCGGCGCAGCGCGCGCCACAGGCCGACCGCGCGCCACCACGAGTGCATCGGCCGGTACCAGAACGGCTCCATCGCGGCGCTGACCGCCAGCACCAGGGTGTCCCGCCACGACGGGTAGCGGCGGAACACCGACTCCTCGACCAGCAGCGCGGCGAGCGACACCGCGACCGACAGCAGCACCGACGCGACGAAGAACGCCGCCACCGCCGCCGGCGGCACCCACCCGAGCGCCAGGCCCAGCACCGCGACGACCAGCCCGACGACCTCCAGCACCGGCCCCAGCAGCTCGAACAGCAGGAAGTACGGCATCGTCACCACGCCGAGCACGCCGTACCGGGGCCGCCCGAGCATGCCCCGGTGCTTGCCGAGCAGCTCACCGAGCCCCTGCGACCACCGGTGCCGCTGCCGGCGCAGCACCGCCAGCGACGTCGGCACCTCCGTCCAGCACACCGGCTCCGGCACGAACACCACCCGGTACGGCGTGCCGCGCCCCCGCAGCGCGTGGTGCGTCGCGACGACCAGGTCCGCGTCCTCCGCCAGGGAGTCCGGGTCCAGCCCGCCGATCTCCTCGACGACCTCGCGCCGGAACACCCCGAAGGCGCCCGAGATGATCATCAGCCCGTTCGCGGACGCCCACCCCGACCGGCCCACGAGGAACGCCCGCAGGTACTCCAGCACCTGCGTGCGCTCCAGCCACGTCCGCGGCGCCCGCAACGACGTGACCCGTCCCCGCTCGACCACGGCACCGTTCGACGGCAGGACCAGACCGCCCGCCGCCACCACCTCGTGGTCGTCGACGAACGGCTGCACCACGTGCAGCAGCGCGTCGGGCTCCAGCACCGAGTCCGCGTCGATCATGCAGACCAGCGGCTGCGTCGACCGACGGAACCCGGCGTTCACCGCGTCGGACCGGCGCCCCACCGACCGCTTGCGCACGAGCACCAGGTGCGGGTGCCGGGTCGAGCGGAACGTGCCCAGGGTCTCGCCCTCCTGCGCCACGTGCGACGTCACCGGCAGCTCGGCCGGCTCCATCGCGAAGCCGTCGAGCAGCAGCTCCGCCGTGCGATCGGCCGAGCCGTCGTCGACGACCACGACCTCCAGGCGCGGGTACCGCAGCGCCAGCAGCGACTCCACGGACGCCACGATGCCCGCCTCCTCGTCGTGCGCCGGCACCAGGACCGACACCCCCGGCGTCAGCGGGTTCGCGAACGTCATCGAGTGCGTCAGGTCGTGCGGCCACTGGGCCTCCTCGACCACGGCCGCCCCGGCCCGCGCGACGAGCAGCACGAGCAGCAGGTTGTGCACGGCGTAGTACACGGTGACGACGAGCACCAGGGTCGTCGCGACGGCCGACGCGACGTCCGTCACCCGGCACCCGCGCGCACCGTCGCCAGCGCCCGGTCCAGGCCCGCGGCCCGCGGGTCGCCCGCCGGGACCCGGGCGAGCGCCTGCTCCAGCACCGGCACGCTGCGGGGGTCGCCCAGGCGTCGCAGCGCGTCCGCGGCACGGTCGCGCACCTGCGCGTCGGGGGACGTGCGCAGCAGGTCCTCGACCTGCGCCCGCCCGTCGAGCAGCCCGAGCCACCCGACCACGTCGACGGCCATCGCCAGCACCGCCGGGTCCGACGAGCGCCACGCCGGGGCCAGCGCGGCCGCGCTCGTCGGCGCCGCGTGCACCACGGCCATCGCGACCGCGCTCGGCGACACCCGCGTCCGGCGCGACCCGACCGCGGCGACGAGCGCCGGCACCGCCGACGCGGCCCCGCACCCGCCGAGCGAGCCCACCGCCGCCGCCCGCACCCGCGGGTGCCGGTCCCGCAGCATCGCCACCACCGGCTCCGGGTCCGTGCCGCCCGTCGCCGCCAGGTACGCCTCGATCGCCCGCGCCCGGTGCGGCGCCCACGGCGAGCGCATGCGCCGCTGCGCGGCCTCCCGCACCCCCTGCTCCGTGAGCCACACGGCCAGGCGCTCGCGGTCGGAGCCGCGCAGCTTGTGGGTCAGGTCGGCGGCGGTGTCGGCCATCGCGGTGCGCAGGTGCCGCCGGCGGGGTGCGACGACGTCCTCGCCGTCCAGCACCTCCAGCAGCACGGGCAGGACGGCGGCCCGTGCGCGGCGGCGCCGGGCACCCAGCGCGTCACCGACCGTGCGGACGGTGAGCACGGCGACCAGCAGCACGACGACGGCGGCTGCCCCCACGGCCAGCAGGAGGAGCGCGACGTCGGTCACCGCGGGCTCACCCCCGCCGGGCGAGGACCGCGGCGACGCGGGCCGACAGCTCGCGCGTCGAGAACGGCTTCTGCACGTAGTCGTCGGCGCCGACGGCGAACGCCTGCTCCAGGTCGCCCTCCTGGGCCTTGGCGGTCAGCAGGATGACCCGCACGCCTGCCAGGGCGGGGTCCGCGCGCACGGCCTCGCACACCTCGATGCCGTTCATCCGCGGCATCATCCAGTCGAGCACGACCACGTCGGGGCGCACCTCGCGCACGGCGGCCAGCCCGGCCTGCCCGTCGTGCTCGACGCTCACCTCGTGGCCCGCGCCCCGCAGCTTGTGCGCGACGAGGGTCGCGATGTCCACGTCGTCCTCGACGACCACGATCGACGCCACGCCCACCCCCTGGTGTTGCCGCCTGCACCCCCATCGTGCATGTTGGGCGGGTCGGCGGCATGCCGGCACGCCACGGTGCGCGGGTGAGGTGGGGGCCCATGTCGGACACCGACGGGGTCGGCCCGTCCGCGCACGACGTCGCCGCGCGGGTGCCGGTCCTGCTCGGCCTGGCGTACCTGCTGGGCGTCGCGGCGGTGTGGCTGGCGTCGTTCGGGCAGAGCACGGCCGCGTGGTGGCCGGCGTCGGGGGCGGCCGTGCTGGCGGTCCTGGCGGCGTCACGACGGTGGGCATGGGCCGTGGGGCTCGCGATCGGCCTGGTCACCGCGGCGTCGAACCTCGTCGCGGGCCGCCCGCCGGACCTGTCGGCCGCGTTCGGGCTGACCGTGGCCGCGGAGTCCCTGCTCGTCGCGGCGCTCGTGCGCCGGCACGGGCGCTTCCGCATGGAGTCGGTCCGTGACGTCGGGGCGTTCCTCGGCGCGGCCGGGGCCGGTGCCCTCGTCGGGGGCGTCCTCGGCGGGCTCGCGGTCGCGCTCCTGGCCGGCGGCAGCTTCTGGGCGACGGCCCCGGCGGTGGTGGCCAGCCACGGGTCGGCGATCGTCACGATCGTGCCCCTGGCGGCGCCGGCGGTGCGGACCACGGCGGTCCGTGCCCGGCACGGCGTCGTCGCCCAGTGGGTCGCGCTCGTGGGCGTCGTGGGCCTGGTCTTCGGTCTGCCGAGCGCGCCGCCGCTGTCGTTCGCGGCCATGCCCGTGCTCGTCTGGGGGGCGCTGGTGCACTCCACCCGGGTCGTCGCGGTGCAGCTCGTCGGGGTCGCCGTGGCGGTCACGACGCTCACGGCGCTGGGCCTCGGGCCGTTCGCCGGCGCGGAGAACCTCACGGACCTCCAGCGCAACCTCGTCGCGCAGGGGTTCCTCGTGACGTACGCGGCGTCGATCCTGCTGCTGTCCGCCACCCGCAACGAGCAGCTCCTGGCCGTCGAGGAGCGCGCCGCCCGGCAGCAGCTCCTGCACGGAGGGATCCTCGACGCCCAGGTCGGTCTCGTCATCATGCAGGAGCGTGCCGGCGGCGAGCTGCGGGTGCTGCAGAGCAACGCGCGGGCCGTCGAGCTGCTCGGCGGCGCGATCCCCCAGGTCGACGACGTCGGTGCGCTCGACGCGCCGCCCCGGGTGCCGGACGACGGCGACGAGCACGTGCACGCGCTGCGCCGCGCCGTGCGCCAGGCCGCCCTCGCGCCCGACGGCGAGTCCTACAGCG